>CAZDCH010000013.1:0-17607 GCA_964503915.1 uncultured Thermoplasmatales archaeon
TTCATTAAAGATTGCATTGAAAAATATGGAATAAAATATGTTTTGCTTGTTGGAGATGCTGATAAATTACCAGCTCGTCTTTCATATGTTCCCTCTGCAAACTATGAAAGCTATTTTCCAAGCGATTTATACTATGCTGACATATATTTTGCAGATGGAAGCTTTTGCAGTTGGGATTCTAATGGTAATGGGAAATATGGAGAATATAAATATAATGGAAATACAGATGAAGTAGATTTATATCCCGATGTTGCTGTAGGAAGAATAGCTTGTAGCAATGAAAATGAGTTAAATGCAGTCATTGATAAAATAATTAATTATGAAAAAAATGCCCATGGTTCAAATTGGTTTAAAAACATATTAGTATGTGGTGGAGATACATTCATACCAAAAGATGGAGATAATTCAGGAATATATGAAGGAGAATATATGAATCAAAAAATATTGGATGTGATGAATGAATTTAATGGTATAAAATTGTGGGCTTCTCTTGGCAATTTAAGCGCTGCAAACATTAAAAAAGTTATTAACAATGGAGTTGGATTTGTTGATTTTAGCGGTCATGGAAATAGAGTATCGTGGGCAACCCATCCGCCTTTAGAAGATGATTGGATTGGATTTACTTTATATGATATAGCTTATTTATTAAATGGCAATAAATTGCCAGTAGTTATTATCGATGCTTGCTCCTGTGGAAGATTTGACCAAGGAAGTTGCTTTGCGTGGGGATTTGTCCAAAAAAGCAATGGAGGAGGAATTGCAAGCTTATCTGCATCTGGAATTGCATATGGAATACCGGGTAATCCTTCTGCTGGTGTTTTGGGCTGGTTGGAATTGCGATTCTTTATCAACTATAAACAGAATGATATTTTAGGAGATATATGGACAAATTCATTAAATGGATATATAAATACTTTTGGGAAGAGAAGCGCTGCAGATGTAAAGACAGTTGAAGAATGGATAATATTTGGAGACCCAACACTTAAAATAGGAGGATATGAATCTGAGCATTCATATGTTTATATTGATAATCCTATAAATGGATATCTATATTTTGCAAATAAGCCAATTATGCCTACTTTATTTGGAAAAACAATAATAATAGGAAAAATAAATATTGAAGTATCAGCATACAATGTTAATAAAGTTGAATTTTATATTGATGATGTACTCAAATATACTGATGATATGCCGCCATATGAATGGCTTTGGAATGAATTTGCTTTAGGAAAACATACTATTAAAGTTAAAGGTTATGGAAAGGATGTAGCAGAAGATGAAATAAGCGTGCTTATATTCAACATATGATTACAGTAGTTGGGCATACTGCTTATGATTACATTTTCAATGTTGAAAACCATCCTCTATTAAATCATTCTTCCTATATTTTAAAATGGAATAAATTTTATGGCGGGGGAGGAGCAAATATAGCAGTTGGAATTTCAAAGTTTGGAATAAAAAGCAAGTTATATTCTGCTATTGGAATTGATGGAAAAAGATATGAAAATTATTTAAAAAAATTGGGAATAAGCCTAAATTTTTATAGAAGTAATAAGAAGACAGCGAGAGCTTTCATTTTTAATTCAAAAAAGGGGCAAAAAATGTATTTTTATTGGGGAGCATCGGAAGAAATGGAAAAAATGAGGGGAATAAAAAGCGAGATTTTGCATATTGCTCCTTGCCATCCAAAGTTGGCTATAAAAATGGCTGAAAATTCTGAATTTTTTGCTTTTGAGCCAGGGCAAGATTTAAAGAAATATTGTAAGGAAGAAATTGAATATATGATAGAAAATGCAGATATAATATTTTGCAATGAAATTGAATATAAATATTTAAAAAAATTTGAAATTAGAGGTAACATTATTGTAACTTTAGGAAATAAAGGGAGTATAATTTATAAAAGTGGAAAAAGAATTCCTGCTATACATTCAAAACAAATAGATGCTACTGGAGCTGGAGATGCATATAAAGCTGGATTTTGGTTTGGACTTTTAAATGGATATGATTTGGAAGTATGTTGTAAATTGGGTAGTATATCAGCATCTTTTGTTATTGAAAAGATGGGAGCACAAAATTTTCCCAATCTTGAAAAATTGAAAAATAGGTATGAAAAATATTTTGGAAAATTGAAGTTCTGCTAAGTTTAGCATCCTGCAATAGCAACAAATAAAAATCGTTTTTATTTTCCATCCTATGAAATTATTGGAATATCAAGGAAAAGAAATATTTAAAAAATATGGCATCCAAGTTCCAAGAGGAATTGTAATAGAAAGGAAGGAGGAATTAAAAAAAATAGATATTCCATTTCCATGGGCAATGAAAGCGCAGGTTTTAATAGGAGGCAGAGGAAAGGCTGGAGGAATAAAATTTGCTAATAATATAAAAGAAGCAGAAGAAAATTTTGATGAATTGGTCGAAATGGAAATAAAAGGAGAAAGAATTAAAAAAATTCTTGTTGAGGAAAAGCTTAACATTGAAAAGGAATATTATTTAAGCTTTTTTTTGGACAGGAGTAGCAGGCAATACTTAATGATGTTTTCTTATGAAGGTGGAATAGATATAGAAGAAATGGCTGAAAAAGTAATAAAAATATATATTAATCCTCTAGTTGGCTTACAGCCATATCATTTAAGGAAATTACCAAAGGAAATAAGAAAAATAGCTTCAAATCTTTTCAAAATATTTATAGAAAAAGATTGTGAGTTAGTAGAGATAAATCCACTCGTTATTTCAAATGGAAAAATTTTTGCAGTTGATTCTAAAATAATTGTTGATAACAATTCTATTTATAGGCATGATGAATTGCCAAAAGAAGATATTGAGCTTAGTCCATTAGAAAAGGAAGCTAGAGAAAAGAACATTTCTTTTGTTCAACTAGAAGGAGATATAGGTGTTATAGCAAATGGTGCTGGCTTAACAATGGCTACTTTAGATGCAATAAATGAATTTAATGGAAAGGGAGGAGTTTTTCTAGATTTAGGAGGAACTGATGACCCTAATAAAGTAAAGCAAGCTTTTGAATTGATGGCTAAAGCAAATCCAAAAGTAATATTGCTAAATTTATTTGGAGGAATAACAAAATGTGATACTGTTGCAAAGGGAATAATAGAATTTATGGAAAGCCATCATTTAAAATGCCCAGTTGTTGCTCGCATTAAAGGAATGAATGAAGATATAGCAAGGCAGATGTTAAAAGATTATGTAATAGCTATAGAATCATTTAAAGAAGCTGCAAAAAAAGCTGTTGAATTGGTGAGATAATGGCAATATGGGCAGATGAAAATATAAGGTTGCTTGTTCAAGGCATAACAGGACATCAAGGACAATTTCATACAAAAGCTATGATGGAATTTGGAACAAAAATTGTTGCTGGAGTAACACCTGGCAAAGGTGGGCAGCAAGTTCATGGAATTCCTGTGTATGATAGTGTGGAAGAAGCTATGGAAAAGAAGCCAAATGCAAGCATTGTTTTTGTTCCTGCTCCTTTCGCCAAAGATGCAGTCATAGAAGCATTGGATGCTGGAATAAAGCTAATAGTTGTTATAACAGAAAACATTCCTTTCCATGATACAATGCAATTTGTTCATTATGCAATGTATAAAAAAGCTCGCATTATTGGCCCAAATTGTCCTGGAATAGCATCTCCAGGAAAAACAAAAATAGGAATATTTCCAAATATAATTTTTAAAAAGGGAAATATTGGAATTGCTTCTCGCTCTGGTACATTAACCTATGAAATAGTATATGCTTTAAGCAAAGCTGGCTTTGGGCAATCAACATGCGTTGGCTTAGGAGGGGATCCTATTGTGGGCTCAACTTTTATTGATGCTTTAGAAGCATTTGAAAAGGATAAAGATACAAAGGCAATTGTTTTAGTTGGCGAAATAGGAGGAACAGCGGAAGAAGAAGCAGCAGAATATATAGAAGCAAATGTAAGTAAGCCAGTATATGCATATATAGCTGGAAGAACTGCTCCTCGAGGCAAAAGAATGGGGCATGCTGGTGCAATTATATCTGGAAATAAAGGAACTGCTTCATCAAAAATAAAAGCTTTTGAAAAAGCAGGAGTTAAAGTAGCAAAATTTCCACATGAAATAGCAGATATAATTAAAAATGATAAGAGAATTTAAGGGAAAAAAGCCAATTATAAGCAAAAATGCAATAGTTGATGAGCTTGCATTAGTTATGGGAAATGTTTTAATAAAAGATAATGCAAGCATATGGCCCCATGCTGTAATAAGAGGAGAGGAGCAAATAATTATAGAAGAAAATGCTGCAATTTTGGAAAAAGCATTTGTTGAATCAGCAAAAATAGGAAAAAACAGCATAATATCACATGGTGCAATTGTACATAAAGCAAAAATAGGAAGGAATGTTTTAGTGGGAATAGGAGCAATTGTTTTGGCAAATGTTGAAGATTATTGTATTATAGCTGCTGGCTCCGTTGTAACAAAAGAAGTTAAAGAATATTCTTTTATGGCTGGAATTCCAGCAAAAATAATAAGAAAAATAGAAGAAAATGACATAGAAAAAATTAAGAAAATTTCTTTAGAATTAAGGGAGAAAGCAAAATATTTAATAAAATAAAAGTTAAATAGCAATGAAAGAAATTGCAATAAAAAATGGGAAATTATATCTATTGCCAATAATACATGGATTGGTTGGAGAGGAAAAAAAAGTTGAAAAAGCTTTTAATGAAATATTGCCAGATTGCATTGCAATAGGCATTGCACCAGAAGATATTGAAATTGTTGGCAAAATAAAAGGTGAAGAAGAATATGAAATATCATTTCAATATCAATGCTATTTAATGCATCTTTCAAATTATGGAAAAATTTCTCTTCCTCCATTAGATATAAAAATTGCACATGAACTTGCTAATAAAAATAAAATTCCGATACATGCAATAGATATCGATGATAATGAATATGCTGATTTACTTACTAAAAATGTATCAATATTTTCTTTAATAAGGCATTCTAGGAAGGTAAAGAAGCTTGCAAAAAAGAAATTTAATGCAAAAAATGCAGAAGAATTTGTAATGCAATGGAATAAGGAAATAAATTCAATAAAAGCTTTCAAAAGAATTGAAGAAATAAGGGAAGAAAGAATGGCCCACAATTTGGCAAAGCTATGCAATAGCTATAAAAAAATTTTGGCAATAGTTCCTTTTGAAAAATATGAAGGAATAAAAAAGAGATTAGAAAGTTATAAAAGATAAAGGTATATACACAACAATGAGGAAAAAAGTAATAATAATGGGAGCCGCTGGAAGAGATTTTCACAATTTCAATGTATATTTTAGGAATAATAAAGAATATGAAGTAGTTGCCTTTACTGCTGAACAAATACCAAATATTTCTGAAAGAAGATACCCTCCAGAACTATCTGGAAATCTGTATCCAAATGGCATACCAATTTATAGAGAGGAGGAGCTACCAAGATTAATAGAAAAATATGGAGTAGATGAAGTTGTTTTTTCTTATACTGATGTTTCATATCAATATGTTATGAATAGATGTTCTTTAGCAAATTTTTTTGGAGCTGATTTTAAATTGTTGAGTCCAAAACATACTATGCTAAAAGCAAAAAAACCAGTTATTGCAGTTTGTGCAGTAAGAACTGGTTGTGGGAAATCGCAATTTTCAAGAAAAATATTTGAAATCTTATCTAAAAAATTAAGGGTAGTTGCAGTTCGCCATCCAATGCCATATGGCAATTTAGCAAAACAAAAATGTCAGAGATTTGCAAGTTATGAAGATTTAGATAAACATGAATGTACTATTGAGGAAAGAGAAGAATATGAACCATATATTGATATGGGAGGAATTGTTTATGCTGGTGTAGATTATGAAGAAATTTTGATGCATGTTGAAAAGGAGGCAGATTTGATAATATGGGATGGAGGAAATAATGACTATCCATTTTATGAGCCAAATTTACATATTGTTGTAGCTGATCCTCATAGAGCTGGGCATGAAATTGCATACTATGCTGGCGAGTTAAATATAAGGATGGCAAATGTTGTTATAATAAATAAAGTTGATACTGCTAAAAAAGAAAATATAAGAAAAATTGAAGAAAATGTTAAAAAATTGAATCCAGATGCAAAGATTATTAAAGCTACTTCTCCAATTAAAATAGAAGGAAATATAGAAGGAAAAAAAGTTTTAGTTATTGAAGATGGCCCAACTCTTACTCATGGAGAAATGGAATATGGAGCAGGAACTATAGCAGCTATAAAAAATAATGCAGAAATAATTGATGCAAAGAAATATGCAGTTGGTTCAATAAAAGAAGCTTTTAAAAAATATCCCCATTTAGATAAAGTTCTTCCTGCAATGGGATATGGTAAAAAACAGATTAAAGAATTAGAAAAAACAATAAATTCTGCAGATTGCGATTTAGTTTTAGCTGCTACTCCAATTGATTTGAGAAAGGTAATAAAAGTTAATAAGCCAATTGTTAGAGTAAGATATGGTGTAGGAAAAGAAGCAGAAAAAGAAATAAATAAGTTGCTAAATGAATTTATAAAAAAATTTGGCTTGTCATAAATTTTTTTATTAAAAATGGCAATTTTTTATTTTATTTTGCTTAATAGCAACAAAGAAAATACTATTAAAAAATGCTAATCTTTCCAGCAAGCAACTCATCCTTTATTTCCCCCAATTTTTCTATCCTCTCTCTAACTATTTCTTCAATTCCTGAATCAACCCTTCCTCCAACAATTCCAATCCCAACTACTAATGGGTCTGTAATTGGTCTTCCTATTTGAGAAAGCATTTTAACGTATACTTCTTTAACTTCATAGTTTTTTGAAATATCATTTGCTATTCTTGTAGCTGTTATATTATACAATTTACCAACATGAGTAACTGGATTTTTTCCCGCCGCCGCTTCCATAGAAACTGGGCGGTTTGGTGTAATAAGTCCATTTATCCTATTTCCCCTTCCTACTGAGCCATCATCACCATTTTCCATTGATAAGCCAGTTACAGTTAAATAATATATTCCTTTTTCATAATCATCTGCAGTATTAATAGCTAAGCTTACCTCCTTATCTGTAAATCTTCTTGCAAAATCTAACAAATCTTCAGCAACTTCTTCTTTAACACTTATATAATGGTCAGCATCTGGAATATATTTATCAACCATTGCCATTGCAACTGTTATATTTATTTTATTTTCTATTCTACAACTCATTACTTTAACATCTTCTCCTAACTCAGGATAGCTACTCTTTAAATTTATATTTATATATCTTTCCATTTGCAATGTAAGTCTTTCTGTTTCTGATAATGGAGCATAACCAGCACCAACAGAAGTATCATTTGCAAGTTTGCGACGAGGGTCATATACGCTCTTTAAATCTTGGCTTCCCTCCCATATCTTACAGTCTATTATTACATCAGTATCAGCATTCAAATCTGGGAAATTTTTTTCTAAATATTCATGAGCTGCTCTTACAGCTATAGCTCTTATAGGTAATCTCTTATTTCCATACAATGCTGTTGCTCTCCCTACAAGCAATATGTAAGCTGGTTCAATAATTACGCCTCCTCCAAATTGGGGCTGGCTTTGCCCCCCTACAATTTGACATTCATCTGTATTATGGTGCAATATATAGCCAAAATTTTGTAAATATTCCTTACATAGAGCTCTTGATACGCTTTCTGCCAATCCATCTGCTATTGAATCAGGATGTCCAATCCCTTTCCTTTCAACAATTTCAACTCTTTGCTCTTCAACTGGAACAGTATTTAAATTTTCAACAGTAATCTTCATAATAATGAGCATTTATAAGCCATACTTATATTTTATTCAAATATTTGGTTATAGCAGTGCTGTTAATTTAAGAAATTTTTTGAATAAAAATATATGGAAGACTCGTGGTAGATTGCAGCACCCTACAATGCTAAAGTTAACAGCACCCGTTATAGCACAGCAAAATTTTTATTTTCTTTATAAAATAGTAGCATACAGCAATTTTTAGTTGGAATATCTCCTCCAGAATTTGATTTTGTTATAAGGAAAGGAATGGGAATATTTATTTATACAACAAAAGAAAGTATATGGTATGGCTATTAGATTTGACAAACAGGACAATAAAATGTTTTTCTTTTATTTGGCTCTTGTCTATAAAAAATAAGGCTGCTTCCACATTTAAAACAAATTTTTTTATTATATACAAATAATTTCAATTTTTTTCCTTTCTTTTTCAATTTTAAAAATTCCTCGCATAAATTTTTTGCATAAAATGCAATTTCATATATTTCATCTATTTTCAAATCTTTAATTTTCCTCTCCGGATTTATTCTCGCTCTAAATAAAATTTCATTTCTCAATATATTTCCTATTCCATTAAATATTTTTTGGTCAAGTAATACATCTCCTATCTTTCTTTCCTTTTCTTTTAATATCAATTCAACCAATTTTTCTTTATCCCAATTTGTTAATGGATCTATTCCATAATTTTTAAAGAGCTCTTCTTCAATTTCATTTGCATATCCAATTTCAATTATAGGGGCATTGTATATTACCAACCTATATTTTTTATTAGCAAAAGATAAAGACAATCTAACTTGCTTAAAAGGCTTTGAATATTCCCTTTCAAATCTAATGCTTCCATAAATCATTAAATGAATCCTTATCATATATTTTTCAAAATAAAGCAAAATATTTTTTCCATAACTTGTTGATTTGGTTAATTTTTTTCCAATGAGTAAATTTGGCTCAACATGCAATTTTTTACTCCTAACAAAAATGTTTTTCAAAATTTTCCCTTTAAATTTTTCTTCTATTTGCATAGCTTTAAGCCTAGCTGTAGGTCCTTCTGTCATGAGAAAAAATATAATTGAAATTTTATTCTTTTCCATGCAGTGTAGTAAATGTAATAAGAAAGCAATAACTTTCATAAGATATAATGGATTATATTTATGCAAACAACATTTTATTGAATTTGTTGAAAAAAAAGCTAAGAAAGAAATAAGAAAGCAAGGATTGCCAAAAGGAAATATTGTTGTTGCATTGTCTGGAGGAAAAGATAGTACTGTTGCATGTTATATGTTATGGAAAATAATCAAACATCATAAAGAAAGGAAATTATATGCAATAACTGTTGATGAAGGAATAAAAGGATATAGAGATAAAACAATAAAAAATGCAAAAAAATTTTGCAATGAATATGGTATTGAGCATTATATAATATCTTTTAAGGATGAAATTGGCCTAACTTTAGATGAAATTAGCAAGCTGAGGCAAGAATTGGCAGAATGTACATATTGTGGAGTTTTTAGGAGATATTGCTTAAATAAAGTGGCTATAAAATTGAATGCTAAAGCATTAATAATGGGACATACATTGGATGATATTGCCCAAACTATTTTAATGAATTTTGTTAGAAATGATTTAGAAAGAATGGCTAGGATGGCGCCCCACAAAAAAATACAACCTGGCTTGATTCCTAGGAAAGTTCCTTTAAGGACTATTCCAGAAAAAGAAACAACTTTATATGCATACTTAAAAGGTTTTGAAATTATTGAAGATGAATGTCCATATTCAATAAGGGCAATGAGAGGCTTATATAGAGATATTTTAATGGATATTGAAGAAAAGCATCCAGGCATCAGATATAGCATATTAAAAAGTTATATTGAATTGGAAAATTGCTTAGAAAAAATGTTTCCTCAAGCCAAGTTAAATCCTTGTAAAATTTGTAAGCAACCTTCTTCAATGGAAATTTGTATGGCTTGCCAGCTAAAAGAGAAATTGAAAAAAGTTAAAAATTATGCATAAATATGAATATGGAACTAACTGGAATATGTGCAATATGTGGAAGAGCTGGCATGCTATATACTTGTAGAATGTGTGGAAGAAATGTTTGTCAAGAACATTTTGATTTTTCTTCTGGACTATGCATAAATTGTAAAGGAAAAATTATATAATTACTGGAATTTTTGCTTTACATTTTTTGCATTCATTTCCTTTTAATCCTTTAATTTCTGCAGAAAAACCAAATCTTTCTATTAATAAATTTCCACAATTTGGACAATATGTATTTTCATAATCTCCATGAGGAACATTTCCTAAATAAACATAATATAGTCCTTCTCTTTTTGCAATATTATATATTTCTAACAATTTTTTGAAAGGAGTAGGTGGCAAATATTCCATTTTGTAATGTGGATAAAAAGCAGTAAAATGGATTACTTGCTCTTCGCCAAATTCTTCTAAAACCCATTTACAAAATCTTTTTATTTCTTCTATATCATCATTTTTTGTTGGAATAACTAAATAAGTCATTTCTACATGCAATCCTTTTTCTTTATACAGCTTGCATGCTTGCAAAACTGGTTCAACATTTGCTTTGCATATTTCTTTATAAAATTCATTACTCATTGATTTTACATCAATATTTACAGCATCTAAATATCTTGCTATTTCTTCCAATGGCTCTTCATTTATATAACCATTTGTTACAAAAACTGAATATAAGTTTTCTTTTTTAGCAATTTTCGCTGTATCATATGCATATTCCCACCATATAGTTGGTTCATTGTATGTAAAAGCAATACCACTGCAACATTTCTTTGCTCTTTCAACAGCTTCTATTGGCAAAATATCATATAGTAAATATTCTTCAGGCTTAGCTTGACTTATTGTATAATTTTGGCAATGCAAGCATTTAAAATTGCAACCTACAGTTCCAAGGGAATAAACCAAGCTATTCGGATAGAAATGAAATAATGGCTTTTTTTCTATTGGGTCTGGATAGCAAGAAGAACAGGAAGCATAGATTAGAGTAAAAAGCTTGCCTTCCCTATTCTCCCTAACTCCACATATTCCTCTCTGTTTTTCTTTAATTATGCATTTGTGTGGGCATAGCAAGCATTGAACTTTTTCATCAATTTTTTTCCAATATTTGGCTTCCTTTTCCACATATTTTATTTTATTTCGATATAAATAATTGTTCATTGGTATAGATTTGGGAACAAATTGGAATGAATTCTGGTAAATTAATATAAAATGGGAATGAGTTAAGAATTGGTGATAAAATGAAAAAGAGATATTATGTATTTGCAATTGCTGCAATAATAGTATTTGCAATAGTGCTGCAAACAAATGCATTTGGGATAAATAAATTGCATAAATTGCATGGATTGCACAAATTGCACAAAAATTTGCTCAATATGACCAGAATGGAAGGAATTTTAGAATATATTAATGGAAGCTATTACATAAATGGCGTTGAATTATATCTAGGAAATGAATGGTTTTTAAACAGCATTTCAAAGAGTGATTATGACATGGATGGAAATTATGAATATGTTTGGCAGGAATTGCAAGGATTAGTAAATAAAAGTATAGTAGTAAATGGATTAATAAAAAATAACATTTTATATGTTAGCCACATTAATGGAATATGGTATAGAATGCCAAGAAGAGCAGAAATTGCAGAAATAAATGGCTTGTTGGAATGCATAGATGGAAAATATTTTGTTAATGGAATTCATTTGATAATAAAAAAAGGTTATTCTAAAAGCGATATAGACAGAGATGGTTCATTAGAAAAAATGTGGGAAGAATTGAATGGCTTCGTAGGGCAACAAATAAAAGTAGATGGATTCATGAAAAATGGAGAAATTATTGTATTCCATATAAATGGTATATGGGCAAGATAGTTCATACAAAGTTACTATGGCTCTTCTCTTCCCATTTTTATTTTTGAGTGGTTAAATACTTATATTAAAATTTTATTAAGGATATATGCCTATTGAAAAAACTCTGACATTTTCAGAATTCTTTAGAATGGCGCAGGAAGACATAAGAAAAGCTATTGCAAAAAAAATTCACGATGAAGATATTCAATATGCAATGGCTGGAGGGAAACTCCTCCGCCCCTCAATGCTTTTATTAGCATATAAAGCCTGTAATGGAAAAGATGAAAATTATGAAAGAGCTTTAGAAAGCGCTGTAGGAGTTGAACTAGCTCATTCTGCTTCATTGGTTCATGATGACATAATGGATGATGATATTGTAAGAAGAGGAAAACCAGCTTTACATGTAATAAGAGGAATAGGACCAGCAATACTTGTTGGACATAAAATGATTAGCATGGCATTTAGAATATCATTAAAACATGGGATAGAAAATGCAAAAATATTTCTGGATACATGGGACGAAACTCTTACTGGACAGCTAAAAGATATTGATTTTACATCCCATTTAGAAGATATTCTAAATGGAGGAAATCCAAATAATTTATTAAAAGAATATTTCAAAATAATTGAGATGAAAACTGCTTCATTGTTTGCTGCAGCATGTAGGGCTGGGGCAATAGAAGCAAATGCTCCTAAAGAAGTTACATTACTCTTAAAGGAATATGGGAAGGAAGTGGGAATAGCATATCAACTTGCAGATGATTTAGTTGATATTATTCAAGGAAAAATTGAAGAAGGAATAATAATGCCAATAATAAAGGCATTTGGAAACTGTATAGATAAAAATTTGTTGCAAAGGTTAAAGGAAGATGAGGCAATGTTGGAAGAAGCTTTGAAAAAAAATGGCTTGGATTTAAGAGAAATTTATAAAGAAGAAATTGAAAAACATGTAGCAAAAGCAGAAAAATTGGCTTCTTCTCCTTTAATTCCTGAGGGTATTTATAAAGAATTATTAAAAGAAGCTCCTCGTTACATTGTTAATGCAATGATTTGCAATATTGATATGGTGATTTAATGAAAATTGGAGAAAAGGGAATGCTTTCTCCTTTTACTATTTTTACATCTATTATTACTGGCGGCTTTTTTCCATTGCTGGGCTCTTTTTTTGCAACAATTTTTATTGAGAAAATTTATTTAATTGGCATAATTTTGACAAGCATAGGAGGATTTATTGCTCATTATGTATTAGCTCATACAATTCATGATCTATTTCATTATGAAATTGAAAAAAGAATTACTTTAAGTAAGAAAACATTAAAATTTATGCTTGCTCTTTCCCTTATATTTCTTATTTCAATAGCAATGTATCTAGCTTATTATTGTGGATGGCTTGTAATTATCTTTTCTATTATAGGTGGAATATGCTGTATGTATGCAGAAGGACTATTGCATCATGAAAGCCAAATGGCAATTGGAGCAATGTTTTTGGTTATTGGCTCATTTTATGTTCAAATTGGATATTATAAAATAAATATTGGCATAAAAGCATGGATTGAAGCAATTTTGCTATCTCTTTTTGCTTTCTTTAGCCAATATGGATGGCTACTATTTTATAGATTAGATGATTATGGATGGAATCCAAAAAAGAGAAATGAAAGTATTTTATTGACTAAAATAGGCTTAATTTTTTTAGTTACTCTTTTTGCAATGCACGCAATATTATAAATAATAATTATTAATGGCATTATGGAATTGCTTATAAAAAATATTGGCGAGCTATTTGATTGGAAAAAAATAATAAAAAATACAAGCATCTATATTAAGGACGGAAAAATTGAAAGTATTGGGAAAAAAGAAAAAGCTGATGAAATTATTGATGCTGGCAAAAAATTTGTTATGCCTGGATTTGTAGATTGTCATACTCATGCTGTATTTTCTGGATATAGAGAATTTGAAATTGAATGGAAAATAGATGGCTTAACATATGAAGAAATCTCAAAAAAAGGAGGGGGAATAAAATATACTGTTGAAAAGACAAGGAAAGCTACTAAAGAAAAAATTAAAAAAGAGAGCATGGAAAGAATAAATGAAATGATAAAATATGGAACAACAACAATAGAAATAAAAAGTGGATATGGCTTAGATTTGAAAAATGAAATAAAAATCTTAGAAGTTATAAATGAAATAGGAAAAGAAAAAGAAATAGATGTCATAGCTACATTTCTTGCTCATGCAATACCAGATGATATGGAAGCAGATGAATATGTTGATTACATAATAAATGAAATTTTACCTGAAATTTCAAGGAGAAAACTTGCAAAATTTTGTGATGTTTTTTGTGAAAAAGGATATTTCAATGTTGAACAATCTTTAAAAATTTTAAAAGAAGCAAAAAAATATGGAATGTTATTAAAAATTCATGCTGATGAATTTTCTTGTATGGGCTGTAGCAAACTTGCTGCAAAATTGAAGGCAGTTTCAGCTGACCATTTATTAATGGCTGGAAAAAAAGAAATTGAAGAAATGGCAAAATCAAAAGTAATTGCTACTTTACTGCCAGCTGTTCCATTTGTTTTAAATACAAAATATCCAAATGCTAGGAAAATGCTTCAAAATGGGCTTGAAATTGCTTTAGCTACAGATTTAAATCCAAATTGCTATGTTACAAATATGCAATTTATTGTACAGCTTGCATGCTATAAGATGGGAATGAAACCATTGGAAGCATTAAAATCTGCTACATATATTTCTGCAAAATCTTTGAAACTGGATGTTGGGAGAATTGAAAAAGGAAAGCAAGCAGATTTAATTATAATGAATGTTCCTTCTCATCTTTTCATACCTTATAAAATTGGAATAAATTTAGTCGAAACTGTCATAAAAAAAGGAAAGATAATATTAGAGCAATGAATCTATATCTAATGCTTCTTCTTTCTCTTCTTTTTTGCTTAGCTTTCTTATTATTGCTTCAATTTTACTTTCTAATTCTTTGCTTTTTTTAAATATTGCAACTTCTCCCCTCATTTTTTCCAAAATCTTCTTTATTACGTCTTGTTTCCTTTTTATAGGCAATAAGCCAGAGGGATAATCAAATTCAAATAACTTATCACAAATTTCTTCCATCAATTCCAGTATATTTTCGACTTCCTCAACATTTCCATTTCTTAACAAATAAACTCCCCTCCTCCTTAACTCTCCAACAACATCAGCAAGTCCAAGCAAGTATGAAGTATAGCTAACATTAATTTCTTCTGGATATGGCAATTCTTTATCTTCTATAATTGCTAAAAAAATTTCTGCTTCTGCAATTTCTTGCATTGCATTTTCCATATAACCAGATGTCAAAATATCTGGATGATTTTTTATTTCTTCCTTAATTAGCTTCAAAATTTTCTTTGCTTTTTCTAAATGTTTCTTTGCTTCTTCAATACTATTTGAATGCACTTTTTTAATACTTTTCCTACTTTCCCTTATAATATCTCTGCATTTCTTAAGAGTCTTTTCTCTTAAATCATCTTTCTCATTAAGTTCTTCTTCTATCCTATTTGCAACTTCTTCTAAATTTTTCATAAAATAGAAATGCTATTTAGGATATAAGTCTATCTGATAATTATTGCTTTATTTTTTCTTATAACAATATCTTCTTCTATTCTTATACCGAAACTTTTTGTATATATAGCTGGTTCAATCGCAAAAACCATGTTTTCTTTAAATTCAAAATTTGCTCCTTTATTTATTGAAAGCCCATCATGAACAAGCAGTCCTATTGAATGTCCCAAAGCATGTTTCATTTTGTATCCATATTTTTCTAAAAATTTTTCAACTTTTTTATAAACTTCTTTCGCCTTTATTCCTTCCTTAATCTCATCTATTGCAATATATAATGCCTCCTCAACAATTTCATATATACTTTTTCCTTTCTTTTTTATATAACTTCTTGTAATATCTGAGCAATATCTTTTATATTTCGCTCCTAAATCTATTAATGCAGGCATACAAAATTTTTTATTTGTTGCCGAATGATGGGGAATAGAAGTATTTTTACCAAATGCAACTATTGTTTTAAATGCAGGCTCAGCATTTTTCTTCCTAATTTCATTTTCTATTTCTATAACCATTTCTCTTTCTGATTTATTAAATTTAAAGTTATTTAAAATATCTAAAGCAATTCTACAAGCTCTCTTTATTAGCCTTATTTCTTTTTCGCTTTTGATTGCCCTCATTTTTTTTATTTCATTACTTATATCAATTAATTTTGCCTTTGTTATTTTTTTCAAGTAAACATAATCTCTATATGTTAATCTTTCTCCATTAAAACCAACTTTATCAACTTTTAAGTAATTGGAAAGCAATTTATCCAATTCTTTCTTACTTCTATAAAAATGAAAATTTCCCTTTTCTAATGGAGGAGAGAAAATTTCTATTTTATCTGGATAAATGATTGCAAAGCTTCTATCCCATATTCCATCTAAATTTGTAAAGTAATAAAAATTTTCATCTGGATTTTCCATACTGTTTTTTATAAAAATTGCATCAACTTTTTCAAATATTTTCATTTTCCAAAAAATTACAAATTTCAGCAATCTTTTCTGGCTCAATTTGCTCAACTCTCATATCTCCATATGGTACTTCATGCTTAAGAGCATTTTTTATTTTTTTTCTTCTGTGAGAAAATAGAATTCTAACGACTTTTTCGAACAATTTTTCATTAACATTGAATCTTTTCCCTATAGGAACTATTTTTACTATACAGGAATCAACTTTTGGTATTGGGCGGAAAGCTTCTTTTGGTACATATTCTAATAGTTCACAATCTGCCTTATAATATACCATTACAGAAAGCCTTGAATAATTTTTACTACCAGCTTTTGCAACCATTCTTTCAGCAAATTCTTTCTGATACATTAAAATTCCCAATTCAAATTTTTTTTCTAATAATTTAAAAGTTATTGGTGAGGAAATATGATACGGTAGGTTTGAAATAACTTTATTAAATTCAATTTCATTCAAATCAATTTTTAATATGTCTGCATTAATAACTTCAACATTCCTTATTTTTTTCAATTTTTCAACAAATCTTCTATCTATTTCAATAGCAATTACTTTTGCAATTTTTGCAATTTTTTTTGTAAGTATTCCATTTCCAGCCCCGATTTCTAAAACAATATCATTTTCATTTAAATTTGCATATTTAATTTGTCTTTCTGCAATTCTTTCATCGATTAAAAAGTGCTGGCTAAGCCTCATTTTTTGAGGGGAGGCCTTGTAAATAACCTATATTTTTCATTTGGATTTTCCAATTCTTCTATTATCCTTTTTGCTATCAATTTTTCTGGGCTATGAATAGTTTTTACCCTATTTTTTATATCTTCAAAACTTTTAAAAGGCTCTTTCTTTCTTTCATCTAATATTTCCATCATTGTTTTTTTACCTAAGCCAGGTAACAATTCTAAAGCGTGAAATCTTGTAGTTATGGGAGGACATTCATTAAAAAACTTGACAAATCTTTCTTCATTATTTTTTATTATATCTAACAAAACATAAAAAATTTCCCCATGAGCTGTTGAAGTTAAATCTTCATAATTTACCCTACCCTTAACTTTTGCAATTTTATCTCTTTTCTCCAAATCTTTACCAACATAAACTTTTTCTCCAATTGAAAGAGTAACATTTGGTCTAGGAATTAATTCTAATAAAGTAAATTGCTTTTCTCCAATTCCATATGCAAGAGAGCCTCTTCTATAGCCTGGTCTTCCCGTTGGTAAATAATCTAAAATATAAACATAATCTTCCATTATTCCTCCTATATATATTCCCTAATCAATTCCAAAATCTTTTCAATTTCTTCATCGGAGGGCATATAAGTTTCTTTTGCAAATATTGCAACAACTTCTTCTTTTTCTTTTGGCAATAAATCTGCATTTTTACAAGCTTGTTTTTCATTTAT
>CAZDCH010000014.1:0-17383 GCA_964503915.1 uncultured Thermoplasmatales archaeon
ATTAAAAGAACTATTTCCCATATTAGTATGGCGACAATCACTAAAATTATTGAAAGAACTGTTGCATCAGGTGTCATTTCGATGAATTCTCCGCCTTCCATTAAATATCCTATAACATGGTCTACAAATACCATTATTGCTGTTCCCCAGAAAATAAGGTTCAAAAGGCCTATCTTATAAATTTCTCTTGCTCTATCATTAATATACCATATTGCTGTTGTAATTGAAGCTGCCAAAGTTGTGGCTACAAGCCACATATTTATCCTTCTACAACTACTGTTTTTCTTTGCAAAACTGGAACCAATGCAACAAATATTATCCATGCCAATGTTATAACAACGCTCATCGTTCCCCCTACTATCGCCATTTCGTGCAACATTGCTGGTATATCTGCTGGATTTTTCATTGCCGTCAAAAATGGAGGCCATGGAACAACTTCTCCATGCCATATATGTTCTATTGCTAAAAGAAATACCCCTCCCCAAAGCATTGTATTAAGCCATCCTAACTTTAATTTCTTAGCCCTTTCTTTTCCAACCGCTTTTTGCAAAACAGTCGTAACAACTGCCTCCGCCGCTGGAACAAGAAAACATGCCATTTTTCTCACCTTATATTACTTTTTTGCAAATAAGTAATACAAATCCATATTTAAAATTTATGTTAAAATTCTATATATTTTCATTAATTCTTTTTTAAAATGCGCTTTCCTTTTTAATAAATGTATATTTGAATTTATTGTTTCTTCTATTTTATCTAAACTAATTTCGTGCTTCATCTTGCCAGCTTTCCAAAAAAGCAATCTTTCTATTAAAGAAAATACAATTATATCCCTTACATTTTCTATTCCTTTATTCATGAAAAATATTACACCTACTTTATCTGATTCTCTATAAACCATTTTAGTAGCCACTCCATATAGTCCTCCAGTATGCCCAATGTACTTTTCTCCTCCAACTTCCCATATTTGAAAACCTAAGCCATATTGAAAATTATATTTTCTGCTTGGATATTGTACTTTATGCATTTCTTCAATACTTTCTTTGCTTAAAATTTTAATTCCATTATAGATTCCTCCATTTATATTTGCAATTAGAAAATGAGACAAGTCAATAACAGTAGTTCTTAGCCCTCCCGCTGGATAATCGAGAATATTATAATGTAAAAGAGGATTTCCATTTACATATGGAACTGCTATTTTGCTTATATTTAAATCTAACAATTTAAAGCTCGTATTTTTCATTTTCAATGGCATAAAGATGTTTTCCATACAATATTCATAAAATGGTTTTTTGCTCACTAACTCAACTAAATAGCCAAGTAATGAATAGCCAACATTAGCATAGCTCATTTCTTGTCCGGGCATATAATCTGCCCATACTTGTGGCTTGTAATGAATTCCCTGAGGCAATAAATATTCTTTAAGCCATGGTTCAGGATATCCTTCAATTTCTAAATCTCCAGGAAAATAGCAATAAAATGCTAATGGGTCTTCAGCCAAACTAGATTGATGAGAAAGTAGCATTTTAAAAGTTATAGACTTATTTGGATATTTTGGATTTCTTAAATCAAATGGCAAATAGTTATTAACATCTTCATCTAAATCAATTAATCCCTTTTCATATAGTTGCATAATTGCTGTTGCAGTAAATGGTTTTGTTATAGATGCAATTAAATAAATTGTATTTTCATCTGCCTTTCTATTTTTTTCAATATCATAAATTCCAAATCCTCTCGCCCACACAACTTCATTATTTTTCACTATTGCTGCTGATAAAGACGGAATATTTGCAATTTTCATTAACTTTTCAATTAATTTTTCTACTATTTCTTCTTTTGTTTCTTTTAGCTTATTTCTCAATCCAATAGATGAGCTTGCTAAAATAAAAATTAGCCCAAATGCTATATATTTCCTCATTTTATCATTCCTTTATATTTTTCTACCAATTTTTCAGCATTTTCTTTATTCTTACTTTCTGCATATATCCTTATTATTGGCTCCGTTCCCGATGGCCTTATTAAAACCCAACCATCTTCAAAATAAACTTTTATTCCATCTGTATAATCTATTTTATCTCCTTTAATCTCACTTTTTAATCTTTCGATAATTTCTTTTTTATTATCACATTTAACTTTTGTTTTAACTAAAAAATAATGAGGAATTTCTTTAATTAATTCTGACAAGCCTTTTTCTTTATTTGCCATCAATTCTAATATTGCAATACTCGCCATTCCACCATCTCTACAAAATTGATGCTCTGGAAAAATGAGCCCTCCATTTTCTTCCCCACCGAAAACAGCATTTATTTCTTTCATTTTTCTTGCAACGATCGGAGCACCAACTTTCGTATAAACTACTTCTCCTCCCTTAGCTTTTACATATTCCTCAACACAACTTGAAGTTGAAACAGGTGTTACAACTTTTCCTCTTTTTCCCTCAACTATATATCCAGCAACTAATGCCAAGCTTTTATCTCCATAAACATATTCTCCATTCTCATCAACAAAAATTGCTCTATCTGCATCTCCATCATATGCTATACCTATGTCTGCATCTACTGCTTTTACTATTTTCATTAGATCTTTAATATTTTCAATTGATGGCTCTGGATTTCTTCCTGGAAAATTCCCATCTGGTTGAGCATTTATTGTAATAACATTTGCTACTTGATTTATTAAATATGGCATTGTAAAGCATGCTGCACCATTTCCACAATCTAAAACAACTCTATACTCTTTTTCTTTAATTTTTTCAGTATTTGAAAGGGATAAAATTCCTTCTATATAAAAATCTAATATATCAATATCATAAACTTTTCCTATTTCATTCCACGCTGCCTTAACAAATCTCTCATTAAAAAATATCTTTTCTATTTCCTTTTCTTTATTTCTCGATAGCTCCATACCATCTTTATCAATAACTTTTATTCCATTAAATTCTGGGGGATTATGAGATGCTGTTACTATAACCCCAGCATCAGCATCACTATTCTTTACATAATATTGCAAGGCTGGTGAAGGCGCTATCTTTGCATCGAAAACATTGCATCCTGTTGATAATAAGCCAGCTATTACAGCATCTTTTATCATTTCATTTGAGCTCCTCGTATCTGTAGCAATTATTATATTTCCCTGAAAATAACTTCCTATAGATTTTCCAAGTTTTAGAGCTAATTCAATAGATAAGTCTTCATTTACTATTCCTCTAACACCATTTGTACCAAATAATCTTTGCATGAAGAAAAACAAAATATATTATTTATATTTAATTTCATCCCTTATTTTTTTCATAAAATCATTTATATAATAAAGATTGTGAATAGTTGCTAATCTCATTGCCAACTGCTCTCTTTCCTTAAATAAATAATTTAAATAATCTAATGAAAAATTTCTACATGTATAACAATTGCAATTTTCATCAATTTCATCTCCTTTAACTTTTTTCTTTCCCAAATTTATTTTTCCTTTACTCGTAAAAATTGTTCCATGTCTTGCATTTCTGGTTGGAAAAGCGCTATCAAATATATCTATGCCATATTTCACACATTCCAAAATATCTTCTGGCGAGCCAACCCCCATTAAATGGCGAGGTCTATTCGATGGCAAATTTTTAGCAGTAAATTTTACAATTTCTATCATATCCCTTCTATCTTCTCCTATACATAATCCTCCAATTGCAAAACCAAAAAAATTCATCTTGGAAAGCTTTTTAGCACAATATTCTCTCAAATCTTTATATATCCCTCCTTGAATAATTGCAAATCTATTTTCTCCTTGACAATCTTTAGCCCATCTTATTGTCCTTTCAACAGATTTTTCAACTCTTTTCCTGCCATAAGGATAGGAAGGACAATCATCTAAGGCAAATGCAAAATCGCTCCCAATTTTATCTTGCACTTCCATACATTTTTTTGGAGTAAAAATTTCTTCTTTTCCATTGGGCATTTTGAATGTTATGCCCTCTTCAACTATTTTTGCAGGAAATTTTTTTATTGATTGAAAACCACCACTATCGCTAAAAATTATTCCATGCCATTTCATAAAATTATGTATTCCTATTCTTCCTACAATATTCATTGCTCTTCTATAAATATGCAAAGCATTTACTATTATTGCATCATATCCAATTTTTTTTGCTTCTTCTGGAGTAATTGTTTTTATACAAGCTTTTGTAGCAACAGGTAAAAATGTGGGCGTTTCTATTTTAATGCCCCTTGCCTTCAATATGCCAACTCTTCCTTTTTCATTTTCCTGTACTATTTCAAATTCTATCATTTTAATATTAACATTGCATCTCCAAAACTTAAAAATCTATAATCCATTTTCAATGCTTCTTCATAAGCTTTCATAATATTTTTAACTCCAGCAAAGGCGGCAGTTAATAAAAGAGGAGGAGAATTTGGCATATGAAAATTTGTTATTAAACCATTTATTGGTGATTTAAATTTATATCCTAGAGAAATAAATAGGTTGCTCCATCCAGAAGATGCAATTACTTTTCCATTCTTTGACGAACTTTCCAGAGCTTTAACTGTAGTCGTGCCAACTGCTATTACTTTTCCTTTTGCTCCATTTATTTTCTCTTCAGCTTCCTTACTTATAAAATAATATTCCTCCTCTATTTTATGCATGAAAGTTGCAATACCAACATGCAATGTAATAAATGCAATCTCAACCCCTTTTTCTTCCAATTTTTTTAATAAATTTTCTGTAAAATGTAGCCCTGCAGTAGGAGCCGCTATGGAACCTCTTTTTCTTGCAAATACCGTTTGATACCAGCTATCTTCATCAATTTTTCTTTTTATATAAGGTGGGGTTGGCATCTCTCCTATTTTTTCAATTTCATCCATTTCCATGGGTAGTTCGATTAAGCATTTTCCATCTTTCTTTTTTAATATTTTTCCTTCTTTTTTATTTTCGTTTTCATTTCCATTTCTATTTCCATTTACAAAAAATTTTGTCCCTTCCCTATATTTTCCCTTTATAAGGCATTCATAATATTTTCCCTTTTTTTTCAAAATAAGTATATCCAATTTCCCTCCAGTATCTTTCTTTGCTTTTATCTTTAATTTCATTACTGCTGTATCGTTTAATACAATTACATCTCCTTTTTCTAAGTATTTTAAAATTTCATAGAATTTTCTATGTTCAATTTCATTTTTATTTAAAACAAGTAGCTTACAGTGGTCTCTCGGAAAAATTGGAACTTGAGCTATCTTTTCTTTCGGCAAATTATAATTTAGCATTTCTTTTTCAAAAATGGAAGACCAGTTCTCTCATTTATTTTTACTTCATATCCTTCTGGCAAGCTGCATGGAATGGCATTTTCTGGCTTTTTTTTGCTAAAGAAATATATTCTCTGCTTTCTCCCTCCTCTCAATTTTACTTCCTTTGTATATAAAGTATATTCCCCAATTTTATACACATCATTTATAGCTTTCCATTCAGGCAATTCTTCTTCTATTTGAATTTCCTCTTCTTCTATTCTTTCTCCAATTTCGAGAATTTCTAATTTCTCTAATTCTTCCATCTCTTCTTTTTTCTCTATTTTTTCCTTTTTCTCAAATATCTTAACAGATGGCTTCAAATCTTCTATCTCAATTCCTTCTGCAATTATTTTTCCTTCTTCAAATTTCCATTTGGGCAAAGCTTTTTCAGCAGAAACTACCCTATTTAATCTCGCACATACACTACATAAATATTTCCTTTCTTCTTCAGGTATTTTCTCCTCGCATATCTTGCAGGGCATATAATCGAGTATTTGTCTTAAATGTTCTAGCTCGTTCATTGATAGATAGATAGATTTTAAATAAAAAACTTTTGCCTAATTTATCAAATGCTGAATAATATATTCATGAACTTTTTCATTTATTGCAATTAATGACATATGGTCTTCTTTTCCAAGAGGCCATGCCTTTCCTTCTAAAATATACAATGGTTTTCCTTCTAAATATGGACTTTCTGTTGGACATAATCCATCTGAATAATGAGCAATTCCATCTCCATCAAAATCTTCTGGATAGTCTCCAACGATAAATCCAATATCTCCTCCTATTGCATAGTAATCAACTAAATCTGTTCCTTTATATCCCATAGCTTGTAAAAATGGAGAATTATATATCATATCTGGAATTTGCCCCATCCACGAAGGGAAATTTGCATATTTTATTATGCTTTTTAGAACGCTTTCATTAATATTTGGAGGAACTCCATGACATGGAGTGCCTACTACAATCAAATCATCAATTTGATATCCTCCTATTGTTATATCAGCATCACCATCTCCATACCATGGATATCCCGTTCCATTCCAATTATCATTCCAGTAATCAACATCTGCCATGTAATGCTCTGCCATAAATCTTGCTATTAATCCCCCCATACTATGGGCAACAATGTCTATAGTTTGATTTGGGGAGTATCCATTTAAAATCAAAGCTTTTTTAATTTTCTCACATACTTTAGCAGCAATCCATGGAATATGGTGCTCTTTCCATTCTGGCTCATAAGTTAACCATTGAATGCCTGGCTTATTTACATCAAAATCTAATACCTTGAAACCATTTTTAAGCAGTTTCTTGGTAAGGTTCCACCATGTAAAATTTAATAAAGCATCGCTTACACTTCCAACCCACCCATGTATTAAAACAACAGGGAAATCTCCAGGCTTCTCGGGCTTAATAAAAATGTATTTAGTAAAGGAACAACCTTCATAATCTATTTCTCCTGTTAGATTTCTTTTAAATTCTGCAACTATTTTTATACTTATATTTTTTTCAGTATTTGAATAGAAAAAAGGAATTTCTGCTATTCCCAACTCATTTGTTCTTGTTTTCTTTTCAAAAATTTTTTTATTTCCTACAAAAAATTTCCAATTTATCAAAGCATTTTTCAAAGGATATGGTTTTTCCATATCAACAAACAAAAAAGCTTTTAATAAACAAGTTTCACCTGCAATAAATTCATCTTTATTGCTTTCAATCCATATAATTGTATTATAAATTTTTGGATATATAGTAACATTTGAAATTGCAAAATATTTTTTTCCTTCTATATTTGTTTCAGCAATTATGCCAACTTTATATTCCATCACATCTACATCCTTAGGAGCATAATAGGTTGCTTTAAGAAATCCCTTTTTATTAGTAATAGAAAAATTTTCAAAAACCAATTTCCCAGTATTTCCATTTGCTTTTATACTCCAATTTATTTTTTTAACGAAAGGCTCACCATTTACTTTTAAATAAACATAAACTTCTCTATATTTTCCTTCCTCAATAGAAAATTCTTTAGGATATATGTTGAAAAATACATCAATTTTCCTTTTTTCTTTCTGTTCAAATGCTAAAATAAAAAATGATATTATAAAAATAAAAAATAATATAATCAAAATTCTAACTTTAACTTTTATTCCCATTTTATCAGCTTTTCTTGAAACCTATATTTTTCCCCTTCTATTTTTACAGGATATTCTCCAGTTATACATCCCAAGCATAAATTTTTCCTATCTATACCAATTGCTTCAACTAATCCATCTATCGATATATATCCCAAAGAATCGGCATTTATTTCTTTTCTTATTTCTTCTATATCCCTGTCAGATGCTATCAATTGGTCTCTAGTTGTCATGTCAATGCCAAAATAGCAGGGGGCAATTATTGGCGGAGAAGCTATTCTAACATGAACTTCTTTTGCTCCATAATTTCTCAATAAATTGACAATTTTTCTAATAGTTGTTCCTCTAACTATTGAATCATCAACTAAAACGATTTTCTTTCCATCTATTATACTCTTAACAGGATTTAATTTTATTTGCACCAATTTCTCTCTCAACTTTTGTGTTGGTAATATAAAGGTTCTTGCAATATATCTATTTTTCATAAGTCCCTCTGCTAAAGGAATTCCTGAAGCTTTAGAATAGCCATATGCATGTGCTCTTCCTGAATCAGGAATTGGAATTACATAATCAGCATCTACTGGATGTTCCCTAGCTAAAATTTCCCCAAGTTTTTCTCTAATTTTATAAACTTCTTTTCCGTCTATAATTGAATCAGCTCTCGCAAAGTAAACATATTCAAAGAAACAGTGGGCTTTATATTTTTCTTCAATAAGCATATATGATTTATAACAATTTGGCGTTATTTCAACTAGCTCACCAGGCTTTACATCTCTTATTACCTCCCCTCCTAAACAATCTATCGCCACCGTTTCAGATGCAATGATGTAACCATTTTCAATTTTTCCAATACATAATGGCTTTATTCCTAAAGCATCTCTCAATCCAAATATCCTATTATTTAGCATAAATGTAAATGAATATGAACCGCTTATCTTTTTCATTAATTGTTTAACTGCCTTTTCAAGGCTTTTATCTATAAGTAAATCTGCTAATAAATATGCTACTGCTTCTTCCTCACTTCCATATAAAAAGATATGTCCTTTTTCCATTAACTCTTCTTTAATTTTGGAAGAATTTGTTATTATGCCATTGTGGGCAATTGCAATATCGCCTACAGAAGTATGAAGTAATGTTGGTTGAGCATTTTCTGGAGAAGAAATTTTTATTGAATAATAAACATGTCCTATTCCCGCTCTCCCTTCAATTTTTTCAAGCTCAATATTTTTGAAAGCATCTTCAACTAATCCTAAACCTTTATAATTACCAATTTTTTTTTCTTTTTCATTATAAATTGCCATACCCGCCGCTTCCTGCCCTCTATGCTGCAGCGCCATTAAGGAAACATATATGTTTTCTGCTACGTTTTTATTTGAAGAAATAGCAACAACCCCGCATCTTTCTCTCATTTTTTCCAACTATAATTACGCCATCTTTTACTCCTACCATATCCACATGATGCGCAATATTTCTTTCTAACATTATATGAATGCTTTCCGCATCTCCTACATACAATATGTGTTTTCTTTCCTCCTTCCTTTGAAGGTGTTCCCTTACTCATTTCCTCACCTATGGCAGTATATATATAATATTATCTCCTCTCACTATAACTTTTTCTAATTCTCTTTTCTTTTCTCCTTCAATAAATTCTTCAGCATTTCTTAAAATCAAATTTAAATGGGGATGGTCATATCCTTCCAATATTCCTCTATATTCCCTTCCTCCTTTTAGCTGGACAAGAACTCTTTTTTCTAAACTTGAATGAATTACTTCTAATGGTTTCATTTTGTATTGAATTATATTCTATTATTAAAATTTATCTCTTAGATTGAAGCAAAATTTTTATATCATTAATTTTTTATTTTTGGAGTGCGAAATGAAAATCACTCCTGTTATTATGGCTATTGTTATAATTTTAGCAGGATTTGGAGATATGGTATATAGCGGTGAAAACAATAAACGAGATGAAAATACACAATCTTTTAGAAAAACGCTCTATGTAGGTGGCACAGGACCGAATAATTATACAAGCATCCAAGATGCAATAGATAATGCAAGCGATGAAGACACAATTTTTGTTTACAGCGGAATATATTATGAAAATATCAATGTCAATAAAGAAATAAATTTGATTGGTGAAGATAAAAATACAACCATTATTGATGGAGGAAAAACTGGAGATGTTGTTTATATTTCTGCTGACAATGTGAATATATCTGAATTTACAGTGCAGAATGGTGGGTCATACTATTATGATGCAGGAATAAAACTGTACAATGTTCAGCATTGCCGCATAGAAAACATCATCATAACCAACAACCACTATGGCATCAAGCTGCGTTATTCAAGCAACAACACCATTAGTGGTAATACAATAACCAACAACAACTGGATCGGCATCGGTCTGTCTTTTTCTAGCAACAACACCATTAGTGGTAATACAATAACCAACAACAACTGTGATAGCATCTTTCTGGATTATTCCAACAACAACACCATTAGTGACAATACAATAACCAACAATAGCCATAGTGGCATCTGGCTGTATTCTTCCAGCAACAACAACATAAGTGGCAATACAATAACCAACAACTGGGATGGTATCCTTGTGTCTTATTTCAGCAACAACAATATCATCAGTAGCAATACAATAACCAACAACAACGATGATGGTATCTATCTGTTTTCTTCTAGCAACAACAATATCATTAGTGGTAATACAATAACCAACAACGACCTTGGTATCTATCTGTCTTCTTCTAGCAACTATAACATAAGTAGCAATACAATAACCAACAATAGCGACTGGGGTATTTGTCTGGATTGTTTCAGCAACAACAATATCATCAGTAGCAATACAATAACCAACAACTGGGGCGGCATCGGTCTGTCTTTTTCTAGCAACAACACCATTAGTGGTAATACAATAACCAACAACAACTGGGGTATCTATCCGTATTCTTCTAGCAACAACACCATTAGTGGTAATACAATAACCAACAGCAACTGGGGTATCTATCTGTCTTCTTCTAGCAACAACACCATTAGTGGTAATACAATAACCAACAATAGCGATAGTGGCATCTATCTGTCTTCTTCTAGCAACAACAATATCATTAGTGGTAATACAATAACCAACAACAACTGGTATGGCACCAAGCTGCGTTATTCCAGCAACAATAACCTATTATATCATAATAACTTTTTGAATAATAACCACAATGCATATGATGAATGTTCCAATTATTGGGACAATGGGCAAGAGGGAAATTATTGGGATGATTATAATGGAAGCGATACTAATGGAGATGGAATAGGAGATACACCATATTATATTCCAGGAGGGAACAATAAGGATAATTATCCACTGATGTATCCATGGGTGCCAGAACATCCAGATTTATCTATTTCCTCACATGATATAACTTTTTCAAAAGTTGGTGATGAAATTATAATAAATGCAAAAATACATAGCTAT
This sequence comes from uncultured Thermoplasmatales archaeon, assembly GCA_964503915.1. GTDB lineage: Archaea > Thermoplasmatota > E2 > UBA202 > JdFR-43 > JAPDJP01. Next base: position 10,872 of record CAZDCH010000014.1, read on the forward strand.
TATTCCCAATGCTCAAATGTAGATTATTGGATTATTGACGTATACAACAATAAAGAAACTATAATCGAGAAAAGCAATATTTCGTATATAGAGAAAAATGGATTTGCATTAATAACAAAAAATGTTATCTTAGAAAACCCTGAAAATCACAAAATAAAAATTATAGTTGATCCATATAACAAAATTAATGAAGCAGATGAAAGAAACAACATTGCCATTAGACAGATTGATGTAACTGAAGCATATGTGTTAACTGATGTCAAAATAGATAATAAATTATACTATGTAATGTTCAAACCAGTTCCAGCATACTCATACTCAGAAGTAAAGGAAATGTTCGATGATAAAAATCCAAGATTTGTAGATGGAATAGAAGAATTATGGATTGTTGATGCAAATCATCCAAATCAGAGAATCTTGGATGGAGAAAAAATTGGAAAAGTATTGTATGCCATAATAAACAATTATAATAAAAAGAATTGGCCGTATTACCCATATGATACATTCTATTATCCTATAGAATGTTCTGAGGAGATAAACGAAAAATTAAGGCAAAAATGGATTTTTGAAATCTTCTCGATTTCACATTGGGTAGATGTTATTTATAAAGGAATAAAAAATATTAAAGATGAAGAAGAGAGAATAAAAGTATGGAGTGCTATATTTCTGGGCTCAGCATCTGGATATATTCCCCAACAAAATCTTTTAAATAACATAATAGGGGGAGCTATTACTGCTCTTTCTTTTGCTATAGAAGCCAAATCTCATTATGGAAGTGCTTCGCCACATTTTATCATAGAAAGTGAGGATTTTAATTATCAATCTTACATTAGTTTTTTGGAAAAAAGTGAAATTAAAGTTAAATGGAGTACAGATGGAAATATAATATCTGTAACATTTAGTTATTATTTATACGGATATACTGAGGAATACATTAAATATTCAAATGGAAAATGGTATGCTTTGAAAGACTCAATGAAAGAATTTGCCAAATTATTGGGAGATATAAATTATAATGAATTTCTAACAGAAATTTTAAAAGATAGCAGAAAAAATGTATATAGTTTTTACGAAATCCATGATATCATCCATTCATCTTCTATTGCTTCATTAAATCGATTAAGAATTACAAGAGATATTTTGAAGCAATATATTGGAAAGAATAGCGATTTTATTAAAGCCCTAAACGGCTGTATCAAATTAGCAGAACAGCAAGTTAAAGTAATAGAGGGATATTATCAGCCAACTCAAAACGAATTTGTTAATGTATTTGTAAAAGTATTAGAAAGCATTGGTGAAACAATAACAAAAACTATTATTGAAAAAGCTTTAGGAGTGCTCGTTGAAAAAATGACAATTGAAATATTGAGACGTGCTGGTATCTCATCAATTTCATTTGGCCCTCTTGGCACATTAACAAGTGTAGCTGAAATCGCTTCCTTGGTGACTGCTTTCTTAGCCGGCTGGGACATGGGATTAAATGTTGCAAACTTCGAAAACATTGTTCATCATTTAGAAATTGCTAAATATTGCTATGATTTTGCTTTACATCTTGTTGATGCACCTTCATTCATGTTTATCGATGCATCAAAATATCACCCATTATCATTTTATTCTTCTGTGTTAGAATCGATGAGACTTCGATTACTTGGATTTGGCGCATTCAATACAGCAATGGCAAAAGAAGATTATCTGTGGGGCGTTGGGAGCTGGCTATTTGAAAAAGATGTAAAAACTTTAAGAAAAAATGGCAAATATCTTTATGATTATGCTGGAATGGAAGAAGAAATTTTGCATAGTGGTTTTTCCTTGTTTAATAAATTGGCTTCTAAATACTCTGGAATATCTGGTGCTAATATCATTCCTCCTGAATATAAAGATTTATATTGTTCAAACACAACCATAAAGATATTTGATAAGCCAGTTAATGGAAGAAATGTTTACGTTGATATAATAAAGACAAAAATTGGGAATGGCTACATCATATCTATAAATCCTTTTGAAATAAGAAATGATGAAATTCGCCATGTCACTCATAAAAAGGATGCAATCAGTAAGATTTGGTTTATATTATATTCACACGATGGAACAGAAATAGATTTCCAACCATTATATGAAACAGATTGTTTACACGATAGGTTAGAATTTAATGATAATTATTTTGGAGATCCAAGAACAATAAGAGTTTCTGAGGAACCTACATCAATTAAGCTCTATTACAACACAACAATTTATAGCTGGTGGGGCTTACTTAAGGATACATATTGCAAAGTTGATACATATTCTCTAGAAGATATTCCAACTGGTTCTAGGAATAAAAATATTACTTATTCACATACAATGACAAGACATGATAGAATTAGAGGAGGAAGCACATCATATTATACATGGGATTCTGATAATGACACGCTAAATGATGCTGTAACCATTATCTGGAATTTATCCGATTTTCAATGGATGGGAACTGCTATCGTAGGCGCCAGAATAATGGATAATAACGGATATATTGTCGCTGAATATCTTGATGGTAACTTTGGTTTCACAAAAAACAATGCAAAATTTATCTTTGATTTTTATGCTAATGAAACAGGGTATTATAATGCAACATTATTACTTTTTAATTCTTCGATAGAATTAATTAATACAACGAATATATCTGAAATATTTCTTTATAAGGGACAGGGAGATACATCAGCCAAAGAAATGATAATACATTATAATTGGACTGTAATGGATCTAAATGGGGATAACGTTACTGACGGAGTAAAATTGTATTTAAAAATGAATGCAACGGAGGTGAGTAAAAATTGTTCCATCTTGATAACTTGTTGTAATTCTTCCAAACTAATATGGAAAAATTATGCTATTTATAATTTATCTATTTCTCAAACTGCCGTAACTTTTGTGATAGAAAACTTGACTCAAAATAATTACACAATAAATATTTATTTATCTGATAAAAACCATTACATCAGTGATTTTCTTGAAACTAAATTTTTAACGGGAGAGTATATAAAAAGGACTTTCACAAATTATCATGATTACGGGGCTAGAGAAAATCCGTATAAATATCTATCTGTAAAGTTAGATGTATTTATTGAGAAAGCTGGAAATTATACCATAATTGGATATTTAGATAATAGTAGTGGTACATATTTAGGAAAAGCCAAAACAAGTTTTTACGCACCTGTTCCAGGCGTATACAATGTAACATTAAACTTTAGTGCATCACTATTAGGAATTTATGGAAAAGATGATTATTATATTTTATCCAGGATTATATTATATAACAAATCTGGTATAGTGAGTATTTCATCCCCAAATTATATTACCAATTTTTACGCTGCTTCCGATTTCGAAATTCCTCCCATTTCATTTATTAATTGTTCAGCTAATACAGTCGATACGAATGGCGATGGATATTTCGAATATTTAAGAATAAATGTATTAACATATGTTAACACAGCTGGAAACTATACCCTTAAAGCCAAGATAGTTAACAAGACCGAAAAATTATCAATATATGCCGAAAATACAACGAATTTAACCGTTGGTAATCATGAGGTTTATTTCTTATTAAATGGATTTACTATTCGCGGGTTTGAACAAAATATGTCATACTATGTAGAATCTATTGAGGTATATAATAAAACTGGGAATTTTATTGGTGCAATTCATCCGTGGTGGTGGTTGGGTAACTATAATTATACAAATTTCCAACCTATTTTGAAAATCGTTGATAACTATTCAGAATGTGTTATTGATACAGATTCTGATGGCTTTTACGATTATCTTTGTATTAATTTTAGTATCAATGTCACAATCCCCGGCAATTGTACTATAAAAGGTGATTTGTATAGCCAAGATGAAACATTGATAGAATCATGTTTGGAAATATTTAATTTATCCAATGGTATTCAAAACCTTTCTTTTCTATTTAATGGTTCTTCCATATATAGATGCTCCAACCTTACATCATACATTCTAAAAGATTTCAATATTTATGATGAGTTTGGTTATCTTATTGATTCCAGAAAAATCGCGTACACAACCCAAACTTATGATTATAGAATATTTGAAAAACCTGAAATAATTAAATGTAAAGTGTTGAATGATACGGGGGTAGATATTAATAATAATGGTTTATATGATTATCTCCTCGTAAATATTAGCATAAATGTAACTCTATCTGGAAATTACACATTAAGAGGCTATTTATATAGCCAAAACGGAGAATTTATTTGTATGGCATCGAATTCATCATTTGCAACAACTGGAGAATGTATAATTTCCTTATTCTTTTCAGGATATGCTATTAATTGTGCAAAAATAAATGGATCATATAATATTTCGATTGTTGAAATTTACAATGAAAATAATCAATTAATATTTGCTAATAAAACCGTTTATAATACATCGATATACACCTATTTACAATTTGAAAATATGCCATTTGCTGATTTAGAGATTGATAGCGGGGACATACATTTATCTAACGATAATCTAGAAGCAGGTGAAATTATTTCTATAAATGTAACTGTTCATAATCTTGGAGTTCTAAACGCGTCGGGAATACTAGTAGAGTTTTATGATAATATCAATGGCTCCTTAATTGATACAATAATAATTCCTATACTAAATGCATCCGAGAATGTTTCAGTTGAAATATCGTGGCAAGCCACATATGGAAATCATGATATTTGTGTAATAGTTGATCCTCTTGGGCTTATTGAGGAAAGTAATGAATCAAACAATCAAGCAATTAAATCAATTTATGTTAAGCCATCTATAGATTATATTGCTATAACTTTTGAAACAAAAAATGAAATTTTAGATTATAATATTTCTGCAAATTTCTCATTTATTGCTTTTGCTTCCGCTTTTAATTATACATATGGCTTCATTGAATTTGTAGAAGCAAATTGGAATCTTTATAATTATGCAAACTCTAGCATTAATTCAACTCATGGAAAATCTATTAAATTTAATTCTGGAAATGAAGATGGAATAGCAATTTTAAAAGCAGAATATAGCAATTATAATGATACCGCAGTTTTTACAATAAATTCTTCATTATTTTCCTTTTATTTCTATAAGGGATGGAATTTAATTACTATTCCTTTCCATAACAATTATGCTGCAAAGACATTGGGGGAAAATATAACTGGATGTAGCATAATATCAAAATGGAATGCTTCGTTGCAACAATATCAATCATATTTAGTAGGAGTATCTCCTCCAGAATTTGATTTTGACATTGAAGATGGAATTGGCTATTTCATTTATGTAAAAAATGATACAATATTTAGCATTTCAAGAAATCCCATTGCTAATGTTTCTATTCCATTGCATATAGGATGGAATTTGATAGGATGGTTTAACAATTCTACTAAAGCAAGCTTGCTAGGGCAGAGCATAACTAATTGTAGCATTGTTTCAAAATGGAATGCTAGCTTGCAGCAATATCAATCTTATTTAGTAGGCATATCTCCACCAGAATTTGACTTCGTTATAAAACCAGGAATGGGCATCTTTATATACACAACAACAGAAAGTATATGGTATGGCAAATAATGGCTCGCATATAGCATAAATATTTTATATATCCATTTCATCTCATGGTTCGTCCTCAAATAATAAAAACTTATTGCCCTTACTGTCATCGTCATACTGAACATGCAATTGAAAGGGTAAAGAAAAAGAAAGCATCAAAATTAAAATGGGGTCAAAGAAGATTTAGAAGAGTTTTAGCAGGATATGGAGGATATCCAAGGCCAAAGCCTGAGGGAAGAGAAAAGCCAACAAAAAGGATGTTTTTAAGATATCGTTGTAAAGAATGTGGGAAAGCTCATCAGAAAAAAGGAATAAGGTCAAAAAGATTTGAGTTTAAGAGATAATATAGCATCGCCATTTTATAAAGTTAGGTGCAAAGATTTATTATTAAATCTTTTTGTTAAATTATTTGTAAAAAATTGCTGCAACTACAACTATTCCTATTCCAAATATATTCCCTGGTTGTTGCAATAAACGTGGAGCAATCCATAATCCAATTGGATATACTATTGCTCCTCCAACATAGCTTCCTCCATATACTTCCTTTCCTGCTAAAGTATAAAATTCTGTTGAACCATCCAAATAATACCATACTACAGGCAAGATAGAGAAAAAGGAAAAACGAAGAGTTGTTGGAAATGCATAACCATTTCCTTGAGTTATCATTCCAGCAAGAAATTTAATTATAAATCCTTCATTTTCTTCTTCCAATCCAAATTTTTCCATATTTTTAATTAAAATTTCTCCACCTGGCAAACTTTTAACATATTCTTTAAATTCTCCAAATTTTATCTTGCTTTCTTTAGCTTGAATAAATGGAGTTATTAAAGCAAATAAAATAATACAAATAACTAACTTTTTCATAAAAAAATATAATTTTTGATATTTATTATTTTTCATTCCTTTGGGTTCGTCGAATAAATCCAAATTATAAATGTAATCGCCATGCATACCCGCAA
>CAZDCH010000015.1:0-17097 GCA_964503915.1 uncultured Thermoplasmatales archaeon
AGTAGGAATTCATGAATTTGTAAAGGGAAAGAGAATCAGTTATGCAACACAGCAAAAATAGCAAAATAGCCCAATATTTATAAATTATTTATAATTTCTAAAACAATGCATATAAAAGTTATTCCCGAAAACTGTTCTGGCTGTATGATGTGCGAAATTGTTTGTTCAATGAAACATTGGAATATTATAAATAGATATAAGTCAGGAATAAGAATAGAAAAGAAAAGCGTTTTAGATGATATCCCTCATGTTTGTACTCACGGAAATGATTGCAATTTTGAATGCATAGATGCTTGCAAATTTGATGCAATAGAAAAAAAGAATGGAATTGTACATGTTAACTACAATAAATGCGTAGGATGTAAAGCATGCCAAAAAGCTTGCCCTATCAATGCAATATGGATTCATGAAAAGAAAGCATATAAATGCGATTTATGCAATGGAGATCCAGCGTGTATTAAATTTTGTTCTCAAAAAGCCATTATATTGGAGGTGTAAATATGTTTGGATATGCTGGTAAGATTTTAATAGTTGATTTAACAACTGGTGAAGGAACTAAAAAAGTATTAGATGAGAAAATTGCTTTCAAATATCTTGGAGGGGATGGATTTGGTGCATATTTTATGAATAAGGTTGTTAATCCTAAAGTAGATGCTTTCTCTCCAGATAATGCAATTATAATTGCTCCTGGATTATTAGTAGCTACTTGTATACCAACTGCTGGAAAAACAGCTTTCTTTTCAAAATCTGCAATGAATAATGGATGGAATGAAAGTGTAATGGGAGGAAGAATAGGATTTTCATTGAAACAAGCTGGTTATGATATTTTAATTATAAAAGGAAAAGCAAAAAAGCTTTCCTATTTGTGCATAAAAAATGAAGAAGTTAATTTAAAATCTGCAGAACATTTAAAAGGAGAAACAACTAGAAAAACTGCAGAAGAAATTAAAAAGGATGAAGGAGATGTTGTTGTAGCAACAATTGGAATAGCTGGAGAGAAATTGGTGAGATTTGCGAGCGTTGATTGTGATGATAGGCAAGCAGGAAGGGGAGGAATTGGCGCTGTAATGGGCTCAAAAAATTTAAAGGCAATAGCAGTAGAAGGAAATAATGATATCTGTATAGCAAATCCAGAAAAGGCATACAGGCTGTTAGAAGAATGGTATGAGAAGATGATAAGTCATCCATCTTTTGAAGCAGATGGAAAATATGGAACAGGAGAATTTTTAGAATGGATGAATGCAGAGCGGGGTACATTTCCAACAAAAAATTGGGAAGAAGGAGTATTTGACGAAAGAAAAGAAATAGATCCATACTATTGGGCTCCTAGATATGCAATAAAAAATAAAGCATGTGTTCAATGTGTAAAGCCATGTGGAAAAGCATTTGTTATGAAAGAAACAAAATTGGATGGCGTTGAATACGAAACTTTATTTGCTTTAGGCTCTAATTGTGGAATCTCGAGTATTGAATATGTTGCAAAGGCAAATGAATTGTGCGATTTATATGGAATGGATACCATATCTACAGGAGGAGTAATTGGATTTTTTATGGATTTGTGTGAAAAAGGAATCATGAAGGAAAATATAAAATTTGGAGATGGAGAAGCAATGCTTGAATTAATAGAAAAAATTGCTTATAGGAAAGATATTGGCGATTTACTTGCAGAAGGTGTTAGAAGAGCAGCTGAAAAGATAGGAAAAGGAGCAGAAAAATATGCTGTTCATGTTCGCAGCTTGGAGCCACCTGCATATGATGTTAGAGGAATAAAAGGAATGGCTCTTGCTTTTATGACTTCTCCAAGAGGAGCATGTCATCTTCGTTCAGCAGCTTATGCATTAGAACTAACTGGGAAATTCTGGAAATATGAAGGTGTAGATAGGTTAAGCAGTAAAAATAAAGGAAAAGAGATAGCTGATATGGAAAATTTTATGGCAGTATATGATGCATTGGGAGTGTGCAAATTTTCAAGAGGAATTTTCTTATTAAATTTTGGAGAAATATTAGATGCAATAATAGGAAAATCTTTTAATGAAGAAGATTTACTTCTAATAGGAGAAAGAATTTGTAACTTAAAACATATTTTTAATATAAAAGCTGGTTGGAAAAAAGAGGATTGTAAATTGCCAGAAAAGTTTCATAAGCCAATTCCAAAAGGAGTTTCAAAAGGGAGTTTTATTAGTAAAGAAGAAGAAAAAGAAATGTTAGAAGACTATTTCAATGCAAGAGGATGGGACAAAAATGGAATTCCAAAAAAGAAGAAAATAGAAGAGCTTGATATTGTCGAATTCTTATGAAATTCTTAATTTTTTTCCTAATTTTTGTTATAACTTGTCAAGAAATTTATTTTTATGATTTGAATGATGCAGCCCATTTTAAATATTACCAAAATAATAAATATATCCTATATTGGTATGAATGGTGGTATGCAAATCTAAAAACAGAAAAGAATATTATTATAATGTTTTTTACTATTGGAAATCTAAACAATCCTTTTTTAAGTTTAGTTGGAGCTTTCGTTTCAATTTTAGATGATGATATAGAAAAAATAACAATAGCATCATGCATTGATTGTTATTTAGATTATAAAAAATGTAATGTTAGTATAGCTGGAAATAGATTTTATGAAAAAAATGGAATTTATATCATAAAGTATAATAAAGGAGATTTTAGCTTAATTATGAAAATATATCCTTATGGAATGCCTTTTGGAAATCAAACTATGTTAAATAAATGGCAATTTACTGCTTGGTATGTATCTGTTCCATATGGAAAAGGAGAGGCATGGATAAAGTACAAAGGAAAGGAATATTATGTAAAAGGAAAAGCATATCATGACCATAACTGGGGAATTTCAAAGAAGATGAAGTGGGACTGGGGCGAGTTTAGCTGCAAAGAATTTGCAATAATTTATGGAATTGCTGAAAGTAGGGGAGGACTATATTTTGTTGACAACAATAGTTACTTTTTCTTTAAAATTGAAATAGAATATTTAGAATGGAAGAGGATAAATGGAATAAGAAAGCCAGCTAAATTACATCTATATGGAAAAGATGTTGACCTTTTTATTGAGCTGGAAAGAGCATATACTATTTGGTATAAACCATACTTATTAGGAAAAGCATATGGAAACATAAAAATAAATGGAAAATTATATGAAATTAATTCAATTGGATTTTATGAACACCATTATTAGCTAAAGTTTTAAAATATGCTGATTATTATCTTAATGCTTAAGAGAATAGAAGAGATTGCTAAAAAAATTGGTATAAGGGAAGAAGAATTAATTCTTTGGGGGAGATATAAAGCTAAGATAAGCTTAGATATCTTTAAAAGAATAAATGCGAGAAGAGATGGAAAGCTGATTTTGGTTACAACAATAAATCCAACTTTCGATGGTGAAGGAAAAACAACCATAACGATTGGTTTGGCACAAGCATTAGAAAAACTTGGGAAAAAAACTTGCTTGGCAATAAGAGAACCAAGCATTGGCCCAGTTATGGGAATAAAAGGAGGAGGTACTGGAGGAGGAAAAAGCCAAGTTTTACCAGCTGATGATATAAACTTGCATTTTACTGGAGATATGCATGCAATAACAGCAGCTCATAATTTGTTATCTGCTTTGCTTGATAATCATATTTTTCATGGAGACAAGTTTCATATCGACCCTCGTTACATAGTTTGGCCTCGTGTTTTAGATATGAATGATAGAAACTTAAGGAATGTTGTAGTTGGATTAGGAAGCCCAAGAGATGGTATTCCAAGACAAGATAAATTTTCTATAACTGCTGCAAGCGAAATTATGGCAATTTTATGTCTAAGCCAAAATATAAAAGAATTGAAAGAAAGATTATCAAAAATTATAGTTGCATATTCATATGATGAAAAGCCTATTACAGCTAAGCAATTGAAAGCTGTTGGGGCAATGGCAGCCTTGCTAAAAGATGCTATTAAGCCAAATTTAGTTCAAACAACGGAACATACACCTGCTTTTGTTCATGGTGGTCCTTTTGCAAATATAGCTCATGGAACAAGTAGCTTAATAGCAACAAAACTTGGACTTAAATTGGCAGATTATTTTGTTACTGAAGCTGGTTTTGGAACTGATTTAGGGGCGGAAAAATTTTTCAATATCGTTTGCAGATATGGAATAAAGCCCAATATAGTTGTTTTGGTTGTTTCAATAAAAGCGTTAAAATGGCATGGAGGAATGAAATTAGAAGAAGCTAAAAAAGGGAAAAGGAATATAAGAGCATTGAAAAAAGGCTTAGAAAATTTGCAAAAGCATATAGAAAATATACAGCTATTTGGGCTGCCATTAGTTATTGCTTTAAACAAATTTCCTTATGATAAAGAAGATGAAATAAGGATTGTTGAAGAATTTTGCAATGATTTACCTTTTGCTGTTGCAGAAGTATATAGTCAAGGAGGTGAGGGGGGAATAGAATTAGCTGGAAAAGTTATAAATACGATATATAATGAAAAGCCAAAATTTAAATTCTTATATGATTTGGAAATACCTGTTAAAGAAAAAATAGAAATTATTGCAAAAAAAATTTATGGAGCAAATAGAGTTGTTTATAGTGTAGTTGCAGAAGATGATATTAGAATAATAAATAAATTGGGATTGAATGAATTGCCGATATGTATGGCAAAAACTCCTTACAGCTTATCTGATAATCCAAGTTTGCAAGGCAGGCCCAAAAATTTTAAAATAACAATAAATGAAATTAGGATTTCAGCTGGAGCTGGATTTTTAGTTCCTATAACAGGAAAAATTACAACAATGCCTGGATTGCCAGCTAAACCAGCTGCAGAAAAAATAGATATTGATGAAAACGGAAATATTATAGGAATTTAGTAAATTTTATTATTATGATATTTATAATAATTTGAAAATGTATGATAAAATCAAGAAAAAATTAAGGAAATTGTTAAAGCACTGGGGATTAGGAGAAGCAGAAGCAGATGTTTTTGCAACCTTAGCTATGTCAGATGGATTAACTGCAAAAGATATAGCCAATGAGCTTGGATATGCATATTCTACTACCATCAATTGCTTAAACAATCTTATGAGGATGGGATATGTTGAAAGAGATAAAAAGGATAGGAAATTCGTTTATTTTGCAAATACAAATTTTGTGAAGTTTGTTGATGATGAAATTAAGAAAATAAAAACATCCCTTAAAGAAATTGCTAAGGAAATATATAGAGGAGGATATAAAGAAAAATTGAGGAATTTAGCTATAAAAATAGAGAATGCAATTAAATACTTAGAAAGCAAGAAGGATAAAGTAGGGGGATGAATAAATGAAAGAAAATGATAAGAATGAAGTAAATAAAGTAAAAACAACAACAGCAATTGGTATATTGGAATCAACACTTGGAAATCCATTGATTAGAAAAATTCTAAAGCCATTGTGTAAGTATTGTGAAAAAGATGGTAAGAATAGAATAGAAGTTGCTATTGAAATATATACTGGAAAAAGAAAGAAAGCTTGTTTGAGTTGTAAATTTGCTTCAAAAATAATAAAGAAAGTTTTGATAAAAGGAGGAGAAATATTTGGTTTAAATGAAAAGGAAATAAAAGAAAAATTTAAAGATTCTTATTGGGCAAAAGCTCTAGCATCTACAATTAAAGGAATTGCATATTTTGGAGTTAAAAGACCATTTACTGCTGGTGCGCCATATCAAGTAGTATGGGATGTAACATATGCTTGTAATTTAAATTGCAAGCATTGTTATTCGGCATCTGGAAAAAGAAAAGAAGATGAGCTTAGTACAAATGAAGCAAAAAAAGCAATTGATATAATGGCAAAAGCTGGCGTTACAATTTTAGCTTTTTCTGGAGGAGAGCCATTAGTAAGAAACGATATATTTGAGCTAACAAGATATGCTTCCGATAAAGGAATGTATGTTGCAATGGCTACAAATGGAACTTTAATAACAGAGAATGTTGCAAAGAAAATGAAGAAAGCGGGAATAAAATTTGTGCAAATAAGTTTAGATGGAGCAACTCCAGAGATACATGACGAATTTAGGGGAGTAAAGGGAGCTTTTGAAAAAACAATTAGAGGAATAAGAAATTGCGTTAAAGAAAATTTTTTTGTTGAAGTTTCAACTACAGCAACACATTTTAACTATAAACAGATTCCAGATATTATTGATTTATGCGAAAAATTGCAAGTTAACTGGTTTATGGTATTTAATTTTGTTCCGACAGGAAGAGGAAGATTTATAATAGAAAATGATTTAACGCCAGAAGAAAGGGAAGAATTGCTAAAAATGCTTTTAGAAAGATCAAGGCGTTCAAAAGTTGAAATTCTCTCAACTGCTCCTCAATTTGCTAGAGTTGCATTACAAGAAATTGAAATGGAAGGTGAGTTATTGATGCCAACACATTTTTATAATCCAAAATTAAAAGGAAAATTGGTTAGCTTAGCTGAATTTATTGGAGGATGTGGGGCAGGTAGATTTTATTTAGCTTTAGAACCAAATGGTGATATACAACCATGCGTTTTCCTTCCCTTAAAAATTGGGAATATTTTAGAAGATGATTTCGAAGATTTGTGGAGAAACAATAAAGTTTTGAATGAACTTAGGAACAAGGATTTGATAAAGAAATGTAGTCAATGTAAATATAGATATTACTGTGGAGGGTGTAGAGCGAGAGCTTATGGATATTTTGGTGATTATCTTATGCCAGACCCAGGTTGCATTAACAATATTGATGTATATAAGAATATATTAAAATGAAAATTGATGTATTGTTAACTTGCGATAAAACTTTAATGAGCAATCACCATGGCAAAGAATTTCTAGGATTTGGAACTAGTGCCCCTCCCAATTGGCTTCCAGAATTCTTGTTCAAATGGCTGTTTTTTCCGAAAATGAAAAAAATAAATGGGTTACCATGGCAAGCTCCATATGGCTTAAGAAAAATCGAAGCAAAATTAATTGATGAGGGAATAAATGCAACTGTTGTTGACCCAGAAGATTTGGGGAATTATGAAGCTAAAGCTATTGGAATATACGTTATGGATGCGTTTGGATGGGGACCATCATCAACAACATTTGCAGGAATAATGAAAACTGGAGAACCATATTTAGCAAAGTATTTTAGGTTATTATTTGAAAGTAAAGGATATAAAAAATTAAAAAGGATGGGGGCAAAAACTATTGTTGGGGGGCCTGGAGCATGGCAATTAAAATTGAAAAAAGAATTTATAAAAAAATATGGAATAGATTGCGTAATAGATGGTGAAGGAGAATATAAAAAAGTTGTTGATATTTTTAGGATGGCAATAAGGAATGAAGATATACCAAAATTTGTTGAATTGAAGCCAAATGAATGCCCAACTATAGATGAAATTTCAGAAATTAAAAAGCCATCTATTAATGGGTTAATTGAAATAGGGAGAGGGTGTCCAAGAGGATGTAAATTTTGTAGCGTAACATTACGCCCATTAAGGTGGTATCCATATGAGAAAATTGAAAAAGAATTAAAAATTAATTCTGAAGCGGGCATAAAAAATGGAGTTCTTCATGCTGAAGATGTTCTTTTATATGGGGAAAGAGGAGTGATACCAAATGAAGAGAAAGTATTAAAATTAAATAAATTGGCAAAAAAATATTATGAAGCTATTTCTTGGAGCCATGTTTCTTTTGCAGCTGTTGCTGCAAAGCCAAATTTAATAAAAAAATGTTCAGAAATAATATGTGATGAAAAACAGAAGTGGTGGGGAGCTGAGATGGGAATAGAAACTGGGTCAGCAGAATTGATAAAGAAAATTATGCCCGCCAAAGCAAAGCCCTTTAAAGCTGAGGAATATCCTGAAGTTATAAAAAAAGCTGCTGGAATAATGAATGATTCCAATTTAATACCTGCATGCACTCTTATTACTGGATTGCCTGAAGAAACGGAGGAAGATGTAATAAAAACTATTGAATTAATAGAAGATTTGAAAGATTTTAAAAGCTTAATAGTTCCTTTATTTTTTGTCCCATTAGGGAAATTGAAAGAGAAAGATTGGTTTAAAAGAGAAGAAATGAACGATTTACAAAAAGAGTTATTAATTAAATGCTTGCAACATGATATTAGATGGGTTAAAAAAATAGCAAATATATATTTCCAAGAAAGGGGGAGAGATATATTGTATAAGCCATTTTATATGTTATTCATGAAAATTATTGAATGGCAATGTAAAAAGAAATTTTTAGTATAGATTTATATTTATTGTCGTAAATTATATAAGTTATAAATAAAATAGGAAAAAGAACAGAGAAAATATGTTGCCATCTACCAGAATAAAATAATTGCAGCAGGTAAAACTATACATGAGGTATATGAGAAAGCAAAAAAGTAAGGGTGAAGAATCTCTTCTGATATAATTTTGATAAAATCATTATTGGGGATGGTGGAATGATTCCATACATTAATTGGATTCTCTGATAGGTTAGGAACGGGAATAAATATTATAGGTAGGAAGGGTGTTTTATAAAAAAGGTAGTTAGAATTTTATATGCTATCATTATATATTTTCATTAGGCTGGAAATTGTTGCCTCATTTTATTTTTAAATATTGGAATAGCAAGCATTGGAAATCCAATAATGTAGCAAAAGCATAAACATAAATATAAACATAAAACCCGAATATTTATTGGATAGAATTTTGGAAACTTTTCCAAAGAAGTTATGTAAAAATTTAATTGAAAAATTGCATATTGTAAATTTTCTGGAATTATTCAATGACTACGATGTAAAGATATATGATGGCAGGCAATATGCACAAGGTTTCTATCCGTATATAGAGAATTTAACAAGGATAGAGCTACCAATTTCTGTTGAAGAGAAGAAAAGATTTATTCCATTATCCGATGGAGATGAAGAACTGGGAGATTTAATCGTTAGCATATGCTCAGATAGGGATGGATATCCTGGAGATGTTATTCTATCAAAGAGATTCAGTTATGAGGAAGTAAAAGGAAATGGAAAGGTAGTATGGGAATTGGAAAAGGAATATACGCTAGTGAGACCAGCAGATGATCCTTACTGGCAAGAACATGGATTGGAGCCTAAAAATGAAAGATATGGAAGAAAGCTCTATTACATAGTTGTAACAGCAGAAGGTGGCTATGACAAAGAAAACAGTTATTGTTATTATGTATGGAAGGCGGGGACTGGAAGCGGAAACGAGAATGCAAGAAATTGGTATGTGTACTACAAAGAAAAGGAAGGGGATTGGCAAAGAGTATTCGAAAGCTGGAAATACTTAGACTTTGCCATCTATGGTTGCCTAGCTTGGGAAAAACCAGGAGATGGAATAGAGAATCATTATGGATTATTCTGTTCACCGTATGGTCCTGGATCATATGAAAAAATCAAAAGGTTTGCATCTTTGTTCAAGGGCGAAAATATCGTATGGCGGGATACAGATCTCGAGCACAGAGGTTATCATGCAGAAGAAATATACGCTCTCTTAGATCTCATAGATGCAAAATCAGATGCAGATGATGTTGTTGTTTTCTTTATTCTAGGAGATGGTGGGCATCAATGGATAAGTGGAGTGACTGCAAGAGCCGTTGCCGAAAGATTTGGGAGAATGAATGTAAAAGGGATATGCGCTATCTTCAGTGCATGCTATTCTGGGAGCTTCGTAGAATACTTCAAAGATGAAAAATGGGATGGAATAGTTGTCATTTCTTCATGTTCTAAAGATGAAATGGATCACAACTATGTAGTCAATGACGAGAGATGGCCAACTGCCTTAGTATATTTCATGTATGAATACATGTATAAAGCTAGGGAAAAAGGAAGGAAAGTAACAGCTGAGAAAGCATTTGAATATATACAGGAAAAAACGAGGGGATGGCCAAACCTTCATCCACAGATGTATGATGCATATCCAACTAGAGAAAATAACAAGGAAGAGCTTGAAATTTAGTTATCTATAGACGATCATCTCGAAGTTTGCAAGCATTTTCCATGTACATATTAATCTGCCATTAGAAAATATCTTAAATTTGGGCAAGTTTTAAATAAAACTGTTTCATAAATTTTTCATGAGAGGAAAAATAATTGTTGCAATTTTAATCGTTTGTTTTTGTAGTACATTTATAGTTGCAAGTGCAGAAAAAGAATTAACTCTTATAGAAAAAACGAGAAAGATATATGAAAGTGGAAGATATACAGATTGGTATTATAAGCCATCTAATTATAGCGAGTTAGTAAGCTGGTATTTAGAATTGGAAAGCCAATATCCAAATTATATAGAAGTTTTTAAGGCAAATGAACTGTATAATACAGGAAATATAACAGGAGGATATGATGCATATTATGTTAGGATAACAAATGAAAGCTTAGGATTTCACAAGCCTGAAGTCCTATTTGTTGGCTCTCCTCATGGAGATGAAACTGTTGGAACAATAGGAATGTATTGGTTTGCAGATTGGCTTATGAGATATGCTTTCCATCCAGATTATGATAATCCTCAAAGGGAATGGCTAAAATGGCTTATTGACCATAGAGAAATATATTTTGAAATATGCCATAATCCATGGGGCTTTGACCATAAACAAAGATATGATGCGAATGGTTGGGATTTAAATAGAGAAGCTGATTATGATGGGCCCGGCTCACCAACAGGAGGAATATGGGCAAGCGTTAATGGAAAAACATTACGCCGTTTTATAGATAATCATACAATTAGAATCGGCTGTGATTTTCATGGAGGCACAAGAATGCTTCTTTATCCATGGGCTGAAACCCACTCTTCGATTGTTGGAACAAGTCCAATAAGTGGAGAATCATATAGCAATGCTCCTCCAGATTTTTATTTTTATGATGCAGCTCTATTAAGATGTGGAAAATTTATAGGAAATTTAGTTGGAGATGGATATTTAAATGAAAATAATATTGGAACAATTGGAGAGCTTATATGGTATTCTGTTTATGGAGCAATATGCCCTTGGGCATATGGAGCAGATGTTATTGAAAATCCTGCAGAAGATGAATATGTAGAAGATGAAATATTTGGTAATTATCCAGGAGCTGGTATATTATGGGTTTCTCCAGAAATGTCGAATATAAAGGACCCACCTGAATCTGATTTTGGAAATGATACTGTTCCAGGATATGGAATGGAAGTTAGAAGATTTATTTTACATCAGATTGACCTTGCTCAGCCATATATTAGATGGCTACCTGGCACAATTGAAAATAATGCTGTTGTTATGAAAGGAGAAAATATAACTTTTAAGTGGGAAGTAAATGGATGCTTAGTAGTTGACCATACATATATACAATGGGGAACAAGTGGAGACCCAATAAATTATTCTACATATTCAACTCCAGATCACGATGAACATGCAGGAGATTATATTGGAGGAACAGGTTGGGACAATGCATCAGATGGAATAAAAGAAGGGGTTGTATATGTTGAAAATATTACGATAAATACGCCAGGCACATATTATTTTGTTGCAAAAGCTAAAGTCGACCAAATATACAGCAATGTTTTAGCACCATATGAATATGGAAATACTCCATATTTGCGCATTATAAAAGAAAGGACAAATTCATCTTATTATGAAGTAATAAATGGAACAGATGGGACAGAAGTCATTAAAGGAAGAGAATGGTGGTATAGTCCAATTATACGTGTTATTGTAATAGAAGGAGCAAATCTTTCATATTATCCACAATCGTATGATTTTGGAATTGTCGAAGAAGGGCAAGTATATGAAACAACGTTTCAGATATGGAATTCAGGAGATATGACATTGTATTGGCAACTTAGTGATGATTATGATTGGCTTACTTATTATCCAGCAAATGGCTCAACTGAGCCAATTGAACCACCAGAAACAATACATGTTTATATAAACACTACTGGTTTAGAGCCAGGTTTTTATTCTGGAAAAATTAATATAACATCAAATGGAGGAAATGGAACATTTAATGTTACTTTTATAGTTAGAGGGCCAATATTGGAATATCATCCAAAATCTTATTATGGAAACATTTTACAAGGAGAAACAGCATTAACTTATTTTGAAATATGGAATAATGGAACAGATATGCTAAATTATTCGTTACATGAGGATTGTAGCTGGCTAGATATTTATCCAAAAGAAGGAAATTCAACGGGCGAGCATGATTTTATAATGGTAGAAATAAATGCAAATATTTCAGAAGGTATTCATAAATGCAGCATTAATATAACATCAAATGGAGGAAATGGAACATTTAATGTTACGATAAATGTTATTCCTGTTATATCACAAATCATTGAACTAAAAGCGGGATGGAATTTAATTACTATTCCATGTCAAAATAATTGGACTGCAAAAACTTTAGGGCAGAATATAAGTTATTGTAAAATTATTTCCAGATGGAATAGTAGTATTCAATCATTTACTTCATATTTAGTTGGAATATCTCCTCCAGAATATGATTTTGATATAGAAGATGGCAAAGGTTATTTCATTTATGTAGAAAATGATACAAGCTTTGCTGTAGAAGGAATAAAAATATTTAATGTTTCCATCCCATTACATATAGGATGGAATTTGATAGGATGGTTCAATAATATTACTAAAGCAAGCTTACTCGGCCAAAATATAACTGGCTGCACTATTGTTTCAAAATGGAATGCTACCTTGCAACAATACCAATCATATTTAGTTGGAATATCTCCTCCAGAATATGATTTTGATATAGAACAAGGAATGGGAATATTTATCTATACAAATGAAGAGAGCATATGGTATGGCTAGTTATTAATTAAAACTACTAGTTAAAATAACCTCCTATCTTTAAACTTGGGTCTCCTATTAATACCCATTCTTGCACTGTCTTACAATTTATTAAATCAATCGTATATGGCTTTATACCTATCCAATCTTTTGACCAGTCTATTGGGAATCTATTTAAATAATCTATTAATGCAATTCCCCATGTTTCCCCTAATATTTCTTTTCCTTTACTATAAACTTCAAAAAAATGCGGTTCAAGCCATCCTCCCAGATATTGAATACAATCCGGAATTCCATCAGGAATACTATCTGGAACCTCATCAACTGGTCCATCTCCAATTGTCCCATATCCTAGTCCAGTATTTCCAATGGTGGCAATTGCTCCTCCACCTATTTTTCTAGTAAACAGCCATCCCCAACATTCTGGGACCATTTCTCCAAGAAAATATGCCCATATTCCTTTCTTGAAAAATCTTAAAATGCTAACATTAAATTGACAATTGTGACAGCCTCCTACTACAACAATTGGTAGCTTCTCTCCATTGTTCAATTTCATTATACAATTTATGCCAAAATCTATCCAGGTATCAAAATCATTATATGGGTGAGTTGCCCATGAAGCAGGATTCCCATGCCCACTAAAATAAATAAATCCTTCTCCTTGAGATATAACTTTAATGGCATTTTCTGGAGTAAATTCTATATCTCCTCCTTTTACATATATTCTTATATGCTCAAAATTTTTCATAAAACTTAATGCATAATCACATTCAACTTGTCCTTCAATATAATCTGTTCCTACTTCTTTATCTGGAAAAGAATCTCCTCCTATAACAACCATTCTCTTAAACCATTCTTTATTGAAATTTGTTTCATATTTAATTATTTTTTCTACCATTAATTTTACTTCATATATATTTCTACATGGTAATCTGCCAACATATACATCTGGATATAAGTCTAAAATATCCTTATTTTCCTTTGTCCATTCTGCAAATATTCCATTTCCATTTGAATCCCAGTCATCGAATTTTATTCCATTATCATATTTGTATATGTCAGCATAATATAAATCGCTAATATATGCTGTTTCCCAGCTTGAATTATCATCTAAATTTGAATAACGAACTGGAACGTACCATTTAAACCTTTGTCCTTTCATTCCTCCAACCAGTAAAACATATTTTATTCCCCATTTTTCTATAGCATCTTTTATGAAATATTTTATTTTTTCAGCATTGTCTCTTCCATTATAATTTCTGTATATTTCTTCCGTTGTAAATAATATAGTTTTTATTCCATGTTTTTCTTTATGTTTTACCAATGCTTCTAAATAACCTGAAAATTTTTTTGGGGCAATAATAATCATATCATAAACATATGATATGCTTGAATTTTCATATCTTATTTTTTCATATCTTATTATTATCCTAAATTCTTTCGAATATCTTATTCCATCCTTAAAGCATCTTATAGGAAAAATTGCAATGGCAACAAATATTTTTCTTTCATTATTGTATAGACCTACCCCAATATTATAGGTATACCATTTTTTTGGATATTCTGTTATATTTGACTTTTGTTTTTTAAATGAAAATCCCAATGGCAATGGACCTATTGCATTAGTTAATTTTACCTTTAATTTTTCTATTTTCAAAGGTATGCAATCAACATCAATTATCCTTGTTCCTATTGGAAAAGAAAATGTTTTAATTATGACAGGAAGCATAGGACAGCCTGGGTCAATTGTATAGTAATCTTTAGAATCTATTTTAACGTCTTCAATTTTTTCAATTTTTTCATTTATATTTAATCCATTAACGATTGATTCAAAGATTAAGATTAAAATTAAAATTGATATAACCAACCTTTTCATATTTTTATATAAAAACTTGCTTAAAAACTTATTCAAAAATTATGCTCTTCTTTTCCAATTCTATTTTTGGCATTTTATATCCTTTCCTAACTTTTTTATCATATTCCTTTTCACCAATCTCTTCCAAAATTTTCTTTCCTTTTTCATATTGCTTAAGTATGCTATTATTTATTTTTTTTACACTAGAAGGAGCGATTTTTTCCATTAAAATTTTTGATGCTATGCCTAATCCAATAGGTAATGATTCAACTCTCATTATACTTCCAGGAAGGGCTTTGAACCATATGCCAATAGAATCCTCTCCAAATTTTGTTATTGGTATGCCAGCTGATGCTTGTCTTTCTGGAGTTGGTCCAACATCTGCAACAATCCATTTATCATTTATCAAGACTTCTCCCTCTCCATGAAGCATAAAATATCCCATTGCATTATACCATTCCTGCATTAATGGGTCAGGTTGAACAAAAGTTTCATACCACTGTTGAATCATTGTTAAAGCATATAGCTTATATCTTGCTTTTAATCCAGCAACTCTACACAATGCAATGAATAGAGAAATTTTATGCAAGCAAGTTCCATATCCTCTTTTTAAAGTTGCTACAACTCCATCTAAAGGCAAAATTTGAAGAATAATATTTCTTTTAACAAATTCGAAAGCATCTCTTGCATATTCATATGGTTTTTTTTCAAAAGCACCTAAATAATTTGCTAGAGCTATTATTTCCTTTTTATAAGGATTACAGTATAGAGTTGGGCGAAGATATTTTTCATCTGATTTAATAAACTTCATCCCTGGCTTATATTTTGGCAATTCATATTTTCTTTTTGGAGGGAAATATTCAACTTTTTCCATTCTATTTTTCTTAAGCTTGCCAAAATTTTTTATTAAAACTTTACTTAATGCAAATGTTCCTTTTGTAAATAATTTAACCATAGTTTTTGGAGGAATATATTCTTTTTCTTTCCATTCCTTAAACATTTTATCTACTCATATCCATGGACAACAATCTCCTCATTTCTTCTGCACATCCTCTTAATTCATCTCCTTTTGCTCTTTTAACTTCAGGTTCTAAAACAGGCGTGCTGCGATGGCAAGCAGGGCATTCTTCTAGCATTCTCACCTCATCTCCAGATATTATAAATCCTGGATAGCTTTTTGCTAATCCATCAAGAAATGCAAATCTACCCTTTTCTCCATAAGCAACTTCTTCTCCATTTTCATCAATAACCATTGCGTGATAATATGTTGTTGGAATGTGCAAGTAATGTCCTTCGGGACAATGAACCATCCATCCATTACCTTCAACCATACCATATAAATCTAAACAATTTTCTGGAGGAATTCCCAAAACTTTTTCAACTTTCTTTCTAAATTCCTTAACTGGCATTCTTTTATCTTCATGTATTTTCCATCCTCCTCCAGTTAAAACAGCTCCTTTCTCGCCAAAATCAAAATATTCTCCATTTTTTTCCAATTCTTCCATTACAAAATACAAAATGAAAGGGGCCCCAACCATAGCTATTTTATTCCCATTTTTATGTTGTTCTCTAAGCCATTTTATTATCCTATTAATCATTTTTTTATTTTCTCTTTGTACTACGTATCTTAATATTTTTCCTTTCAAATTATTTTGCATGGCTGCTTGAATAATATCTGTTGTTATTTCTCTATCAATAGCAACTTCAACATTTTTTATTGCATCAAAATAAACACTACATACTTTGCCAGCAAAAATATTTGTTTTGAAAGGATTTGGCATGAGTAAGTAGCCATTAATATTATATTCCCAAAAAGGGTAAACCATGGTGGCAACTGATTTTGCAATTCCATATTCAGCATTACAAAAAGTTCTTTTATCTCTTGGTATAAAAGTATGTCTTCCGCTCGTCCCACTACTATATGATATAACTAGTCCTGCATCATTAAATTTTTTAATTATGTCATCATAAGAATCTTTTTTACTTATTACTATATTTGGCAATTCGCCAGTATAAATAGTAGCTAACCACATTGCAAATTCTTTACCAGAAGGATAAGTTTTATAAAATTTATCAGGAATTAAAGGAATTTTATTAAAATCATCTATATTTTTAATGTCATCTGGGCAAATTTTGTTTTCTTTA
Source organism: uncultured Thermoplasmatales archaeon (assembly GCA_964503915.1). GTDB lineage: Archaea > Thermoplasmatota > E2 > UBA202 > JdFR-43 > JAPDJP01. The sequence goes on from CAZDCH010000015.1 coordinate 16,757, forward strand.
CAAAATTTCCTATAAAATGAGTTATTTTCATAATGGTATTTAAAAGCATACTTTATGGATTTATATTTAAATTCTTCGGCTTCCTTCTTTGGAACGTTATATATATCCAATGGTTTATACAATGCTTTTTCAGCTGGCGAATCTAAATTAGGGATATAATTTTTTAATCTTTTATTTAAACTTTCTATATATTCCTTAAATCCTATCATTGTTACAAATTTTTTCATTTCTTATATCCTTTATTTAAACAATATTTTAGATATATTAAAAATTTTTTGAATAACCCGAGGTTGTCGAAAAATTCCATGAGATTTATATTCCCATCCCCCGTAGGAGGCACA
>CAZDCH010000016.1:0-16428 GCA_964503915.1 uncultured Thermoplasmatales archaeon
GCCATAGCTCCATCATCATCTTTAACAATTAAAGTAACATTATATATTCCATCATTTGCATAGCTATGCACAGGATTTTTTTCATATGAATAGCTACCATCTCCAAAATTCCATGTATAATTTATAATATAGCCATCTAAATCATAAGATTCATCATAGAAATGAATTGTATCTTGAGTAGTAGGGCTAGATGGCATATAGCTAAAATTAGCTATAGGAGCAATAGGCTCTTCTATTATTATGCTTTTATTTTCAATATAAGCATATATTTCGTTACAATACCAATTGCTCATGGTAACATTGGATATACAAATTTCTGTTTCACCATATGATAATATTTTAAAAAACAATTTTGCAATACATGCATTAAATGAAATATTCGTTGAAATAACCATCCTTATTCCATTAGATATATTACTCCAATTTATTGTTAAATTGCTATCTATATATTCTAAATGCAAAAAATTTTTATCATATATTAAATCAAAATTCATACTACTCAAATTACTAACATTTTGAATTTCTAAGTACGCATAAAAATCCTTCTTAACAATGTTTGGAGCAGATACTTTTAAAATGGTGGGAGTGGAAATAATTTTTTTACTACAGTTTATACTTGTTAGATTGCCAAAAACATCGCTTATATTACCTAATATTCTTATGTAGGAAGAACCATTTCCAATGCTTTTAAATCTAATTTTGAATAAATAACCATAACCAGTAATTCCATCTGTTTCATACACATTAACAATTCTACAAAATCCATTTTTTAGATTATAATTTACAGGTATTTCAACATCATTTATACTTCCATTATACACTCCAATTATTTCTAGAATGGATGAATTGTAAGTAACTATATAATCTCCTGCTGAAAAATTATTTACATTGGCCATAACATACACATCAAATTCCATATTATATTTAACAATCGTAGAGGAAAAAATATCTACATTTCCAGCTAATGAAAAGATAGCAAATGTATTTATAGCCATTATAACAAAGATTTTTTTCATTCTAACCCCAATATTTTGTTAATAAGATGCTCCAAATCTTCATCATTTATTAATCCATTTTTATCGACATCTGCTGTTTGAATTGCAGAATCTAAGCCAGCAATTATTCTTTTTATTTTGGTAATATCTATTGCATTAATTTCTCCATCCAAATTAGCATCTCCCCTCTCGTATACCATAACTTTTCTTTTTATCGAAAAATTGTTGCCAAATTCATCTGTTACAATTAAAGTAACATTGTACATACCAGCTTCTTGATAAATATGACTTACATTTTTTCCATATGCTATGCTATTATCTCCAAAATCCCATCTCCAATATACAATATTTCCTGATGAGTTATCATAAAAGAATGCTGTTTCATTTTCGAATAAGAAGGTATTATAAAAATCTACAGAAACATTTTCGATAGTATAAAAACTATAAATTTTAGTTATCGTAACATTTTTTCCATCTGAAACTGTTACATACCAAAAATATTCCTTGCCATAATGTAAATGCAAGGCAGCGCCCACATATCCCCCATATGTAATTACAGAAAATATCTTGCTACCATTTTCCCAATAAAAAGTGACATTCAATAAATCTCCATCAAAATCCTCAACATAAACTTCCAAAGAGATGTTTATTCCCACAACTGAACCATTTTTTGGATATAAAATAGTTATATTTGGAGGATGATTTTCTTCAAATAATGTAGTAAAATTCTTAGTTTTTCCATAAGCAATTCTTCCATTTGAGCCAACAGCAACTATTTTATAATAATATTTTTTGCCATCTTCAAGCTCGTATATATTTGCTTTAAATAGTCCAGTTTTATTAACCAATTTAACAGATGTTGAATATTTCTCATTTTCCCAATATTCAAACCAAACATAACAAAAGCTGCTACCGCCAAATGAAGATATATTTCCAAATAAAGTTGCATTATGATAAAATGCGCTTGCATTTATTGTAATAACTATTGGTGGGGAAGGCAAAGAAATAGTTTTGAATGTTAAATTTGCACCATAAGAAATTCCATTACTATTTTCAACAACTGCCCTATAATAATATGTAGTATTTTCCTTTAAACCAGTTATTGCTTCTTCGAATTCCCCTACTTGATTGATTTCTTTCTTTTCCGTTTGACTTATATTTCCTCCTTCCTCCCAATACTCAAACCAAACTAAACAACTATCATCTCCTCCTAAATCTGTTAAATTCCCCTTTAAAATTATAGCATATTCTATCCCGCTTGTTTTTACATTAGCTTTTGTTGATTGAGTAGAAAAGGTTACATCAGCACCATATGAAATTCCCTTATAATTTTTTGCAACAGCTCTGAAATGATATGTTTTTCCTGGTTTTAATTCATTTATATATATAGAAAATTCTCCAACTGATTTCAAATTCAATTTATTAGTTATTTTTCCATATGATTTTGTTTCTCCATATTCAAACCAAACTAAACAACTATCATCTCCTCCTAAATCTGTTAAATTTCCTCTTAGCCTTGCAGAACTACTTGTTATATTTATAGCATTTAATGTTTTTATAGATGGATATATAATATGCGTTGTAAATGTTAGATCTTCTCCAGCTACTGTTCCTTTAATATTGCTAGCAACTGCTCTAAAATGATATGTTTCATTAACTTCCAGCCCAGAAATTTTATAATAAAAAGAAGATGCTTTCCTTAATTCCATTTTTGGAGTTGAATAAATATAATCCTTCCAATCAGAATGATAATTTTTATCATATACAAACCATACTTGACATTTTTCTTCGCCAACATTGCTTAAATATCCATTTAAAGTTGCAACATCATATCCAACATTTGTTGCTTGATATGTATTTACTTGTGGTAATTCAGCTAGCGTTTTAAAAGTTAAATCTTTTCCATAACTTGTTTTCTTGCTATTTTTTGCAACAGCCCTAAAATGATAAGTTTTATATGGTTTTAAATTGGATATTTTTATTGTAAAAACACCAACTGAATTCAAATTCAATTTATTAGTTATTTTTCCATATGATTTTGTTTCTCCATATTCAAACCAAACTAAACAACTATCATCTCCTCCTAAATCTGTTAAATTTCCTCTTAGCCTTGCAGAACTACTTGTTATATTTATAGCATTTAATGTTTTTATAGATGGTTTCCCAATTAATGAAAAACTAACATTTTTTGATGGCTGTGTAGTATCTAAAACAAAAGATTTGCTATTTTCCTCGCCATTGTAAGCACAATAAATTTCTATTTTATCTCCATTTTCGCAATTTGGTAAATCATAAAGATTTGCCTGATAGTAGCCATTCTGTTGCGTTTTTACAGAAATTTGAGTTGATTTAGTAACATCTTTTATTATAATATCAACTCCAGATGGCAAAGGATTTCCATTGCTATCTTTTATATATCCATATACTGGAAATGGTTGATCCAATGCCTCAAATATATCTGCTATTGCAATAAGCAACAACACTACAACAAACAAACTTTTTATCTTTTTCATTCTATCACCTCCATTACAAAATTTCCAGAATTTGCAACTCTTAAAACAACACAATCACCAGGTTTAATTACAAAATCATATGAGGGAGGAGAAATACCAACAATATAATCATCAAATTTTCCTTGGCTAACATTCCATTTGCTTATAACACTACCTTTGGGCATTATATTATCTCCTATAATTTGAGCAAGTTGCCTCGCAGTTGTTGAATTGCTTATCCATGCAACATAATTTACAACATTTTTCTCATTTTTAAAAAGCATTACCTTTGTATCTACCTTTACAATTTTGTATGTACTAAGACTTAAGTTTTCATTATAGATAGTCAGTGTAACATTATAATAATTGCCTATTGGATAAATATGGCTGGTATTTTTTTGGTAGCTAACACTTCCATCTCCAAAATCCCATTTCCAAGCCGATGCACCATATGACAAATCGATAAAACTTATTATTTCTCCTGATAATGGATGGCTTGGAATATATGTAAAATTGGCTATTAGAACAGCTCTAACACTAATTTCTTTTGTAATATTTGATATTGCATTATTGTTATCTTTTACAGTTAAAGTAACATTATATGTTCCAGCTAAAGAATACCTATGACTTACATTTTTTCCATATGCTATGCTACCATCTCCAAAATTCCATGTATAATTTATAATATAACCATCTAAATCATAAGATTCATCAATAAATTGAATTACATCTAAATTTGATGGGTATGCAGGGCTATAAGAGAAATTTGCTATAGGTAAATTTGTAACAGTAAAATTGTAAAGGCGAGTCGAATTTGTATTGTTGCTAAAATCTATAGTCCATATATAAAAATTATATTCTCCAGATGAATTGCATTTTAAAAGCACATAAAAATCGCTTCCAAAATTTTGCATACTTATATTTAGGGTCTTATCAGGTGTAATTGCATATAAAATTGTATTCTTTACCCCCTGATTATCACTTATTTTGCAAGATATGTTTATAAAGCTTCCCGGTTCAACGTATTTTTCAAAAGATATGTTTTTTATAATGGGAGGCAAACTATCTACAACAATGAAAGAATAATTTGATGAAATATTTATATATCCATTTATATCTGATGCATAAATAAAAAATTTGTGAACGCCCATATCAAAACTTGAGTTTATATAGTATATTCCATTTCCCTTACTATCAACAATGCTATCCATGCTCATATTTTGCCCATCCAAAATTATTCTAACTTCTTCCACTCCCACATTATCATATACATAGCAAGAAATATTAACAAAATAACCATATTGTTGTGTATTTGGAAATATACTTATATTGCATATTGAAGGCGGCAAAGGCGGAACAATTATTGTAAAATTTTTAATACTTGTTCTATTTATGTTACCTTTTCTATCCTTTGCAAAGATATAATATTTATATTCTCCTTCCTCGTTGCATAAAATTTCGTAATAATAAATATTATCAATATTTTGCATACTCTCATTAATAAAATTTCCAGATGGGGTCGTAATATTTATTGTTGCCACACTAACTCTCACATTATCTATTATTATACATGATATATTAACTACCTCATCTATTTCTTGTGGATTTGGATGGGCCGATATATTCTTAATCTTAGGAGGTATTAAATCAATCACATTTATTGTTTTTGTTATACTATTTGAAGAATAGTCATTATCAGTAACAGTTAAAGTAACATTATATATTCCGTCGAGAGAATAAGCATGTGTAGGATTTCTTTCGTATGAATAGCTTCCATCTCCAAAATCCCATTTCCATATATAGATATTTCCATCAGCATCTATTGATTGATCTAAAAATATAATTTCTTGTCCAGCTTCAGGATTTTCTGGAGTAAAAATAAAATCTGGTGTTGGTGGAATATTCTTTACAATTATTTCTTTTTCTATAATATCCCAAGCTCCGTCATTGTCATATACAATTAACTTAACGTGATGTGGAGGTGGGCTTTTTTCATTAAATTTATAATATACCGTTTTCCCATATTTGATTTCTTCATCAAAATACCATGTATAATTTACAATATATCCATCTACATCATATGATGTTGAATTAAAAATGACATTATCTAATATAGTTGGCATTGATGGTGAATAGCTAAAATTAGCAGTTGGCTTGTAGCCAATTACAAATTTTTGAATTGAAGATTTTTCAGAATTGTTGTTTACATCTATAGCCCAAATATAGTAGTTATATACTCCTTTTTGATAAAATGTATTATTAAAATAATATAGACTGCCTATAGCATTCATGCTTTGATTAATGCATGTTCCATTTGGAAATGAAATATTTATGAAAACATTAGCTACCCCAACATTATCAACAATTTCGCAACTAATGTTTACAAATAGATTTGGAATTTGAATCTGAGGATTTGCCCTTATATTATTTATATCTGGAGGATAAATATCTTGCCCTATGTATGTTTCCATTAATGGGTAGTAATCAAAATTACCTTTTTCAATTGGCTCTATTTGATATGGCACATCACCAATTCCATCACCATCTTTATCCATTCCAACATACTTGCTCCAATAATTGCCAACATTTAAATGACACCATTCATTAAAGGTGCTATCATCATAAGCATCTATTCCATTATTTATAAAGTTATTATAATAAAATATATTGTATCTAGTATTTGAACCAAAATCTATGCCATAGCTATTGTATAAAAAAACATTTTCTTTAATAATTGAATTTGATAAGCCAACAGCTGAAAATCCATATGAATTTGAATAAAATGTGTTCATATAAATTGTATTATTATTGCCATTGTATGCGTATATTCCTCCATAATTAAACGAAAAATTGCAATTCCTTATGATGCAATTACTAACACTGTCCAATTTAATTGCATAATATCCTTCACTGGAATTTTTAATATCGAAATTACTTATTATAACTCCGTTTGCTTTCACAATAATTCCATGTCCATTATAACATTCGATTATAGCTTTTTCTCCTTTGAGATAAACCTCTTTGTCTATTATTATATTTTCTTGATAAATTCCCTCATAGACATATATTGTATCTCCCGGCATTGCATTATCTATTGCTTCTTGGATTTTACTATAATCTGCAGAACCATCATCATCAACATAAATTATAGATGGTTTTGCAAATTTTATATTTAATAAAGAAATGAGCAAAATTGCTGTAACTAGCCATGTAATTCTTTTTATAGCCACCATTTTCTGGGACTTAACAATGGATATTTATCTTGATTTATTCCTGGAGGTATAATATATGGATCTGTTGTTGTATGCTCACTCCAGTAATTCCCAGAAGTGCTAATATACCATGAATTATTTCCCATATCATATGCTTGGCTATCATTGTGTAAAGTATTATTTATGAAATTATTGTAATAAAACTTATTTGCAGTGCAATCTGAAGATGCTACATATACTCCATAATTGTTTGTAGTAATATTATTTTCATAAACTTCATTATTAGTTGATGAATATATCATGCAAATTCCATAGGAATTGTTCCATAAAATATTGTGCATTATATAGTTGTTATCCGATGAATTGATAAATATGCCATATGTATTATTCCAAATCATGTTATTTTTAATTGGCAATGAATCTCCCTGTGATGATTGTAATAAATATAGCCCACTTCTATTGTTAGAAAATATGCTATTATTTTCTATATCATTGTTATTTGATAAATGTAAGTATATGCCATCTCTACTATTATTAAATACAATGTTTCCACAAATTGTATTACTGTTTGAAGAATTAAAGTAAATACCGTTTTTATTTGAATGCAAATGATTTAGCCTTATTGAATTAATATTTGACGATTGCAATAATATTGCACTAATATTGTTATTATAGATTTTGTTTTCTATTATATCATTATTGCCAGCTGTTGCTGTTCTTGAATTTTCTAAATAAATACCATTTAATCTGTTTGAATAAATTGTATTGTTTGATATGATGTTTCCAGTGCCTCCAGAAGATATTAAATGAATGCCATTTAAATTGTTATAAATTTCATTATTCAATATTTTATTTTCGTCTGATGAAGTGAATTGGATACCATCTAAGCTATTTGAAAATATGGTATTACTGTTTATTATGTTACTATGGCTTTCAAGAAATATCAGTCCATAGCCATTTTCACATATTGTATTGTTTTCTATAGTATTTGTGCTGGACGATTGCAACCCAATTCCATCTTTATTTTGTTTTATTGTATTATTCATCAAAATATTCTCAGAAGAATATGATAAAATCAAAATTCCTTCTAACTCATTATTTGTAATATTATTTTTCAACAAGATATTATAATTCCCTCTTTCTATATATATGCCATAAGAATTATTTATTATGCTGTTATTTCTTATTTCATTCAAATTTGATAAATATTCTATCTTTATTCCGTGAGAATTTGAAATTATAGTATTATTTGCAATAGTATTTCCTCCAGAGCGATATAAATAAATTGCTGTTCCATTATTGAATGAAATATTGTTATTTATTATTTCATTTTCTCCATTTATAGTTGGCATCGATAGCGATAAATAAATTCCTCCTCTTTTATTATATACTATATAATTATGTTTCATTACATTCCCATTGCTGTTATAGATTGAAATTGCTAAGGAATTATTTAAAATATTATTGAAAGCCATTATATTATTATTTGAAGACGATGCCAAATATATTGCTTCTTGCGAATTATCAGATATATTGTTTAATTGTAAGATATTTCCTGAAGATGAATACAGATAGATGCCATATCCATTCTTTGAAATATTATTGAATAAGAAGCAATTATCACTCGAATTTTCAACAGAAATTGCAGATACATTACTTAAAATAATAACATTTTCTCTAATTGTATTGGTATGAGAATAATATATTAGCTTAATCCCGTATAAGCTGTTGCTAATACTGTTATTTAATATAGTATTAGTATTAGATATTTCCAATTTTATACCAATTCTGCTTTCATTTATGGTATTGTTGACAATCGAATTTCTGTTAGTTGAAGAAACTAGATAAATGGCTTCTTCATCACAATTTAATATTAAGTTGTTGGAGATAGTATTCTCCTCTGCAGAATCAATATATATTCCTATGTTGCTATCAGTTATAGAATTTCTTTCAATAATATTTAAGCTTGAACGATATAGATGAATAGATTCCCCATTTTTATCAAATACATTGTATCTTATTTTATTGCCCAAGCTTCCTGTAGCATATATACCATATAAATTGTTTTGAATATTATTGTTTTTGATAGTATTGTTATGAGAATATATTAAATATATTGCTTCTTTTTGTACGTTCTGAATCGTACAATTTATAATTGTTGTCCTTGCTGAATTATCGATATATATACCTTGTTTGCTGTTTTCTATTGTAAATCCCTCAATTTTTACCCAGTCAACTGTTACTTTTATGCCATAATTATTTCCAATAATTTTTGGATTATCTATGCCTATTAAATCAATGGATTTATTTATTAAAACATCTTCATTATATATCTGTCCCTTATCTCCCATAACATATATTTTTCCACCAGGACAAATTGCGTTTATTGCATCATTTATTGTTGCGAAATGGTTAGGCTGATTTAACCATTCCTCGCTTGCCATATTATCTACCCAGATTTCTGTTACATATCCTGCTCCAATGGCAAGCCAAGCAAGAACATTTCTTAAATAGTTTGTTCTACTTTCTTGAGTGATTTCATCTGCATTTAAGTCAAATCCCAATATAATGCTCCTATTCTTTCCCCTTCCAGCATCTATTGCATAATATCCAGATGGAATGGTTGATGCTTTCCCTTTTATCAAAACATCATCTAAATAATAACCAGCTTTAATAACAGAATAATCGCTAACTAAGCGCCATCTTATTTGAACAGTTTTTCCAGCATAACTTGATATATCAAAAGATTGGTGGCGCCAATTTCGAGAGCCAGTATATGATGCTAATCGATGCCAACTTGCTCCTCCATCATCAGTAATTTCTAAGTATACGTAGTCCCAACCATATTCTAGCCTGTACCAATGCCAAAATTCCAATTGCACATTTATATACTCACTTAAATCTATTTCTGGAGTTTTTAGCCAACAATTTGCATTATTGTTGTATTTATAGTCTAAATCTGTTCCATATAATTTACTACCACTATGAGCGTAAGATGGCCCATATGTTGGAGTTCCCCATTCCCACTCATCTTGATTCCCTCCATGACTCCATCCAGGATTTATTTCCATGTCTTCATCTAATATTATTTCCCAATCGCTTGTTCCCGCAACTAATGAGTATTGGAACAAATCATCTGATTTTTTGTGAAGGGCATACAATTTAATTGGAGAAGTGATTTCGAGATTTGCTACACCTATTTGGCCAGATGAAGTGTTTGCTATACCATATAATATGCCTGCTGCTGTATATGGTCTTCCCCTAAAATAGGCACTTCCAAGCCTTCCAGAAAAAGGTTCATAATGCCAGTCATAATCAATTCCCCCGCTAGGCTCGATTAAGCCTAGAACATCTCCAAGCCATACCTCACTAGAAGAAACGCCATTTCCCGGATAATTTTGCAAATCTCTCACAACATAAGTTCCACATAACAATAAAGTTCCAGCAGTAATATTTCCAGTTAAATGCTGAGCTAATTCATAAACATGGTTTGCATTATCATCTCCTCCACTACTATCATTCCAATATTCACCTTCTGTCATTGATGTACTCCAATAATTTGGATGAGAAAGCCACGGCTCGTAATTTGCTGGGCCTCCATCACCAGGAAAATCTCCACAACTCCAAATAACGATATCAAACTGATTTATAAGTGCATCATCTATTCTTTGCCCCCTTAATTCAGGAGAAGTGTATTCATCGTTTGTAAAATACCAATCATCAATAGCTTTTGCATAATAAAATTCAGATTCAGGCATTATATTTTGACAAGCTAATATAATATTATCAATTCCACTTTCCCAACCTATTGGTGTGTTATCGACAATAAGGAATGTAGGTGGTGTTGCAGCGGGCTTTGGATATACTCTTAATATTTTTGAAACATTGCTTTCTCCACCATCATTATCTGTTACAGTTAAAGTTACAGTATAGTTACCAGGATCAGTAAACTTATGTGTAACTGTTTCTCCATCTGCTGTGCCACCATCTCCAAAATCCCAATGCCATGCTACAATATAACCATCTTTATCATATGAATATGGTTCTCCACCATCGAAAGTTACAGTTAAAACAGTTGTTATATTTCTTGGACTATAAGAAAATCCAGCAATTGGAAGAATATTTGGAACAGTAATTGTTTTGGTAAAAACAGTTTGCCCCCCATTGTCATCAGTAACAATCAAAGTTACAGTATAATTTCCGCTATGTTCATATGTATTGCTTGGATTTGGAGAAGAAGAAGTTCCACCATCTCCAAAATTCCAGAAATATGAAATTATCTCTCCGTCTGGATCAGTTACATTTGCATAAAAATCTATTGTTCCATCGATATTTGGATTTACATACCATTCAAAATCTCCTTGAGGTGGTATATTATCAGTAACATTTACTGGAGGAGGAGTACCAGGTATACCAGCTCCAGTAGTTGCATTTCCTTTTTGACCTTCATCATCTGTTATAGTAAGAGTAACATTGTATATTCCAGGCGAAGAATATTTATGTACAACTACTTTTCCATATCCAATATTTCCATCTCCAAAATCCCATTTATATATTACTATTTTTCCTCCATCTGGGTCATAACTTTGGCTCGCATTAAATACTATTATTTCTAAAGTTTTTGGATCAATAGGGGCATAAGTAAATATTGCAATTGGTGGAGATAGCATTGTTAATCCTTCTTGCAGTATCCCAGTCATTATAACAGAATTACTATCCTCATCTATTACTATTATGCTAATTTGCCAGTTCGATATGTCCCCAAATATTGCAGTAGCATTTATACTTACATATTCCCCCACTTCCCATCTATTGTTTCCATTTCCAATAAGATGAACATGATTTTCCGTTGGCATGCCATTTTCATCAAAAAAACAGCAAAAACTATCCATTTCTCCCTTATATACTATTATCTTAATATTTTCCAATTTCAATCCTTCCCCACCTTTATGCTCTATTATTACATTACCATTATCTACATAACCAACTAAATTTAAATTTGGAGAAGGTGAAGGATTATTATATGAAAAAACATAAATTGCAAAAGCTGAAAAAGCAACTACAGCAATAGCTAACAAAATAACTGTACCGACTATTTCCGATACTCCTTCATTTTTTAGCCTAATAATTTTCACGTTATCACCTTGCTAATTTTTTGCTAACAATTTAATAACATTTTCCATATAAAAACTTTTCGATAAAAAAGAGCTTGTTGAAAAATTTCTGAAATTTATATTCCCTGGAGGCACAGGGATGGAATAAAGAGATGGCAAAGGTATGATATAAATTGGGCAGCATAAAAAAATTTTTACTATTTTATTGTGGCAAAAGCAAAGAAGCTAGGAGCCCATTTAAGAAAAGCAGGAGATTAAAATCTCTCCTTGTGAATATGTAGCCATGTACATTTGGGAAAGCAAACAACAGAATTTCTTATCATTATCTGATTTTTTCTTCTTCAGATGCATATTCTGCAATGAGAATGTTGGAGGAAGTCGAAGTAAAAGCTAAAATGCTATTTGATGATATACTTTACAGGAAATTCAGAGGAGGAAGTCAATGAGAATGAAACCATAATTGCCATGGCAATTGTTCATAACATAAACTTATAAATTATAATTTTCCTTTCTCAAAAGCATATTTACAATTGCAATTTCTTTTCTTTGGCAAAATTCTTACACTTTCATTTAAAATTTTTATTATAATTTCTCTCTTTTTCTCCTGTATTTCTTTAATTTCTCTAATATTGATTTTTTCTTGTAAGCCAGCAGCATAATTTGAAACCAAGCATATGGAAGCATAACATATTCCAACTTCTCTTGCTAAAATTGCTTCAGGTACTAAAGTCATTCCAACAACATCTGCAAAATTTTTGAACATAGAAATTTCAGCCTTCGTTTCTAAACGAGGCCCTTCAGTTGCAATATATATTCCTTCATATACTTCTCCATATTTTTTTGCTCTATTTATTAAAACCTCTCTTACAATAGGACAAAATGGTTGACTCAGATCAACATGTATTGCTATATCATTATAAAATGTTGTTTTTCTTTTTGTAAAATCAATAAAATCGTTTGGAATAAAAATGGAGCCTGGCTTAATATTTTTTCTTAAAGAACCAACAGTATTTATTGATAAAATTGCTTCAACCCCTATTTCCTTCATTGCTTTTATATTAGCAAAATAATTTACTGCATGAGCTGGCTTATGTTTTTTTCCATGTCTAGGAATAAAAAACACATCTTTATTACCAATTCTTAAATAATATGAAATAACATTTCCATATATTGTTTCAATTTCTATTTCTTCTCCCTGCCATTTATAATAACCTGTTCCTCCAATTATTCCAACTTTCATATTTCTTCCCATTCCTTTAATATAGATTGCCATTCAAAACTTTCTATTTCTTTTATTTTTTCTATAGCTCTTATTATCCTCTCATATCCCTTGCCCAATGTTCTTATTCTAACTTTTGCAATTATATCATAATTTCCAGCTACTGCAGCTACGCTTGTTGTGCCTTTTATTTTCCAAATCTTATCTATTAGTTTACTTGTTGAATAACCTGCTTTTACTTTTATAAAAATGTATGCTTTAACTTCAGTTAAAGCAAAAGATATTACTCCTAAAACAACTAAAATAATGCCAAACATTTTTATTATTGCATGAGTAATTGATTCAAAAATTGTAATGGGAATAATCTTTGCAAGTACAAATGTTAAAGGAATAGAAAATATTATTGTTAGAGATTTTACTGCTTGGGTAACACTTGCTTTTCCTAATCCCAATGCTCTTATATAAAGTATATATGAAAAAAAAGTTATGCCCATTGAAAGAAATAATAAATGCCAAAAATTTAATATTCGAAAAGCATCATAAAATGCATCCCTTTTTATTAAATAAACAAATAATGCTGTAAAAAGGGTAGTAAAAACAAGATTCCACAACCTTATATTTATTGAATCATTATATGCTCCATTTATTTTCATTATTTTTAACTTTCTTTGATAAATCGAAAATATTACCCATGATGGATTTAATAGCAAGAAAACAATTAACAAGCCGATAACATTTATTTCTCCTTTCAAAGAAAAAGAAGCTAAAACAGCACCAAATGTTACAATTACTGACGATTGCACCTCTGCTAAAGTTGGAGCATTTTTTTCTGCAATAGATTCAATGAATAGTAAATAAAGGATAACTATTTGAAAAAAAGAAAGAGTTGCAGATGGGTCTCTATACAAGGATATAATTAAAAAATAAGAAATAGTTGCTATAGCATTTCCTATACCCGCCATTAAATGATATAATATTTCTCTTCTTTTAATAAGTCTTATACCATTAAATGAAGGGTCTATTCTTGCTCCTATCTTTTTTCCTTTAAATGGAAGTGAAAGTATAATACACAAAAGAAATGTTATAATAAGTCCCGCCATAAATATAGCTAAGCATAATGCCCACGGATCCATTTCATATTTTATAGATATAAAAGTATCTATTACTGTAACAATTGCTCCAATAGCAGCAGATGATATACCTAATACATAAAACAAATATTTTTTTCTTATTCTCATATTTCTATCTCTTTTTCAATAACTTGTGTATTTGTTCTTTTAACCCCTTTTATTGCATGGATTTTATCTGTTAATTCCATTAGTTCTTCTAAGCTATTTACCTTAGCTTTAACAATGATATCATAATCTCCAGCTACCACAGCTATACTTTCTATATTGCTAAGCTTTCTCATCTCATCTAAAACAGCTTTTAAATTGCCAACATATGTTAATATTAGAATATAAGCTTTTATCATGAAATAAGAAATCCCATGATAAATTATAAATTTTAGCCATATATTACCAACATGCTTATTTCAATTATAATCATTGCTATTTTTTCTGGTTTATATATGGCTTGGAATATTGGCTCTAATGATGTTGCAAATTCAATGTCAACAGCCGTTGGAGCAAAAGCAATATCATTGAAGCAAGCGTTAATTATTGCTTCTGTATTAAATTTTTTGGGAGCAGTTTTAGTTGGAAAACATGTGACAGATACAGTAAAAGGAAAAATTGTAGATATTTCTTCAATGCCACAACATAATATTATGATTGGTTTTTTAGCTGCCTTATTATCTGCATCAATTTTTGTTACATTTTCCACATGGAAAGAATTGCCTGTTTCAACAACGCATGCAGTAGTGGGAGGAGTAGCTGGATTTGGAATAATACAAGGTGGAATACAAGCAATAAGATGGGATACTATAACAAAAGTTGTTACATCTTGGATTTTATCTCCTTTAGCAGGAGCATTACTTGCTTTTTTAATGTTTGGAATAATACGCATTTTTATATTTGCTAAAAAAGAGCCAGTTAAATATGCTAGTAAATTGAGCCCTTTTTTTGTAGCTTTAACTATTTTTATAATTCTTATTTCAATTTTTACAAAAACGAGAGCAGGAGAAATTATTGGATATGAATTAAGGGAATATGTACTTATTTCTATTCTTATTGCTTTCGTTGCAGGCATAATAAGCTATTTTTTTGCGAAAAAATTTGTTGATAAGAGCTATGAAACAGTTGAAAGAATGTTCAGGAGATTGCAAATAATAACATCATGCTATGTTGCTTTCTCTCATGGGGCAAATGATGTTGCAAATGCTGTTGCGCCTGTTGCTGTTGTAATAGCTATGGCATGGAAAGAAGTGGATGCAATTTATTTGCTTGCTTTTGGAGGAATTGGCATTGCATTGGGCATATTAACATGGGGATATAAAGTTATAAGGACAGTTGGAGGGAGGATAACAGATTTAACTAATACGAGAGGATTTAGTGTTGATTTTGCAGCTGCTACAGTTGTATTATTAGCTTCAAAACTTGGCATGCCAATATCAACAACTCATGTAGTTGTTGGAGCTGTTGTAGGAGTTGGTTTAGCGAGAGGATTAGCTGCAATTGACTTGAATGTAATAAAAAGAATCATATTTTCATGGTTGTTAACATTACCTGCTACAATAATTACATCGATATTAATTTATATAGGATTAACAATAATATTTTAATGCCCTATAGAGTGCCAATTGCTGGCATATACAGAAAAAAATCACCATTTGAAGGATTATTAGAGCATATGAGCAAGGTAAGGGAATGTATTGCATTGCTTAAAGAAGGAGTATTAAAGTATATAGATGGCGAATTTGAAAGTTTTCATGAAATTGCAGAAAAAGTTTCAAAGCTTGAACATGAAGCAGATTTAATAAAGGGAAATATTAGAGCTCATTTGCCTCGCTCCGTATTTATGCCAGTTGATAAAAAATATTTTTTATGGTTGCTTAGAGAACAAGATGCAATTTTAGACCATGCAGAAAATTTAGCACAACTTTTGGATTTAAGACATACAAAAATTCCAGATGAATTAAAGGAAACATTTAAGAAGCATATGGAAATAGTTGCAGAAACTGTACAACAAATGGAAAAAGCAGTTGGAAATGTAAGAGATTTAATTGAAACAGGATTTGTTGATAAAGAAAGGAAAGAAACAAAAGAATTTATCCATATGGTTCATAGAAAAGAATGGGAAGCAGATAGAGTTAGATATGAAATAACAAAAAAAATATATGAAATTGAAGATAAATTGAGTCCAATGGATGAATATCATTTATTAAAAATTGTTGATTGGATAGATGATATTGCAGATCATGCAGAAAATGTTGCAGATTGGCTAAGGGCTATGATT
>CAZDCH010000017.1:0-15301 GCA_964503915.1 uncultured Thermoplasmatales archaeon
TTTATATCTTTTATTCCCATTTTTGCAATTGTATCTACAACCATATTTACAACTGCATCTCCATTCCGCAAATGATGATGGAAGGAGATTGTCATTCCATTCTCTAAGCCCACTTTTTTAATTGCTTCTTTTAAAGAGGGCAAAAGCTTGCTTTCACCAGGAAAAACAGCTTTTAAGGGCTTTGCATATTGCCTTTTAGCAGGCTTAAAAGAAAAAGGCCCTTCATAGGGCTTTAATTTTCTCCCATTCAATTCTTCTGGAATTTCTCTTCCAACTGCATTTAGCATGGGATGAAATAAAGAAGGATTTAAATTATTTATTCATTAATTTTAAATGTTATAAATTATTATTTTCATTTCT
Organism: uncultured Thermoplasmatales archaeon; assembly: GCA_964503915.1. Taxonomy (GTDB): domain Archaea; phylum Thermoplasmatota; class E2; order UBA202; family JdFR-43; genus JAPDJP01. The sequence goes on from CAZDCH010000017.1 coordinate 361, forward strand.
TCTTCATTTCCTGCATTATCAACACTATAATATTTTATAGAATGTTCTCCGTTTGTCGTAATTAGAAATGGCTCTGTATAAATTTTCCATGTTTCATTATCAACTTTATATTTTGTATTTATCCCTAACAGAGCATCTGTAGCATTTAATATAATGGTTACATTGCTACTATACCATCCAGTATTGCCTAATGTTCATTTATTGAATATGTAGTTTGGGGAGGTGTATTATCTATTGTAAATACATCATCTGATTCATCAATACCTTTATTTCCTGCCTTATCCGTTGCAGTTATCCTAATTTTATATTCATTTCCATCATCTACTAAAAGTATTCCATTTATAGTTACCAGTATTTGAAGAATATGTAATTAAAAGCCAATTTTTTCCATTATCATTGCTATATTCTTTTTATAGATGGATTTGGGTCCATATTATCTTCTGCATACCATTTTATTGTTATTATTCTAGAAACGATTTCTCCCCCATTTGGATATATGACTTCGATTTGAGGTTCAGTTCCATTAATATTTATTTTATATTCTCCAGTTGTAGCAACATTTCCAAAACCTCTCCTTCCTTAAATGGACCTATTGATGCTGAATATTTTCCATTTGAACCAGACATATCAACTAACATGTTCCTTCATAACAATAAATAACTTTAGCCCATATTTTGGAATCCAACTCACATTCGTTATTGAGGGAGGCGTATTATCATCTAATCCATAACTTATATTTAAAATAATTGCCAAAATAATAATTGCCATTGCAATTATTGTAAATTTTTTTTTCCTATCATAAATCAAAATAATTACTAATTATTAAAACTTAACTAAAATAAAAAAGGAAGAGCTATCCTTCTCCATGCCATATGCTGGCTTCATTTGTATATATAAAAATGCCCATTCCTTGTTTTATTATAAAATCAAATTCTGGTGGGGAGATGCCAACTAAGTAAGATTGGAATTGTTGCAAGCTAGCATTCCATTTTGAAACTATGCTACAGCCAGTTATGTTTTCTCCTAACGAACTAGCTGTTGTAGAATCGCTAAACCAACCTATTATATTCCATCCTTGATATAATTGAATAGCAACGCTATATATTGGATAGCTTGTTATTTCAAATGTTGTGTCATTATTCACATAAACAAAGTATCCAACACCATCTTCAATTTCAAAATTAAAGCTATCTGGAGAAATCCCAACTAAGTAAGATTGGAATTGTTGCAAGCTAGCATTCCATCTTGAAACTATGCTACAACCAGTTATGTTTTCTCCTAAGGATTTAGCTGTATAATTGTTTTGGCAAGCAATAGTTATAAGATTCCATCCAGCTTTTAAATTCAGTAAGCATTGAATTCCATGTATAGAAAAGGAATAAATAGAAGATTTGTTGCTATTTCCGTTAATATCCCTCGCCCAAATATAAAATGAATAGTTCCCAATTGTATGATATGTGGCATTGTAATAATATAGATTTCCAATGTTATTCATTGTTTCATTTATGTAGGTACCATCAGGAGTTGTAATGTTAACTTTTACAATATTTACTCCTTTATTATCTGTAACAATAGCAGTTATATTTACATATCCATTAGTTTCCTGACTCCATGGATGAGCATTAATATCCAATATTTCTGGAGGAGTTGTATCTGGAAGAATTGGCATTGTTGCTACAGTTTCATCAACATAACCATTTTCATTGTTGAATACTGCTAATATTACCCATATATTATCTGGTGTTATATCTCCAAAATCATCACCATGAGCATCTGCATGTTCATTTCCGTTCCAAATAGTACTATTTGTATATGTACCTCCAGCAGGAATTGAAATTTGCGGTTGGTCAAAAGCATAATCTAGAAATCCAAAATAATAAGGAGCACCATATGCAGTATCATATCTTGAGATTATTTCTGTTATACATGTTCTGATAAAACCGCTATAATCTGTTTCCTCATTATTTTTTATAGTTATATTGATGGCTAGCGTTGCATTTCCTAACCAATATACAGTTATATTTGCTTCAATATCTGCTACTTCTCTTGTTCCAGAAGCATTTAAAGCATCTGGAAGTAATTCTGGATAGTTACCAACTATTTCTTGATATCCTCCATCAAATTCAGTTGTTGGATATGCAGTTACTCCATAATAATTTACCATTGTATCATATGCATCCCAATTTAAAACTCCCCAGTAGTGGTCATATACGATCATTTCTACATATTCAAAATCATAGTTACCACTTTCATATGCATCGTGCATATGTTCATTCCAGAAATGGCAATAGCCGCAAGCTTGGGAGGTAGCAACTTCTGCAAATACTGTATGTGTATATTCAGCTCTTTTTTCCTTATTTTCTTTTGCTATCATGGTTGGAAAAGCTAGCATTATTAGCAATAACAAGCAAACAAATTTCTTCTCCATTCTTGTCACCATTTTATAAATAAATTTCCCTTTATTAAACTATTGTTAACTTTTTCATAACATATTTTAAGCCAAACCAATTACATTTTTATGAAAAAATATGCAATATTGTTAGTCATATTGTTAGCTGGATGTATAAGCATTGAGAAAAAAATTGAAACAGAAAATCCAAAATATTTCTTTGTTTCTTTTTATTCATTAGAAAATATATCAATAAAAGGAAAAGCTCCTCAATACAAATTGCCTTTAAATTTAGAAAATATTTCAAATAAAGATATAATTTTATATTTTAATTTAACCCAAGAGCAAATTGAATTATTAAAGAAAAATGGATTTGTTGTTATAGGGTATAAAAAAATTGATGATGTTGTAGAGTTTTATAAAGAATTAAGAAGGAAAGGAATTCCATTATTTATTACTTCAGATGTTGTAGCTCATCTTTACCATGTTCAATTCAATGATTTACTTAGAAAAATAGAAGAGAGAGAAATTTTTGGAATGATTTTGAATTTAAGCAAGTTTCTATTTGAAAAATCAAAAGAAGATTATAATATATTTCAAGAAAAATTGCTAAAAGAAGCTGCAAGAAGAAATGTTGCATATTTTGCAGTTGCTTTAAAATTATTAGGAGAAAATATTGAAGTGCCAGATTATGTAAATGATGAAGTTGAAAATGAATTACAAAATATTGAAAATCATGAATATAAAGAAAGTAGCATATTTCATTACAAAGAGGATTATTCCCAATATATTCCAAGAGGACATTATACTAAATCAGAAAAGTTGAAAAAGTATTTTAAAGCAATGATGTGGTATGGAAGAATGGCATTTTTAATAAAAGGGGGAGAGCCTCATTGTCAGCAATGTCCATTTTTGATTTCTGAAGAAGATTCGAATATTGCAACTTTACAAGCAGTATTAATTTCAATAGAAATGAAAGATGTATTTGATATATGGAAAAAAATTTATTCTATAATTTCATTTTTTGTTGGAGTTGCAGACGATTTGACACCATATGAATATATTGAATGCTTAGAAGACATGAATATATTCCAATTGGTAAATGAAACAAATTTAATAAAATTTAAAGCAGAATTAGCAAAAATAAGGAGTCCAAAAATATATGGAGGAACAGGAAATGTTATTATCACGCCTCCAATTACAAAAGAAAAACTATATGAAGCAATAGAAAAAACTAAGGGAATGCGTTTTATTGGACAAAGATATACTCCAGATGCTTATATCTTTCAACAATTAATATCTCCAGCAGTTGGAATGTATATTGGAAATGAAGAAAATAAGCCATTTACAATGGAAATAACATTAGCTGGCCCAGCTAGGTGCTTTCCAAGAGGGCTTGATGTTATGGCAGCTTTAGGCTCTGAAAGAGCATTGGAAATTTTAGAAGAAGAAGGAGATACAGAATATGAAGGAAAAAATACTAGTTACTATAAACAATTGGAAATGCTAAGAAATCAATTTAATAGTTTTAATGTAACGCAATGGAATCGTAATTTATATTGGAGTTGGCTTTTTTCATTGAAAGCATTAATTAAAAAATTTGATAATAAATATCCAACATTTATGCAAAGTAAAGCATGGCTTGATAAAGAATTGCAAACTTCTTTAGCATCTTGGACTCAATTAAGACATGATACTATATTGTATGCAAAGCAAAGTTATACTCCCATTTTTTTAGGCATTCCTCCAGCAGTGAAAGGATACGTTGAACCAGTTGTTGAATATTATGCAAGAATGAAAGCATTAGTTAATATGACAATATTTGGCTTAAAAAATTTTAGCGTTATTAATGAAACTGAAGAAAATAAGCTAAAATTAATGGAAGAAATTTTAGAAAATTTATTAAAAATATCTTTAAAAGAGATAAATGGGGAAAATTTGAGCAAGGAAGAAGAGAATTTTATTAGTAGCTTCCCAGAGCATATTGAAAAAATTGCTTCTAATGAAAGTGTTATTTTAGTTGCAGATGTTCATACAGATGCAAATACTATGCAATGTTTAGAAGAAGCTATTGGCTACTTAGATTTAATATTGGTAGCATATAAAATGGATAAAATTTATATTGGAGCTGGAGCAACACTAAGCTATTATGAATTTAAACAGCCAATAACAAATCGTCTTAATGATGAGGAATGGAAAGAAAATATAGAAAGATTTCAAAGGCCGGCATGGATTTCCTCTTTCTTCATTCCAAGGTAGCATGCCTCCTTTTCATGCTTTCCTCGCTTTCTCCTTTCCTTGCCATTAACTCTGCAATAATTCCATCTAAAAAAATCCAAGCTGCTGATTCAAATAAAGTGCCAAGGGGGGCCAAATCTGCTTTCTTTTCTTTTGGCTTTAAAATTATAACTAAGTCAGCAAACCTTGCTATATGGGAATCAGGATTTGCAGTTATAGATATTATTTTTGCTCCTAATCGGCGAGCTATTTCTGCTGTCATAGCAACTGGAATTGTCTCTCCAGAACCTGATATTAAAACAACTAAATCGCCCTTTTTAACCGGTCTTGTTATTGTTTCCCCTATAACAAATGTAGGGAATCCCAAATGTACTAATCTAATTGCAAATGCTTTTCCAACCAATCCACTCCTTCCCGCCCCATATACAAAAACATTTTTTGCTTCAAAAAAATAATTTATAATTTTATCTACCTTTTCTTTTTTAATTTGTTTAAGCATTTCCTTAACTTCATTTCCTACATGATTAATTGCTTCTTCAAACTTCATTTCATCATTTCCATTGCCCTATCTAACAAAATTTGGGCATAAACTGCATCATGCTCAACAACTGGCGATTCCGATATTATTGTTACATCATAATCATTTTCTAGTATACATTCCATTAGCTTTATTACTGGCAAATCTCCTTTTTTTATTGGAACATGATATAATTCTCCATTACTATCATATTTTACTCCAGATAAATGGATTAAATAATGATTTATATTTAATTCCTTTGTCATATCAAAAATTCTTTGAAAATCTTCTTTATCCTTTAAACAACCATTACATCTCGCATGTATATGTCCTATATCCAAAACTGGAACTGTTCCTCTAACTCTTTTACAGACTTCAATTATTTCTTCCAAACTTCCAAACACTTCTTTTTTTCCCATAGTCTCTAAGCCAATAGGAACTTCTATCCCTCTCTTTTTCATTTTATCTCTTATTGCTCTTAAATTTTTAACAATTCTTTTCATTGTTTCTTTTTTTGATAAATTCCCATAAAATCCTAAATGAGTTGTCATTATTTTTGCTCCCATTAAATGAGCAAGATATAGGGATTTTTCTATTTTTTCCTTGCTCATTTTTACATTTCTTTTATCTCCAGCCAAATTTATATAATATGGAGCATGCACATATATTGCAATATCACATTTCCTTGCAACTTTTTTTATTTCTTTTGCTTCTTCATTGCTTATAAATCCTCGAGCAAATCTAATTTCCATTGCAGATAAACCTAAACATCTAGTATATATTATGCCATCAATATTTGTTCTTTCCTTGCATGACAATGGTATGCCAGCTGGCCCAATTCTTATCACAGAATTTTTGAAATATGTCGGCATTAATATAAATTTCTAATAATTTTTTTTGCCCATTTCAATTTTTTTTTCTTTATTTCAATATTTTTTCCTTTTTTTCTCCTAGGATTTTCGAAATCGAATCCTATTAGCTTTATTTTCTTCGCTTTAAAATGCTTTGCAATACAATATGCTCTATCTCCATCTGTAAATCCTCCAAAATTGTAAACTTTATCAAAAGGTTTTGACTGAGTTGTTAACATTTTTTTTCCTTTAAATAGCTTTATATAGCCCAAAAAATTTATATTATCTCCATGAGCATGTATTATAACAATGCTTCCTTTTTCATTTGCTTTTATCAAATCATTTATATTCCCATCTAAATCTGTTGTTACAATATCAGGAATTATTTTATTTTTTAATAAAATGGATGTTGCTTCGTCTGCTGAAATAATTGTTCCGTCTATTTCCTTAATTTCATTTTCCAAATTTTTTCCAGCTCCACATATTGTAACAGTTTTTCCCTCTATCAATTTTTTTAATTCTATTTCATCTATTTTATCTTTTAAAATATTAAAGGCAATTTTCGCTGCTTCTTCATCTTTTTGCTTACTAAATCCAAATTCTTTCAATATTTTGTTATAAATTGGTTCCCATTCTTCCCAATTCATTCCCATTCTATAGTAGCTGGAGGCTTATTTGAAATATCATAAACAACCCTACTCACTTCTTTAATTTCATTTGTTATTCTTGTTGCTATTTTTTCTAGCAAATCATAAGGTAATTTTGAAAAATTTGCTGTCATTGCATCAATGCTATCAACGCATCTTATTGCTATTGTATATCCATAAGCTCTTATATCTCCTCTCACACCAACGCTCTTTATTGGCAATAAAACAGCAAAATATTGCCAAGGCTTTTCTATCTCTTTTTTTTCAACAGCTTTTTCTATTTCTTCTTCAACTATTTTGCAAGCCTTTCTTACAATCCTTATTTTTTCTTCATCTATTTCTCCTATTATTCTAACAGCTAATCCAGGCCCTGGAAATGGCTGCCTTTCTGCAACTTCCAGTTTTAAATACCTAGCAACTTGTCTAACCTCATCTTTATATAGATTTCGCAAGGGCTCAACAATTTTTATTCTTATATTTTTTGGTAAGCCACCAACATTGTGATGGCTTTTAATTGTATCTCTTAATCCTCCCCCACTTTCAATCCAATCAGGAGCTATTGTACCTTGTATTAAATATTCTGCTTTTTCTTCCCTAGCAATCTTTTCAAATATCCTTATGAATTTTTCTCCAATAACTTTTCTTTTTTCTTCTGGGTCTTTTATTCCTTTTAATGCCTCCAAAAATTCTTTTCTTGCATCAATAAATATAAACTTTAAGTTCATTTTTTTATATAGATTTTTAACAAATTCGCTTTCATTCTGCCTCATCAATCCAGTATCTATATAAACAGCAACCAAATTTTTGCCCAGTGCCATGCTTCCAATTTTTGCAGCAACGCTTGAATCAACCCCTCCAGATACAGCAATTATTGCCTTTCCTTTTAATTTTTTTAATTCATCAATACTTTCCTTTACAAACTTTTCAACATCAAACATTCTCTCCCTCACACATTCTCCTCATTTCCTCTCTATATTCCTCCAATTTTTTAGCCAATCTATCATCTTTTAATGCAAGAATTTGTATAGCAAGAAGAGCAGCATTATCTCCTCTATCAAGCCCAACAGCAGCAACTGGTATGCCCGGAGGCATTTGAACAATAGATAATATTGCATCCAAATTTAATTTTCCAGACACTGGCACGCCAATTACTGGCTTATTTGTATAAGAAGCAATACTTCCAGGAAGAGCAGCAGATAAACCTGCTATAGCAATAAAAACGTCTGCATCGCTTTTTACGATTTCTTTAATCTTTTCTGGTGTTCTGTGAGCAGAAGCAAATTTTATTTCATATTGCACGCCAAATTTCTCTAAAATATCTATTGCCTTTTTCCCAATATTCTCATCACTCTTAGAAGCCATTACAACCATTACTTTCATAAATTTTAAAAAGTTGAAAATTAAAAAAGTTTCTTATAATTCAATTTATTCAACTATATATTCAACAACAACTTCTCCTTTTTCATTAATTAATCTTCTCTTTTTCCCATTGCCAACAATTTTAAGATTAGCATATCTTCCCTTTTCTTCCCAGTTTTCTTGTTCCATAGGATGTAATCTTTTATCCATTTAAAAATTTTGTCCTTTTAAAGCAAAATTGTCCTAAAAAAACAATTTTGATTGAATTAAATTTTTATATCAAAATTTAAATCAAAAATGTGCTGGAAAAGAATTCATTTTATACAAAAAGATTGGCAAAAGGCTGTCAGATTTGCAGGGAAGGGGCAAAGCTAGTATTGCTGGTAACTGGATTATGCAATGCAAATTGCTTTTATTGTCCCTTATCAGAGAAGAAAAAAGGAAAAGATGTTATATATGCAAATGAATTGTTAGTAAAAAAGGAGGAAGATATTCTGAAAGAGGCAGAATTAATAGAAGCAGAGGGAACTGGAATAACTGGTGGAGACCCATTAATTGTTTTGGATAGAGTGATAAATTTTATAAAATTGCTTAAAAATTATTTTGGAGATGAACATCATATTCATCTATATACTGCTACTCTAAGCTACAAAAAGGCTAAAAAATTAGAAAAAGCAGGATTGGATGAGATAAGATTTCATCCAACGCCATCTCTGTGGGATAAAATAGAAAAAACAAATTTTAAGGAAATAATTAAAAAATTGGAAATAGATAAAGGAATGGAAATTCCATTAGTTCCTCATATGAAAGAAGAAACTTTTCATTTATTAAAAGAAGTTGATAAATATGGGCTTGATTTTATAAATTTAAATGAATTAGAATTTTCAATAACAAATTTGGATGAATTAGATAAATATGGATATGTAGCAAAAAATGATGAATCATCCGCCGTTAAAGGAAGCGAGGAAATGGCATATGAAATTCTAAAAATGGATTTGGAAACTCCATTGCATTATTGCTCATCCTCATTTAAAGATGCAATTCAACTCCGTAAAAGGATAGGGAGAAGGGCTAAAAATATTGCAAAGATTTATGATGTTATAACCGAGGATGGAACCCTATTGAAAGGAGTTATAATGGCAAATAAAGAAAAAATTGATGAAATAAAAAGAAAATTTGAAATCGATGATAATATGATAGCATGGGATAGTGAAAAGAATAGAATAGAAACATCTCCTTTTATCTTAGAAGAAATTGCAGAATATTTACCATATAAATGCTTTTTAATAGAAGAATATCCAACTGCAGATAGGCTTGAAGTTGAAATTATACCATTAAATTGATGCTCCCGCCGGGATTTGAACCCGGGTCTTCGGCTCGAGAGGCCGAGATGATTGGCCACTACACCACGGGAGCTGTTGATAAATATTTTTAAAATTATATATTTAATATTTAATACTTTATCCTCCAGAAACAACCCTTATTATCCTAATTTTATTACCTTTTATTTTTTCTTTATAAGGAATTGGCTTGTTGTCAACTATTATTATAACCGAATCTGGCGAAAAATTCAATTTTTTTAGCAATTCTTCTCCTGTAAATTCATCTGGCATTTCTAATTCCTTTTTTCCTTCCCTTAGTTCAACTTCTACTTTCATAGCAAGTTTAATAAAACACCATAAATATTAATATTGCGCTGGGATAGCCTAGCCAGGAAAGGCGGCGGCCTCGAGAGCCGCTGGGCGCAAGCCCACGCAGGTTCAAATCCTGCTCCCAGCGCTTTTATGTTTAGCTTTTGAATAACTATTTCAACTAACAATTGAATGAATATGTCAAACATAGCTTAAAAATAAAGTAGAGAAAGAATATAGATTGCAGAATAATCGATTTATAATGGTGTCAAAATTTCTATTGCTTTCTCAATTGCAAATTTCAATCTCTCTACACAATCATAATCATGGATCTTCTCAAAATATTCTTTCAACCCTTCAGGCGTTTTCAAATCCTAGCCAGTAGTAAAATTTATAAAATTTACTTTCCCTTTTCTCAAACCACCTTTTTTAATTACTTTCAAAAAACTAAAATATTTTACTCTCTATAATATGAAAATTTTGATTTTGAACTTTAAAATATAAAAAAACTTTCATATTATTTGGTTGTGTTTAAAAATTTATTAAAAAAATGGTATTGTGTATTATTCATTGCTTTATTAATAAGGATTACAGCCATTTTATTAACAAGAGGAGTTGCACATCCTGACGAAATTTTTCAAAATTTAGAGCCTGCATGGCAAATTGTTTCCAATTATAAAAACAAAATGGTTGCATGGGAATGGATAGAAGGCATCAGATCTTACTTTACTCCCTTAATCATTGCAGGTATATTTAAAATAGGAATATTATTAAATTTGGAATCAACTTCATTAGTTCTATTTACTCGCATTATCTTCCAAATTTTTCCAGCCATAATGATGCTCTCTATTTATAAATTAATATATAAACTATATGGAAGAGAAGCGGCTATTTTTGCAATGTCTTTTTATGCTTTTTGGCCTCCTTTTATTTACTATGACATAAGAACTCTTACTGATGTTCCTTCTGCAGCTTTTGTATTACTAGGTGCTTGCTTGATTTTTTTAAATCGTTATTTTTGGGGGGGCATAGCAATAGGAATTTCTTTTCTTTTCCGTTTTCAATCAGCTATATATGCATTTTCTCTCTTATTCTTTATTTTGGTTAGAAAAAATAGACCTGTTAATTTTATTATAGGAGTTTTGATAATGTTAATATTTCAAGGTTTTCTTGATTTAATATTCTATGACAATTTTTTTAGTTCTCCTATAAAATATTTATACTTTAATGTAATAAGCGGTCAATCTAGTAAATTTGGAGTATTACCTTTTTATGCTTATATAATTTTTATTTTCTTTTTTACTGGAATCATTTTCACTTTTTTGATTATATATGCAATGTGGAAAGCTAAAGATGAAGGCGTAAAATTCTTTTTAATTACAAATATTCCTTTTTTTCTTATCTTTTCAGCAATTGGACACAAAGAAATTCGCTTTCTCTTACCTTTCTATTCCTTTTTTATTGCAATTGGCATTGGCTTATTTTATAGAATCAAAAAATTCAGTTTAAAAAAATTTATTATCTTATTTATCCTCTTATCTTTTATATGGATTTTATTTTTTGATTGGAATGCAAACAGAGAAATGTGCGATGCTTTTGAATGGATTGGAAAGCAAAAAGATTTAACTGGAATAGCTGGAATTTGTTCACCATGGGCTACTGGAGGATATGTCTATTTAAATAGAGATGTGCCTTCTACTTTTATTGATTTTACTAAAGAAAGTATTGAAAATGTTAGCAAATTTATAAAAGAATTAGATGAAAAATACAATTATTTAATTGTATATAAAAGGACTTTGCCCCAATTAAAAGAGGAAATTGAGGAAAGATTTTATCTATTGAAGATATTTGCTTCCTATCATTTTTTTATTGGTGGCGATGCTATCCATATTTATTCGATTAAGGCAAAGAATAATAGCATCTCTTTGGAACTATAAGCTTTCCTTCTTCCTTTAATTTTTTAATTATTTTAGATACTTCCTTTCTATCCAATCCAGTCATTTCAGCAGGCGTAAAGGCTTGCCAGCTTTTTTAAATGCTTCCAAAATTAATTTTTCCTTTTCCATTTTTATCCTCCTTTTTCTTTATTTTTTGTCTTTTTAAAATTTAACTATCTAAAATTTCTTTAACTTCCTCTTCGCCTCTTCTCAATTCCTCTTCTTGCTCCTCATCATGCTTAAGCAACAAAGCTTGAAATTCTCCAACATGTGTTTTTTCTTCTTTTGCTATATCAATTAAAACTTTCTTTAATGCATCATCTGAAGCAAAATTTGCCATTTGTTCATATAGATTTATTGCATCTAACTCTGCTATTATTGCAAGCCTTAATATCTCCTTATCTATATCTCCTTTCTTTATCTCCTCTAAATTTATTGGAACTTTAGCTAACATTTTATCACCAATCATAACATTTTATTTCTCCCAACTCTTGCTTTTTCAATTCTTTCCTTAGCTTGTTCCTCACTTGTAGCAGTATGATAATATCGCTGCCAACAATTTCATTATTTGGATGAATAAGCCACAAAATGTTTGCTATCCTGTCAATTATTGGGAACCATTTGCCTTTAAAATCATCTGGCAATTTCATTTTTCCATGCATTGTCAAAATTTCTATTTCCGGAAATTTTTCTCCCAATAACGGAATTTTCCCATCCATTTTTATCACCATTTTAATATATAGTTCGATTATATAAATTTTTTTATCGATTTTCGTAAAAATTTTTACGATTTATATTCCTAACTTTTTTAAATACTATAAATATACCAGTTTATGAAATTAAATCCAGCTCCTCTTGGCCTAGCAGCATTTGCTTTAACAACTTTTATTTTATCATTAGCAAATATGGGAATTATAAAATCAAATATTGCAATTTCCTTAGCATTTTTTTATGGAGGAATTGCTCAATTTTCAGCAGGAATGTGGAGTTTTAAAGCCGAAAACAATTTTGCTGGGACAGCTTTTTCATCATATGGCGCATTTTGGCTATCATTTGGACTAATTCCAATACTTGAAAAAATTGGTTTTTCATTTTCAAATAAAGAAATAGGAGTAATGTTAATTGCATGGGGAATATTTACATTTTATATGTGGATTCCTTCATTAAAAATAAATAAAGCTTTATCTTTTGTTTTCTTAACATTATGGCTAACCTTTTTTTCTTTAGGTATATCTTTTATATTTAGATTCTCCTCTAAAATTGGAGGGATAATAGGCTTAATATGTGCATTTCTTGCTTGGTATGTTTCAGCATCTGAAATAATTAGCGAATATTATAAAAAATGATAAATTCTTTCTTTTATCTCTTCTTTTGGCATTACTCCTATCAATCTATCAACTTCTTTCCCATTTAAAAAAATAATTAAAGTTGGAATGCTCATTATTCCAAATTCCTTAGCTATTTCTATATTTTCGTCAACATTTAATTTTCCAAATGGAATGCTCATTTCTTTCTCTAATTCTTTTAAAATAGGGGAAAGAGCTAAACAAGGCATGCACCAAGGAGCCCAAAAATCGATAATAGCTATTTTATTATTTTTTATAAATTCGTAAAATTCTTTTCCATTTAACTCTTTCATATTGTAATACAAAGTATTATAAAATAATTTTATTTCTTTCAAACTATGAAAATTAAACCAAGATGTGTTCCTTGCCTATTAAACAGAGCTTTATTTGAAACAAATTTAGTAATTAAAAATGAAATAGAAGTTTCTGAAATAATGAAAAAAGTGATAAGAAAAATGGCGGAAATTTATGATTGGAAAAAAAGCTCTGCAGAAATTGCAACGGAAATACATGGATATACTTACAAGCTAATAAAAAATAAAGATCCATATAAAGAATTAAAAGAAAAAAGCAATGAAATTGCTTTAAAGTTGTTGCCAAAAGCAAGAGAAATAATAGAAAAAAGTAAAGATAAATTAAAAGCAGCCATACTATGCTCAATAGCTGGAAATTGTATCGATTTCGGAATTGAAGGAAGCGCATCAAAACCAGATGAGCTTTTTTTAAAATTTGATGAATATGTAAAACAAGGTTTACAATACGATGATACAAATGAATTGATTAAAAATTTAAAAGGAAATATTTTGTATTTTACTGATAATTGTGGGGAAGTTGTTTTTGATAAATTAGTTTGTGAACAAATTAAAAAAATGAATAAAAACATTAATTTATATTTAATTTGTAAGAAATATCCTATTCTGACAGATGCTACATATGAAGACGTTAAAAAATTAGGTTTCGAAGAAGTTGTTGATGAAATATTAACTACTGGGAAATTTGCTGTTGGTATCGATTTTAATGGAATAAGCGAGAAGCTAAAAAATTTGCTGAATGAAGCTGACTTAATTATATGTAAAGGAATGGCAAATTATGAAGCTTTTTCAGAATCAAAATATTCACCAATTGCTTATTTATTAAGAATAAAATGTGATTCTATTGCTGAATCAATGAATTTGAAAAAGGGGATAAATGCTGTAAAAGTTTATTAGCTATATCCCCCTATTTTTAAACTTGGGTCACCAAGCAAAACCCATTCCTCAACTGTTTTGCAATCTATTTGTTTTAATGGAGCATATGTATTAATATAATCTGTTATTGCTGTCCCCCATGTTTCTCCCAATATATCTTTCCCTTTTATTCCATATGCATGGAAAAATCTATCTTCTATATATCCTCCATAATACTCTACGCAATCAGGAATTCCGTTTTTATTTGCATCTCCACCATGTGCACCATATCCTAAGCCAGTATTGCCTATTGTTGCAATTGCTCCTCTATCTGCCATTTTAACTAAATGCCAGCTAAAACATTCATATGTTGGTTGGTAAGTCCATTTGTTTTTTATGAAATCGAACAAGCTTATATTAAACTCGCTATTGTGGCAGCCTCCTATTATTACAATCGGCAATTTATTAACATTATGGAGTAAGTCCATATTATATGTCATTAATCCATTTACCCATGGGTCTTTATGACTAGCATATCCTTTGAAATGCGTTGCCCAAGCCGTTGGGCTTCCATGACCATCAAAAACAACAAATCCAAAACCCTTGCTCATTTCTTTTATAACATTTATCCAGGCAAATCTTCCTGCAATTTTATTAACTTCCTTTATTCCAAAAGTCAAAGTTCCATCTGAAACAAATAAGCTTGTTTTTTCAAATTTATCTGACATATAATTTTCATAGAAATAAAGCGTCGAAACTTCTCCCTCACATATCTCTTCTCTATCATTAAAAGTATCTCCTCCAACTAGTAACATTTTTCTAAACCATTGTGGCGAACATGTCTTCTCATAATTGATGAT
>CAZDCH010000018.1:0-14839 GCA_964503915.1 uncultured Thermoplasmatales archaeon
TATATGATGGCAGGCAATATGCACAAGGTTTCTATCCGTATATAGAGAATTTAACGAGAATAGAGCTACCAATTTCTGTTGAAGAAAGAAGTTATTGTTACTATGTATGGTGGCCAGGAAGGAGGCCCAAAGGAAGAAGCGAGAATAACAATGCAACAGATGGAAATGCTTATTTCAAGAATGAAAGCAACTGGGATAAGCTTGATCATAAGCTTGGATATGCCATCTATGGCAAATTAGCTTGGGAAAAGCCAGGAGATGGTATAGAAAATCATTATGGAATATTTGATTCTCCAGAGGGGTACATGGATAAAATAAAGAAATGGGCTTCTCTTTTCAAAGGAGAAAATATCGTATTTACTCGACATTCGTCTGAACCCGAGGTGACATACCATTACTTAGATCTCATAGATGTAAAATCAGATGCAGATGATGTTGTTGTTTTCTTTATCCAAGGGCATGCAGATGGAATGCTAAGTGTATCTGGAGTTAAAGGAAAGGATCTTGCCGAGCTATTCAGCAGGATGAAAGTAAAAGCAATATGTGCAATGTTTGATTCATGCTATTCTGGAAATTTTGTATACTATGGAAAGTTAAGAAAGGATGGATATGTCATCCTTTCTTCATGCTCTGGAATGGAAATGGAAAGCTCCTATATAGATCCTCATTCTGGAGAATGGCCATCTGCATTCGTATACTTCATGTATGAGGCAATGAAAAATGGATTAAGAACGGCAGAGAGCGCATTTGAGTATGCAAGAGAAAAGGTGGAGGAGGTAACTAAAGATCCTAATATAGGCATATGGGGTCAGCTACATCCACAGATGTTCGATGGATATCCAACTAGAGAAAATAACAAGGATGAGCTCCCAATCTAGAAGTTTGCGCAATATTTTGAAAGTCAAGAAAGGATTTGATGTCTCTTTCAAATAAAACACTTGGGGAAGATAGAAAGCTATCAGGAGAGAGAACAAAAAATCTTAATACACGCTTATACATATAGAATATGCACGAAGTAGTTACAAAAAAAGATTTTGAAAAACTAAAAGAAGAAGTAGAGCATATTAAAGAAAATTTGGCAATATTATCAAATCCAGAATTGTTGGAGAAAATCAAAGAAGCAAAAGAGAGAATAGAAAAAGGGGAAGGAATATCTTTAGAAAAAGCAGCTAAAGATATTTTAGGGGATGAGATATAAAGTAATTCTGGACCCAAAAGCGGTTAGTTATCTCAAAAAATTGGATATTTCAATTTCTGAAAGAATTCTTAAAAGTTTATGGAAATTAAGAGAAAATCCCACAAAATTTGGAAAACATCTGATTGGTGTAAATTTATGGGTATTAAGGGTGGGAGATTATAGGGTAATATACAATATATTGGAAAAAGATAAAAAAGTAGAGATATTGTTCATAGGACACAGAAAGAATATATACAGAGAGTTATGATAATTTGTAGCAGGCATATAATGCTTTAAATTACAAGAAATAATTTTATAAATCCATCATTATATATTTTCATGAAGCTCTGGAGCATAATTATAGCATTTATTTTGTTGAATCCATTTATTGGCAAAAATGAGACAAGAAATGAAATAGGAAAAGAAGTAAAGATATGTAAACATTTCTCATTTTTCGATTATTTTATTCATACTCTTTTAAAAATATTTCATTGCATTCTCAAAATGCAATATGAAGATGTAAAGATATATGATGGCAGGCAATATGCACAAGGTTTCTATCCGTATATAGAAAATTTAACAAAGATAGAACTACCAATTTCTGTTGAAGAGAAGAAAAGATTTATTCCATTATCCGATGATGAAGAACTGGGGGATTTAATTGTTAGCATATGCTCAGATAGGCATGGATATCCTGGAGATGTTATTCTATCAAAGAGATTCAGTTATGAAGAAGTAAAAGGAAATGGAAAGGTAGTATGGGAATTGGAAAAGGAATATACGCTAGTGAGACCAGCAGATGATCCTTACTGGCAAGAACATGGATTGGAGCCTAAAAATGAAAGATATGGAGAAAAATTGTATTACATAGTCGTAACAGCAGAAGGTGGCTACGACAAAGAAAACAGTTATTGTTACTATGTATGGAAGACAGGAGTTGGAAGTGCAAATGAGAATGCAAAAAATGGATATACATACTACAAGGAGAAAGATGGGGATTGGCAGATAATTGTAGAGAAAAAACTGAACTTTACTATCTATGGTTGCCTAGCTTGGGAAAAACCAGGAGATGGAATAGAGAATCATTATGGAGTGTTCCGTTCACCTATTGGACGTAAAAAAGCCGAAAAGATCAAAAAATTTGCATCCTTATTTGAAGGAGAAAAGATACTGGTAATATGTCCCTACGAAAAGGCTCCCGAAGAAACATACAAAGCTTTAGATCTCATAGATGTAAAATCAGATGCAGATGATGTTGTTGTTTTCTTTATTCAAGGAGAGGGTTGGTATCAATGGCTAAGTGGAGTGACTGCAAGAGCCGTTGCCGCTATCTTCAGTGCATGCTATTCTGGGAGCTTCGTAGAATACTTTAAGGAGAAAGAATGGGATAGAATAGTTGTCATTTCTTCATGTTCTAAAGATGAAATGGACACAACTATGTAGTCAATGGTGAAGATTGGCCAACTGCCTTAGTATATTTCATGTATGAATATATGAAGGAAGCTAGAGAAAAGGGAAGGAAAGTAACAGCTGAGAAAGCATTTGAATATGTACAGGAAAAGACGAGGGGATGGCCAAACCTTCATCCACAGATGTATGACGCATATCCAACTAGAGAAAATAACAAGGAAGAGCTCGAAATTTAGTTATCTATAGACGATCATCTCGAAGTTTGCAAGCATCCTTTCCATATACATATTCTCTATAATCTCTTCTGGATTTGTATCTACACCTGATGATATCTTCAAGGGAGATGCGTTTATGCTCTTTGCAATAACAACATTCCTACTATACCTAGCTACTATATCAGCATTCTTCAGATCAGCATTCTGAGGATACTCCAGAATTAATCTGCCATCATTAGAGAATATCCTTATAACGAAATCATACCTCCAGTCTATGCCCAAAGCTTCCTTTGCCTTATCATAGCCTAGCTTGCTCAAAGCCTCTAACTTCTTCCAGTCAAGGACAGCATAGGGAAAGTCATCGGATAATACAAGCTTGATCTTTGCAACAACTATAGATAGGTAGGCGATGAACCTTTTAAAGTCGTTCCTTTAATAATAGAAAAGTCTGCTTCCACGATACCTTTGAAATATCCTCTGCTCTTATCCTTCATTACCTTCTTAACTCCTTTCCTCATCATAATACGAAGATATTTTATATTAATAGAATATAAAATTGTGAAAATTAAGATAGATGGTTGGAAAAGCAATTTAACATTTTCATCTGCTCATTTCTTACCAGATTATTCTAAATGTTCTCGCCTCCACGGACATACATATGCTGTCCATGTAATTATAGAAGGAAATGAAAAAAAGGATATACTGGTTGATTTTAGAGAAATTAAAAAAAATATAAAAAAAATTATAGAAGAATTAGACCATAAAATATTAATTCCAACTAATGGAAAACTGAAAATAAAAAAAGATAAGGAAATAGAAATTAGGTATAAAGATAAGAGATACATTTTTCCTGAAGAAGATTGTGCAATGCTTCCGATATATTCATCTTCTGCTGAGAATCTCGCAATGTACATATTAAAAAGATTTTTAGAATTAATTAAAAAAGATGAAATAAAATTTATTGAAATTGGAGTAGATGAAGGATTTGGTCAGGGAGCGTGGGCAAAATGGGAAAAAGAGCAGTGTGTTTAATATCTGGAGGAATGGATTCTGCAGTTTCATCAGCAATTGCAAAAAAGGAGGGATATGAAATATATGCCATTACATTTGATTACGGTCAAAGAAATAGGAGGGAAATAGAAAGTGCAAAAGAAATTGCAAAATGGCTAAATGCAAAACATAAAATATTAAAAGTTGATTTGCGCCAAATTGGAGGCTCAGCATTAACAGATAATATAGAAGTGCCAGAAGAAGTACAAGGAATTCCTATTACATATGTTCCTGCTAGGAATACCATATTTCTCTCATTTGCTTTAGCATATGCTGAAGTAATAGATGCTGATTGCATTTTTATTGGAGTAAATGCAGTAGATTATTCTGGATATCCTGATTGTAGGCCTGAATATATAGAAGCTTTTAAAAAATTAGCAAATCTTGCAACAAAGAGAGGAGTTGAAGGTAAGCCAATAGAGATAAAAACTCCATTAATTTATTTATCAAAAGCTGAGATAGTTAAAAAAGGAAATGAATTAAATGTTCCATTTGAAAAGACATGGAGTTGCTATAAAGAAGGGAATAAACATTGTGGAAAATGCCCTTCTTGTAAGCTTAGAATAAAGGCATTTAAGGAAGCTGGTTTAAATGACCCAACAGAATATGAAAATTGAATCTACTACTTTAATTTTAATTTTAATTTTAATTTTAATACTTTTTATTTCATTATTTATTGGATGTATTGAAAAAGAGGAGTCATATTTTTTTAAAACAAGCGAGTTTAGAATCGGAGATAAAATAAAATATGAATTGCAAGGAAAAATGATCTTTGAGACTGAAAAAGGATTTTTAATTTATTATAGTACTGGTGAAATGAACATAGAAATAAAAAAAGCAAATATTGAAGATGGCTTTGGAAATAATTTTAATGTCATTGATTTTTACATAAAAAGTAAAGAGATGCCTTATAATTATACTGGAGGAAAAAAAAAGGAGGATTTACCAATTAATATAGAAAAGCACATTTATAGGATTTATGAAGAAAATGATAAAGAAATTATTGTTGGAAAGATATTAAAAAGTATTACAATACATCATGCATTAAATAGGGAGAGATATATGGAAATTAATTCATATCCAATAAATGATTTTATAGATTATTTTCTTCAAAGAGAATTTTATGAAGGAATAAAAGAGAATTTTTCATATGAAAAAATAAAATTTATGTTGACATGCCAATATGACAAAAATTTAAAGGCTATTAAAATAGATATAAAAAATTAGATTATCAAGCTATCAATATGGATTAAAAATGGATATCCTCTTCCATATCAAATTGTATTTAAAAAACAAGGAATAAGAAATAATACCTATTCATTCCTTTTAAAGGAATATAAAAAGGGACATGGGAAAAAAATGCGAATGGGAAATGTTTATTATGAATCAAAAAGAAATTTAAAGTATGAAAAATGGAAAGATTTTATGTCTCCTTCTCAAGGAAATAATAGCAAAATGAAGATTTATTTGAGAGATGCTGTTGTAATGGCTTTAAGCTATAAAGGTCTAAAAGATTTTATGAAAAGAAATTTGAATGTATATTTAGTATATGCTGAATATTGGGAAGGGAAAAATAGTGCTGGATGGATTTTGCATTTTGGAAACAATAAGCTAAGAAAAGATTATGTATTGAATGTATCGAAAAATAGGGAACCAATTCCATCAATGGAAATTTCTCCTTATTTAGCATATGAAGAAATTCCAAAAGATTTTGAAAATTTAAGTGATAAATTAATGAACGTATCTTCTGCTGAAAATATTTTTAAAAATTTTATAGATTACGATTTTAGAAATTTTTCTTTTAAGCTTTCATATATTGAAGTTTATTATCCAGATAGCTTATTTGACTTATGGGAAGGAAATGGAAAAGATAAAGAAATAGTTCAAATTGATTTATATCCAAAGGCAAGAGGAGCTTGTTTAATTGATGGATTTTATAAGATAACTAAGGAATATGCTTTTGGCTATAGACTATCTAGACAATATGGTCCATTTATAGTTTTTGATGGAAAGATAAATGGAATGAATGGAATGGTTACTTATATTTATAAAGAATATTAATATAATTATGCTATTAATAAATGAAATTTTTTATTCCCTGCAAGGCGAAGGGCATGATATTGGCATACCAACTATTTTTATCAGATTAACTGGTTGTAATTTAAGATGCAAATATTGCGATACTGAATATGCATTTTATGAAGGAATAGAAATGGAAATTGAAGAAATATTTAGAAAAATAAATAAATGGAAATGTAAAAGAGTTTGCATAACTGGTGGGGAGCCTTTATTACAAAACGAAGTGTATAATTTAATAGATTCTTTACTAGAAAAAAATTATGAAGTTAGTGTTGAAACAAATGGTTCAATAAATATTGGAAAGCTTACAAAAAGAAATATAATAGTAAAAATGGATTTTAAATTGCCATATTCAAATATGCATAAAAAAATGCTAATAGAAAATTTAAACCTACTTCGAAAAAATGATGAATTAAAATTTGTTGTTGGAAATGAAATTGATTATGAATTTGCTAAAAAAATTATGGAAAGATACAAGCCTATTTGTAATATAGTAATGCAACCTGTATGGAAAATAATGAGCGCTAAAAAATTGGCAGAATTGATTTTAAGAGATGAGCTTAATGTTAGGTTTTCTATACAGCTTCATAAGATTTTGTGGGGAAAATTAAAAGGAAAATAGAAAATTTATTTATGTTCATATTTCATTCAAATTATGAAATATGATTATGAAAAATTGCTTAAAAGGGCAATAGAAGCTCTACCAAAGGATATCGTTATAAAAGATAGGTTTCAAATGCCAAAAGGAGAGGTTTTTTATGAAGGAAATACAACTATTTTAAAAAATTTAGGAGAAATTGCAGATAAGTTAAATAGAGAGAAGCAACAAATTTTTTCATATTTGCTAAAAGAATTAGGAACAGCTGGTGAAATTGATGGAGAAAGAGCAATTTTTCAAGGAAAATTACAAGAAAATAGGGTACAGGAAAGAATAGAGAAATATGTTAAAAGATATGTTTTATGTAGAGAGTGTGGCAGGCCCGATACTAAATTAATAAGAAAAAATAGAACACTAATGTTAAAATGCGAGGCATGCGGAGCAATTCATCCAGTTGGGGGGAAAATTAGGAAAGAATAATCTAATACTTTAATATTATTTATACCATGTCCATAAATTATGCACAAAAAAATTCCATATAAATGCAGATGCTATACCAACTATATTTGCTTTTAAAGGATGAATTCCAAAAAATTTATTAAGCATCAGAAGTACCGAAACATTTATTAGCAATCCTATCAAACATGCAAAATTAAACTTTAATAATCTTCTAATGCTAATTCCTTTTTTATCTTTAAAAGTCCATAATTCATTTAACATGAAAGTCCATAAAATTGATGATTCTATACTAAAAATGCTAGAGATGACTAGCAGAAAGTTTAGTTTTAAAAATAGCCATAAAAGAAATTCGTTTAATAGCATTCCTGTTCCACCAACAATCCCAAATTTAAGAAATCTAAAAATTTCTCCTTCTTTCCAAGCAATTTCCAATAAATATTTTGAATATCTTTCTTTAACTTGAATCCTATTTTTATTTTTTAAATTTATTGGAAATTCTTCTATTTTATAATACTTTCCTTTATATAAAATTTCAAGCAATATTTTACTACCTATAGGACTTATTTTTTTTCCTTCTATTATTCTTTTTTTGAACATAAAAAATTCTGAAAGAGGGTCTTCTATTTTTCTACTTTTTGGAAATAAAAGGTTAACAAAAATTTTTGCAATTAAAGATTTATTTTTTCTTCTACCAATAACAATATCTGCTCCATTGTCTAGAATTTTTTTCATTTTTAATAAATAGCTTTCGATATCATCTACATCTTCATTTAATAGAGCTACATACTCACCTTTACAAATCTCAAAGCATTTTGTTATAGATGTTGCAAAGTTATTTTCTCTAATAAACCTAATATTTTCTGATTTTTCAGGCTTTTTTAAGGGTTTTTTTATAGGTTCTTTGATAGGTTTTTTTATAGGTTTTTTGGCAGGCTTCCCCAACACAAAAATTTCATAATCTTTTTTATCTATTTTTTCAAGCTTTTTTTCCAAATTTTTACTATATGGCAGTATTATTGATATCATTTTAATCTATTATTCTTTATTCTCTTAACTTTTAAAATAAGCCTATTTTGCTCTATTACAATAACTTCTTCTCCTTTTCTTATTTCTTCCTCCGCTTCTGCATTCCATATCTCTCCTTTCACTTTTACTTGCCCTTTTTGCTTTATATCTGTAATTGCTATTCCTTTTTCTCCTATTAAATCTTTTTCCCCTATTCTAGGCTTTGCTTTTTTTGCTTTTATTGCTTTTGCTAATGCATATGAAAAGAAAATTGTTAAAAAGATTGCTATTGCTATGCTTGCTATCCTAAAAGTTGTATACCATTCTAATGGCATTTCATGCATTGCCTCTCCAGCTGGAATAAGCATTATTCCAAATATAAATGTAATGATTGCCGCTATTGTCCAAAAACCAAATGTTGGCGTTAAAGCTTCTATTATAAAAAATATGAAAGCGAGAGAAATTAGCAATATACCCAATGCATTTATTCCAATATACGATAAGCCATATAAAGATAAAATTAAGCAAATTGCTCCAATTGTTTCGGGCAAATGAAAACCAGGTGTCATAAATCCAAATATTAATCCAAATAATCCAATTATTAGCAATAGAGAAGCTATCTGAGGATCTGACAGATAATTTATAAATTTATCTCTTATTCCCCATTTTATATAACTAATTTCAGCATTTTGTGTTAAAATCGTAAAATTATTTACTTTAGTTCCATTCAATTTGATTACCAATTCATTAATATCTTTAGCTATCATATCAATTACTTTTGCTTTCAATGCTTCTTTTTCATTTAAAGCAATATTATTTTTAACAAATTTTTCCGCCATACTAGCATTTCTTCCATGAGCCAAAGCCAAAGATTTCATTAATGCAGCATAAGCATTTATCTCTTTTTCATCCGCTTTTTCTGGTAAGCCAGTGGCAGGATTTATTAATCTAGGCTGGCAAGCTCCTATAACAGTAGCATTTGCCATAGCTGCAATATGAGCAGCCATTAAAATAAAAGTTCCAGCAGAAAAAGCTTTTGCACCTGAAGGAGCAACATATATTATTATGGGAGTATCTGAATTTTCTATTTTTTTAATAATTTTTTCCATGGAATTTGCCAATCCTCCATCTGTATCTAGCATTATAATTAGGATTCCATCCTTTGCAACATTAATTGCCTTTTCAATTTGATTTTCCGTTCCTCTACCAATCATCCCTTCTATTTTCGCAACATAAATTTTGCTAGAAGCATTTATTGAAAAGAAAATGATAAATATGAGAGCAAATAGCATTTTTTTCATGGGAATTTTTTTCATAAGATAAGAATAAATATTAAAATTTATTCTTTTTCTCTATACATTTTAAATCTTTCAAGCAATTCTGGATTTTGCATAAATTCAATAAGCTTTGTCAATGCTTCAATCGTTTGACTTGATGCAACATGTTCTATTTTACAGGCATCTTCATCTGCAATTCTTTCATCAATTCCAATTATTTCAAAAAATTTTTTAGTATTTCGTGTTTCTTTAATAAATTTTAACTATTTCATTTCTTTTTCTGTTAAAGTTATTCTTCCATATTTTTTCATAATTTATATATCCTTTTTTATCCAATTTTGGATCATTTCCGTAACTGTAAAAGGCTTAAATTCATTGCTTTTGCTATATTTCTTGCTCTTGCATATCCTTTCTGTTAACTATATCATATATGGTTTTAAATATTCTTCAAATCTTACCCGATGATTGCAAAATTTAATTTTATATCATCATATTCATCCTCCCCTATTATTGCAACTTTTATTTCTTTCATATTTGGTCTCCATAAATTTTAATAGCCATTCCTCTCCCAATTGCAATTCTCGAATTTTTTACTTCTATTATTACAAGGGCTATTTATTACCCTCTGGAACATTATTCTTACCAATCATTATGCAAAAGCTATAGGTATCATACTTCAATTTCTGAAAGCTTCGCAATATAAAAATTTTTTCGGTATGCCTAAGCAATTAATTTACTCACAACTCCCAAACAATTGTTATAGATTATATCTATTTTTTCTTTATATTTTTCAATAACTTCCATATTTTCTGCGCCAGGTTGAAGCCATATAACGTTTGCTCTAATTTGAATAGCATCTTTTATAATATCTTCAATAAATTTTGGATTTCTAAAAACATCAACAATATCTATTTTTTCTTTTATTTCTTTCAGCGAGGAATAAATTTTATTCCCAAAAATCTTTTCACCTGCATATTTTGGATTTACAAAAAATAAGTTATAAACATTTCTTAATTGCTCAGCAATTTTATAACTGGCTCTTTCTTTATTTTTTGATATACCAACTATAGCAACATTTTTTGCATTTTTTGCAATTCTTAATATTTGTTGGTAATCTGTAATTAGCATATGTTATAAACATATTTTATTTTAATTTTTTTAATGCTTTCAAATCGCCAAGTTTTTATAAAATCAATTTATAAAAATAGATGAAAGGTTATGAAATTTTATGGGAGAGGGATTACAAAAAAGGATATGCAAATTGTAGAGTTGCTGTTGATTCTAAAGACAATATACTGGTTTGTGGAATTGATAAAGATTACAAAGGAATGGTTATAAAGTATGATAAGGACGGTAATTTAATATGGGTTGATCATACTTTGCCCCAGATTTACAAGAAAAAGATTTTGGATATAAGTTATTCAAAATTAAAAATTGGAAAATTGGAGGAAAATTTTGGAGGTTTTTTGGATATTTGTATAGATAAAAATGATAATATTGTAGTTGTTGGCTCTTTTTATGAAGGGAGAGAGAAATGCATCGTCTATATAAAAAAATATGATTCAAATGGAAATAAAATTTGGGGCAGAAAATTTTCATTATTTGATTATAACCAATCTACTGGTGTAAAATGCGACGTAAATGGAAATGTTCTAATTGTTGGATATGGAGGAAATACAAGGCCACCTATATTAAGAGGATTTATTGCAAAATTTTCTTCTTCTGACGGAAAAATATTATGGTGGAAAAAATTAGGCAAAATTGGGAAAATTTTTACAGGATATACAAGTTTAATCATTAGTCAAAATAATATTTATACTGCTGGAATAACAGCTGGATTGAGAGATTATAATCTAATTTTAACAAAGTTTAAGGATAGATGGAAAATTAAAGATAAAATAATAGATAGAAGAGTTCTTCCTGGAAAAATATTAATGGGTAGGGAAGGAAATTTAATAGTTGTTGGGCAAATTGAAAATAGCGAATTTAAACATTTTGTATCAACATTTAATCAAGAATTTGATATTTTATGGGAAAGTAAAGAAATGGTTGGAGGATTATACGATGGTTGCTTATTTAAGAATGATATAGCTGTAACAGGAAAAATAGATCAAAATGAGTATTATGCAGGTATTTACAACAATAAAGGGGAAAAATTGCTAGATTTCTACTTAGGGAAATTGGTAAGTAATGGACAAGATATAAACGATTGGATGAAGGGAATTGCTGTTGATAGTATGAGTAATATAATTGTTGTTGGTGGAGCACCAATTGCAAAAACAATAAAAGTAAAAGTAATAGAAAAAATAAGGATGAAAAGGATGAAAGAGGAAAGGGAAAGGGAGGAAAAAGAAAAAGAAAAAGGATTTATGGATATATTAATAGAACTCTTTAGAAGACTGTTTAGGAAATGATTTGAAAGTCGCTTGCTCGCTAAATTCTCCCTTATATATCCTTGTTATCCATCTCAGCAATTAGTCGTAAAATAGTATCTTCAACTTTCCCCGCTTTTCCCTCTTTCACATCCTCTCTAACCATTTTTATAAGCTTCCTCAGTATATCCTTATAATGCATAACGACTATTCCTTTTTCTTCAATGATTCTTCGGTTTTCTTTACCGTAAAATCCACTATAAGGACTTTCTTTAGTTCCCTTCCTTGTATCCAATATTATATACTCACTATTATTGGGGAATTTTGCAGCTTTCTGCTTTCTTCGTTCCAAGAAAACTTTTACATTGTATTACCAAACATTCCTCCGGTTTTAATGCGAAGAGGTCAATATCACTCCACCCTGAAACTCGTTTACCAGTTTCTTCTTTTGATCTATAAAACCATATATTTTGGTTCACCAAATACTTTTTCATGAAATATCTCGTTGCTACCTCTTCTACATAACTTAATGGCATTTTAATCAGTAATAAATAAATGTCAATTATATCCATTTCGAAAAAAATTTGTAGGCAATACAACAAAGCGCGAGAGGTTTTTTATTTTATTTTAGAATTATTTTTATATATTGCTTTTGTATTGAGTTGCAATGACTACAGCATATGATGTTCCTGCAGAGCCATTGATAAGAAAATTAGCTGATAAATTAAAAAATGAATTTAAAATTCAGCCTCCAGAATGGGCAAAATGGGTAAAAACTGGGGTGCATAAAGAGCGTCCGCCTGAAGAAAAAGATTGGTGGTATATTAGGGTTGCTTCTATATTAAGGAAAATTTATATGCGTGGTCCAATAGGAGTATCAAGATTGAGGGGATTATATGGGGGGAAAAGAGATAGAAGAGTAAAACCATATAAGCATGTTAAAGGAAGCGGTTCTATAGCAAGGAAAGCTTTGCAACAATTGGAAGAGCTTGGACTAGTTGAGAAAGTAGAGGGAAAGGGAAGAAAAATCACGCCAAAAGGCCAATCATTGGTTGATAATACTGCTCATGAAGTTGCTAGGGAAATAGGAAGTTTTATATAGTCTGAAAAGTGATATGAATATGAATGAAGCTGAGGAAATAAAAAAAAGGATGCTTGAACAGATGCAGAGACAAATTGAAGAAGAACAAAAAAAACAGGTTGAAAAAGAAATAATAGAAGCACAAAAGAGAGCTATTTTACGTGTTATTTTGGATTCTGAAGCAAGAAGCAGGTTGGAAAGAATTAGGATGGCTAAGCCTGATGAGGCCGAATTTATAGAAAATCAAATTATTAGGCTATATCAAATGGGGAAGTTAAGAAAAAAAATTACTGATGAAGCGCTAAAAATATTAATAAAGAATTTATTACCCGAAAAAAGAGATATAAAAATAAGGAGGATATAATGGCGAGGAATAAACATTTGGCAAGAAAAAAAAGATTATTAAAGGCGATGAAGAGTAATAGAAGAGTTCCAGCCTGGATAATTATGAGGACTAATAGAAGATTTCTTCAACATCCAAAAAGGAGGCATTGGAGAAGGAATAAATTGAAGAGGTGATTTTATGGAAGAAAGAATATATACTATTCCATTAATAAAAGCAAAATCTGTTCCAAGAATAAAAAGGGCAAAAAGAGCAATAAAGGAAATAAGGGAATTTTTAGCTAGGCATATGAAAGTTGAAGAAGTGAAAATAGATAATAGTTTAAACGAGCTTGTATTGGAAAGAGGAATTAAAAAAATACCAAGCAAAGTAAAAGTAAAAGCTGTAAAAATAGAAGATGTTGTATGGGCATATACTCCTGAAGCTGAAGTAAAAGTTCCAGAGAAAAAAGAGAAGAAAAAGAAAAAGGTAGAAAGGAGGGAGGCTGAGGAGATAAAAGAAAAAGAAGCTGAGGAGATAAAAGAAAAGGAGGAGGAAGAAAAAGAGGAGGCTGAGGAGGAAGAAACAAAGGAAATAAAAGAGGAAAAGGAGGAAACATAGTGTTAATATGCTGAGAAGGCTCGATTTCAATGGGAATCCTCACGTGGGGGTATATTGTAGGGCAAATAATGAAATAGCATTTATACAACCATTTCTACCTAAAAAAGATTTAGAAGAAATTAAAAGAGCATTACATATTAAATTAATAGAATTAACTATAGGTGGAAGTACGATCATTGGTTCTCTTTTAGCAATGAATTCAAATGGCGTAATTGTTGCAGATTTTATTGAGGAAGAAGAAATTGCAAAAATTGAAGAAAATTTTAAAGGAGAAATTTTGGTTATAGATGATAAATTTAATGCATCAGGCAATAACATACTTACAAATGATTATGGAGCTATTGTTCATCCATTATTTAAGGATGAAACAATAAAGAAAATTAAAAAGACATTAGATGTTAATGTTAAAAGAGGGACAATAGCTGGTTTAAATACAGTTGGTATGCTTGCAGTTGCTACCAATAAAGGCGTATTATGTCATCCAAAAATAAGCAATGATGAAAAAAAATTGATTGAAGATGTTTTGGGAGTTGAAGTAAAAATTGGTACAGTAAATCATGGAATGCCATATGTTGGGGCTGGTGTTGTTGCAAATGAATATGGAGCAATTACAAGTACAAATACAACAGGTATTGAATTAAGTAGGATAGAAGATGCTTTAGATTTAATAGGTGATTGAAATGAAGGCATATAGAATAGTTGGAAAATTTTTAATGAAAGATATTTGGCAGCCATTTAAAAAGGAAATCATAGGAGAAAATGAGGATGATGCCAGAGAAAGAATTTTGTCTATAATTGGGAGTAGACATAAAGTTAAAAGAAGGATGATAAAAATTGATAAAATAGTTGAATTAAAATTTGAAGAAATAGAGGATCCATTAGTTAAATATATATTGGAAAAGGGAGGAAAAAATGAATAAAATGGGTGAGGAAGAATATAGGAGGAATGTTTATTTATTACAAATATATCAAGAGCAAATTGAGCAAATATATGCAGAAATAGAATTAATAGAAAGGTTCATAAATGAATATAATAGAGCTATTGAAACTTTACAAGAATTAGCTGGAATTGAAGAAAAAGATATTTTGATGCCATTGGGAGGAAATTCATTTGCATATGCTGAATTAAAAGATACAAAAAAGATTTTATTGAATGTTGGGAGAAATGTATTT
>CAZDCH010000019.1:0-14690 GCA_964503915.1 uncultured Thermoplasmatales archaeon
AAAGAAAAAAAGAAAGAAAAAAAAGATAAGGGAAAAAAAAAGGAAAAGAAAGAAGGGAAAAAGGAAAAGAAGGAAGAAAAAGAAACATTAAAAGATAAGGTAATGAAAATAATTAAAGAAAAGAATGAGTATTTGCCTCCCATTATTGTGGAAGAACTAATAGAAAAAATAGAAAAAGAAAAGTTACAAGATAAACTGGAAATCATAGTTGAAAAAACAATAAAGGAATATAATAAACATTTAATGGAACCATTTGAAGCTTGTGGAATGGTTGCAGCCCAATCAATAGGAGAGCCTGGCACTCAAATGACAATGAGAACTTTCCACTATGCAGGAGTAGCTGAAATAAATGTTACTTTAGGATTACCCCGTTTAATAGAAATAGTTGATGCAAGAAAAGATCCTTCAACGCCTATGATGACTGTTTATCTGGAAGGAGCTTATAGAATTAATAAAGAAAAAGCAAAAGAGATTGCAAATAGAATAGAAATAACGCGTTTAATAAACATAGCAGAAATTGAAACTGATATTGGAAATATGAAAGTAGTTGTTAAGCCAAATCCAAAAGCAATGGAAAGGAAGGATATAGATATGGAAGATTTATTAAAGGCTATAAAAAAGCTTGGCGATGTTGAAATTAAAAGAGAAAAAGAAAAAATAGAGATATTGCCTAAGGAAGAAACATATAGGGAATTAAGAAGAGTGAGTGAGGAAGTGAAAAATCTAAAAATTAAAGGAATAGATGGAATAAAAAGAGCAATTATAAGGAAGGAGGGAAATGAATATGTAATATATACAGAGGGAAGTAATTTTGAAAAGGTCCTTGAATTGGAAGGAGTAGATAAAACGAGAACAATAACGAATGATATACATGCGATTTATAATGTTTTGGGAATCGAAGCAGCAAGAAATGCAATAATAAATGAAGCATATGAAACCCTCCAAGAACAGGGATTAAATGTTGACATCCGCCACATCATGCTCGTTGCAGATTTAATGACTTCTGATGGCACAATACGCCCCATTGGTAGACAGGGAATAAGTGGTGAGAAAGCATCTGTTATTGCAAGAGCTGCTTTTGAAATAACTGTTGACCATTTGTTGAGAGCTGCAAGAAGAGGAGAAAGAGATGGCTTAAAAGGAGTTGCTGAAAATGTTATTGTAGGACAGCCCATAAAGCTTGGTACAGGTTCGGTCGAGCTTGCAATTGATGTCAAAAAATTGAATGAACTGAGCAAGGTGAAAAGATGATATCTAAAGAATTAGTTAGGGCAATATCAACTGGAAGAGTATTATTTGGCTATAAGCAAGCAGTTAAAAAAGTTAAAGAAGCTAAAGCATTTATAATGGCGAGAGATTGTCCAAAAAAGAACGAATTGATGAAAATAGCTAAAGATAAACCAATATATATCTATAAAGGGAATAATATTGAACTTGGCTCAGCTTGCGGAAAGCCATTTGGAATAAGCGTTGTTACAATAATAGATGAAGGTAAATCAAACATTATAAATTTGATATCGAAGGAATAGAAAAGATAAAATGAAGATAAAATTAACGCAACAAGAAATGCACTATATTGCTGTTGCTGAAGTTTTTACAAGAGCTCCAATTATAGATTGTGTTGAAAGAGAAAATAGAATAACTTTTGTTGTAGCAAAAGGGAAATTGGGAAAAGCAATAGGAAAGGAAGCAAGAAATATAAAGAAATTAGAACAAATATTTAAAAAGGAAGTAAGGTTTGTTGAATATGATGATGATAAAAAACAGTTTATAATAAATTTATTTAAGCCATTTAAGCTTGAAAAAGTTGTTGTAAATGAAGAAGAAAACAGAGTAAGTGTCATTGTCAATGCTAAAGATAAGGGAAAAGCAATAGGAAAAGAAGGAAGAAATATAAATATTCTTAGAGAAATAGCAAAAAGGCAGCATGGAATACAGGATATAAAGGTATTATGAAAATTTTATTAACAACCGTTTATAAGGTTAAAAAAATAAGGTATGATTATTTTACAGCAAATACAAGAAATACTTTGTTTAGATATACATTACCTCGAATTCAATCTTTTGGATTGAGATTTATTAAGCAAAATGTTCCAGAAATAGAAATACTTGAATATCCAAAATGGAAAGAATATAAAGAAAAGTTAAAGGAAAAATGGGATATTGTTGGCTTTTCTTTTTACCTAAACGAAATACCAGAAATATTAAAAATGGTTGAATATGCAAGAAAAATGGAAATTGATGAAATATGGGGAGGAAATTATGGGGCATTAACTTATGGAATGGAAAAATATTTTGATTGGATATGTTATGGATATGCTGAAAAAGAAATTGCTAAGAAGCTAGGTTATAGCATAAAAGAGATCGTTCATTATTTGGCTATTTTGGTATACCTATTGGTATAAAATTGGTAAATTTTGGCACATTATTTACGGCGAGAGGCTGCAAAATGCACTGCTCATTCTGTCAAACACCTTCTTTTTGTAAAAAACCTTATAAATTATCAATTGAATCTATAGAAAGAGTACTCGCTTATTATAAAAAATTAGGAATCGACCAAGTAATAATATTGGATGAAAAGTTTGGGATGTTTAAAAAGCATACAGAAAAAGTTGTTGAATTGCTTGGAAAATATAACTTTTATTGGTATCCATTAGTTAGAGTAGATACTATATTAGAAAATTTTTCATTTTGGAATGAAAATGGATTTAATGGAGCGATTATTGGGATAGAAGCATTTAATCAAGAAATTTTAGATGATTTGCAAAAGAAAGAGAAAGTTGAGGAAATAGTTAACGCAGTTAAAAAATGAATAAAAACAATATGATGACAGTTGGTACATATATTATTGGATATGAAAATGAAGACAAAGAAAGTATAAAAAGGGCTGTAATGAAGAAAAATATGGAATATTTGAGAAAGATTGGCATAAATTCAATGCAAAATATCTAGTTTGGAACCATCCATATATAAAGCCAAATGAAATGCAAAAATTATTGAGTTGGGCATTTAAAAAAGTATATCCGAGAATAATGCCTTTTAAAACAACAATAAAGTTTTTAAAAAGATGTTCAGAAAGAAATAAAAGTTTTTTGAAAGGTGGATATTATATGATGAATCAGCCAATTAGGGCTAACTTTTTTTCTTATAGCTAAATGTTCTACAAATTTTGCTTATTATTTTATGTCTTACATATTCATTTCTTATTATTACAAAAAGCATTTTCATAAAGTAATAGGATTGCTTTAAATATCTTCTTTCTTTTTTCCATCTTATTTCATATTCTTTTAATTTTGCTTTTCCATTTAAAAAATCTTTAATAAATTCTGATGCTATTTTAGAAATAATCATAGATGGCATTATGCCAGCTCCTACAGCGGCAATAACATGACATGCTGCATCTCCAAGCAAAATGGCATTTTTACCATATGATTTGATTGGCTTATCTATTGGAATATATGCTCCTTTCCATTTCAATTTCCATTTTTTCTTAAATTTAAAAAAAGCTGGTTTAAAATATTTCTTTTTAAATGTTCCTATCCCAATATTCCATTTATCTTTTTTTGGAAAAAACCATGCATATCCATATTTTACTATATCATTACTAATAAAAACATGGCAATAATCTTTATCCAAATCTACTTCCTTTGTATATGAATCTACTGCAAATCCTAAATTTGGCTTTTTAATGCCTATATAATCTCTTACAATTGAAAGAGCTCCATCTGCTCCTACAATTATCTTTGCTTTTATTTCTTGAGGATATATTATTCCATTTTTTATTTTCCTTACTTTTTCTCCCATTCTTATTTCTCCTTGTTTTTCAGCTTTTTTAGCTATTTCTTCCTCAACTTTCTTTTTATCTAAAATCAACAAGGGTATATGGAGAAAATTTTCTCCATATTTTGTATGAACATAAGCACCTTCTATTTCTCTTTCAATTCCTTTTCCATCATAAAAATCATAAAAGTCATAACCTGCTAATTTTAAAATAGTTGCTTCTCCACATACTTTCTTAAAAAATTCTTTATGTTCTTCAAATAAAATAAAAGGGATTCCTTCTTCTGCTAAAAATTTAGCTAAGCTTAGCCCCGCTATTCCTCCTCCTACAATTGCAACATCTATCATTTCTTCTGCAATTTTTTGTAAAAATCTTTAGCTTTCTTACAAAGTTTTTCTAGAATTTTATATCTAATATACTCGCTTCTAATCAAATTCCAATATATCCAAGACATATAGTATGCATAATTGAATTGCCTTCCCATTTCTTTTTTCCATCTTATTTCATATTCTTTTAATTTTGCTTTTCCATTTAAAAAATCTTTAATAAATTCTGATGCTATTTTAGAAATAATCATAGATGGCATTATGCCAGCTCCTACAGCGGCAATAACATGACATGCTGCATCTCCAAGCAAAATGGCATTTTTACCATATGATTTGATTGGCTTATCTATTGGAATATATGCTCCTTTCCATTTCAATTTCCATTTTTTCTTAAATTTAAAAAAAGCTGGTTTAAAATATTTCTTTTTAAATGTTCCTATCCCAATATTCCATTTATCTTTTTTTGGAAAAAACCATGCATATCCATATTTTACTATATCATTACTAATAAAAACATGGCAATAATCTTTATCCAAATCTACTTCCTTTGTATATGAATCTACTGCAAATCCTAAATTTGGCTTTTTAATGCCTATATAATCTCTTACAATTGAAAGAGCTCCATCTGCTCCTACAATTATCTTTGCTTTTATTTCTTGAGGATATATTATTCCATTTTTTATTTTCCTTACTTTTTCTCCCATTCTTATTTCTCCTTGTTTTTCAGCTTTTTTAGCTATTTCTTCCTCAACTTTCTTTTTATCTAAAATCAACAAGGGTATATGGAGAAAATTTTCTCCATATTTTGTATGAACATAAGCACCTTCTATTTCTCTTTCAATTCCTTTTCCATCATAAAAATCATAAAAGTCATAACCTGCTAATTTTAAAATAGTTGCTTCTCCACATACTTTCTTAAAAAATTCTTTATGTTCTTCAAATAAAATAAAAGGGATTCCTTCTTCTGCTAAAAATTTAGCTAAGCTTAGCCCCGCTATTCCTCCTCCTACAATTGCAACATCTATCATCTTCTTAATGCTAAACCAATAATATCATTTATATTTTTATATCCATGTTCTTCAAGCCAATTTTTTAATTCATTGCATATATCTTTAAAAATTTTTACTCCTTTATAATAAATTGCTGAGCCAATTTGTACTGCTTTTGCACCAGCCATCATATATTCAATAACATCTCTCCCCTCCATAATCCCGCCTACTCCTACTATAGGAATTTCAAAATTGTTGGCTAGCTCATAAACACATCTTATGCCAATGGGCTTTATTGCTCTGCCAGAATATCCACCTATTTTATTTCCTAAAATGGGCTTTGCAACATCTATACATATTGCCATTGCTTTTATGCTATTTATTGCAACTATACCATCTGCTCCTCCTTCTATGGCCTTTTCTGCCCTTTTCAATATATTTTCAACGCCAAGCTTTACAAAAACTGGTTTTCCAATTTGTTTTATTGTTTCAACTGTTTCCCTTATTTTCCTAGTTGGATATTCCATTCCAAACTTTTTTGCATGTGGACAACTAAAATTTAATTCAAAAGCTTTTACATAAGGTTTAAATTTTTTCGCAACATATAGGAATTCTTCTTCATTTTTCCCAAATATACTTCCAATTAAATTAACTCTTATTCCTTTTATTTCCTTAATATATTCATCTATTCCAGGATTTGATAAGCCAATTGCATTTAATATACCACATGACAATTCATAAAAAACTGGATTTTTGTATCCTTTCCTTTCTTTTTTTCCTATCGACTTTGTTACAACAGCCCCAGCCTCCTTAAATTTTTCTAAGCTTTCCCTAGTTAATCCCAAAATGCCTGAAGCAAGCATGAGAGGATTTTTCATTTTTATGTTAACTATCTCAATATTTAGCATGATTATAAAATGCTGTATATTTTTAAATACTTCTTACATTTTAATTTAATGCCATATTTAATAACGAAATGGTTTGGAGTATTCTTATATGATGATAAAATAATAGATAAAAAATTATTTCCTAAAAATGCTGAAGAAATTGCTGACAAGCTATATAAAATTCAAAAAGGAGGAATATTAAGAGAGGAGGAGGAATTTAAAAAATATAAACCAATTGTTGAGGATATTAGGCTGAGTAAAATAGGGAAATTGGGAAAGATTAAAAGGATTAAAATAAAATCCTCAGATTTTGGATATGATAAAAATTTGTTATTAAGAGCTTGTATCAAGCTTGCTGTTAGAAAAATTCAAGAAGAGCAAGCTGAAAGAACAAAAAGGATTTCAGAAGCAATAGATGCACATGATGATTTAATAAAAATAACCAATATGTTGTTGGAGAGGCTAAGGAATTGGCATAGCTATTTTTCTTTTGAAGATATTATAGAAGGAAAGGAACTTGTTGAAAAATTGCTGAAAATTGAAATTGGTAAAGAAGAAATAGATAAATTGGAAGAAAGGAATTTAAGGAATATGGCAAATATATTACAAGCCATATACAAGGCAAGACAAGATTTAGAAAAATATATAAGGAAAGTAATGGAAGAAATGGCTCCAAATGTAAGCAAGATAGTAGGATATGGAATTGGAGCAAGATTAATAGCATATGCAGGAGGGATAGAAAAGTTGGCAATGCTTCCAGCTGGGACAATTCAAGTTTTAGGAGCAGAAAAAGCATTATTTAAGCATATAAAGGATGGCACTCCTCCTCCAAAGCATGGTATAATTTTCCAGCACGAATTGATAAACAAAGCTCCAAAAAACAAAAGAGGAAAAATTGCTAGGCTATTGGCAACAAAAATAGCTATAGCTGCCAAAGCAGATGCATTTACAAAAAATTTTATTGCAGATAAATTAAAAAAGGATATAGAGAAAAGATATATGGAGATAATGAAAGGATAATTATTTTTAACCCGTTTATATTGCAACATAATGAAGATTGTTGCAATCCTCCTCTTATTTGCCTTTACATCTCCTTTAAACTATGTTATAGAGATTGAAGGAAATAGTGTATATGAAAATGCTTGCCGTTATAACATTCAGGGATGGATTTATGTTCATATTGAAGGTAATGCATATGAAAGAGGATATCAACATGGCTACTTGTTATATGCAGAAATAGCAGACATGATTTATAGATGGAGTAATATCATTCATAATTGTCCAGTTATAATTAAATATTTGCCTATAGATATTAACTCTTCAAAATATGAAGAACTGGCTAAACTATGGTGGGAAAAATGTAAAAAATTGGCAATGAAAATCTTTTGGCCTTATTATCCAGAAGAATATAAGGAAGAGATTAAAGGAATTGCAGACGGTGCAAAAGCAAGAGGAATAAAAATATATGGTAAGCCAATTGATTATAAAGATGTCTTGACATTAAACGAAATGTATGAATTAATGAGTATTTTGACAAATCCTCAAAAAAGATTTCATTTATTGAAAGATATATTTAATTCATTAGCAGAGATTTTTCCTTCATTGAGAGGCAAAGAATATGAATTTTCTTTAGCTTTTTATCCAATACATCATTGCAATGGATTTGCTGCTGTTGGCAACGCTACCAAAGATGGAAATATAGTAATAAGTGATGGAGTATGGTGTGGGGGGTGGTGGTATAGCTATTATATTGCTCAAAGATGGAATGTTATATTGGATATAGAGCCAAGCAATGGGCATCGCCTAATCATTGCAACTTCTCCTGGCTATATATGGAGTGATGAAGATTATTGGCAAAATGACGTTGGCATAGCAATGATAGAAACAACATTTATTCAAGGAATATATAAGTTGAAGGGATTGCCATTGGCAATAAGAGCAAGGATGGCCATACAATATGGTAATAGTATTGATGATGTCATTAATTTCTTATTAAAAGAAAATACAGGTGTAATGAATGCTCAGTGGCTTATTGCAGATGCAAAAGAAAAGGAAATAGCTTTGCTTGAATTTGGGTTATACAACTATAATGTCATAAGAAAAAAGGATGGATTCTTATGGAGTGCAAACAATCCTTTTGATTTTTGGGTTAGAAGAGAAATATTGGGATATGAAGTATTAAAAGCTCCAATATTTAGACTAGCACATATAATTTTAAATGCAACTGGATATCAATATTATACCCTATTTTATACTCCTTCAGAAAGAGATATAAAATTTGAGGAATTGGGAAAAAAATATTATGGAAAAATAGATGTTGAAATAGTTAAAAAAATAATGCATACTCCTCCAATAACAGATTATTTAACAGATTGTAAGATAACTGATGGAAATCTTATTTTCAACAATTCTCTATGGGCATTTTGGGGAAATCCAACTTATATATGGAATACTAGCCATTTATATAAACTAAAAGGAATTAAAGATGTTCCTCCAGCAGGTTGGGTAAAAATTGTTGGCATACCATATGATTTTAAACCAAATTATAAAAAGGGATATAGCGGTAAAGGAAAAGAAGCAAAAGTAGAATGGGAATATAAGTTTGATGAAGGTAAGAATTATAATTATGCAAACCTAAAAGGAAATTTATATGCATATTTTAAAAATTGCCTATATGCATTAAATGAGGATGGCGAATTGTTATGGAAAAAAGAATTGGATGGAAAAATAAATGATGTTGAAATATGCGAAGAAATTTATGCTATAACAGATAATGCCTCATATAAATTTTCAGTGGATGGAAAATTATTGAAAAAGGGAATAGGTGGAAAGGACATTGAAATTAACAATAAGATATGGATAGCAGGCAACAAACTATATGTAGGGAAAGAAATTGATGAATTGGATCAAATAGAGTTAAAAGCAGATTTTATTGAAAATGATTATATCATTTCAAATAATAAATTGATAAAATATGGAAATTGGGAATTTAAAACAAATGGAAATATAAGAAAAATATGCATTGATAGAGATATATATGTTATTTCCAATGATTTATATTGTTTAGATAAAAAGGGAAATTTAAAATGGAAATGGCAAGCAGGATGGGCTTTTTCTGATGTTGATGTTGATGAAAATATTTATGCTTCTTCCTTGGATGGAAACTTGTATTGTTTAGATAAAAATGGAAATTTAAAATGGATTTTTAGTAGTAATGCTTCAATTTATGATATTGAGGTATATGGGGATATGGTTTTTATTTCATCTAGTGATGGAAGATTGTATGCAATTAATAAAAGCAGTGGAAAAGTGAAATTTAGTTTTGCCCCTTCTTATGAAATCAAAGGAATATATAATTATATTACAACCCCTCTTTCAAATATTGTTGCATCTAATGGAAAAGTTTTCATTTCTGCCGATGGAAAAATTTATTGTTTAGATGCAGAAACAATTGAAAAGGAAATAGAAAAAAAGGAAAAGGGCTCAACATATTTCCTAATTGCTATATTTGCAATTATAGCAACATTCATTGGAATAAGTATAAGCAAAAAATTAAAGAGAGTAACATAAATGATTATAGGCAGGGGTAGCCAAGTGGAAAAGGCGCAAGGTTCAGGACCTTGTGGGGTAGCCCTACGTGGGTTCGAATCCCACCCCCTGCATATGAAATTTAAAGTTTATTATTCAAAGCCTATCGATTTGGAAAGAATAGAAAGAGCTCTTTATGAAAATTTTATGGTAACAATAGAAGATGCTGGATACCTTGATTTGCCTTTTTCTGCTTATAATAAAACAAGGAATCAATACAATGCTATATTACTTATCGGCATTATACCATCTTTTTCAATATGGATAGTTGATAAGGATATTTATGTTCCAAATATGAATTTTGTTTTTGGACTTGCTATGAATAAAAAAGCCATTGTCTCTACCTATAGGTTGCCAGAGGAAATAATCGCAAAAGAAGTTGTTCATGAAGTTGGACATATATTTGGCTTAAATCATTGCAAAAACAATTGTGTAATGCAGTTTTCAAATAGCTTAATAGAAGCAATAAAAAAGCCAGATAAACTTTGTGAGGAATGTCAGAAAAAGATAAAGGGAGAGCCATAGTGCATAGCCGTGTTAGGCAACGTGGCGCAATATCTCAAGAATCTCCATTGTGATCTTGGATAGTTTTGTCTTTAGTGCCAAAGACAATTCCGTAGAAGGAACTATGGTCGCTGGTTGGATTCCAAAAATTACAATTTTCTTGGGATTTTCATTCAATTCCCTAGATATCTTGATTATATCCAACAAATTACTCCCATGAATGGATAAACTATGTGTATGTCTTAGCGAGATATCTTCGGGACTAAAACAACGTGTTTCGCCAGGAACCCCGCCGAAATCCACGGCATCAACCATTATTACAGCATCAAACTTAGATAAGATATGAACGAGATTCCAGATGCTCGCGCCTATATCAATAACAATAATATTTTTGGGCAAGGGTTTCTTCTTCAGCTCTTCCACTACAGCACAGCCTATACCATCGTCCCCCATAAATGTATTTCCTACTCCAATTATGCCTATTTTATTCGGTTTTCCTCCATAAGAAACCATGTTCATACAAAATGCACCTTTAAATAATGTGTAGAACAAGATATGCAGGGGTCATATGCTCTAACAAGCATCTCTAAATTGTGCTCAATCTCCTCTTTGCTTTTGTCTAAAAGTGTCGGTGCAAAGGCTTCCAAGTCCTTTTGGATATTTTCATGGTTTTGATTGGTCGGTACAACACAATTTGCTTTAACGCATTTACCGTTGTCATCAAATGTATAATCGTGGATGAGTAAACCTCGTGGTGCCTCGACAACACCTATTCCTCTGCCCGCTTTCACCTCCACCTCTACTTTTTCCTCCTCCTTCAGATCTATATCTAAAAGTTTGTCAATAATGTGGATAGAGTCCTCTATACAATGTGCTATTTCTACCAATTGTGCAACATTGTTCATAAACGGATTAAAGCACGGTGCCTTCAAATCGAACTTATCAGCTATCTCTTGTCCCAAAGGTAGCAACTTAGAGCTGTTAAGATTGAATCTTGCTAATGCTCCAACCATGTATGAGCTTCTATTGTGCCTTGCATGTTTTGCTGTTGAATGTGGCACCACAAATTCCTGTGTAATTGAAGCATAATCTTCAATTTTGTGCTCTCCAGTATCTGTAGAGCCTATAACACCATCGTATAGTGCATATTCATCTTTCGAAATTAATCCGATATATTCTGTTTCACGGCTAAAGTTCGGTAATTTGTCAATGTTGGATAATACTATATCCGCTATATTCCTGATTGTATCTTTTGCACGATAAAGGCGAGATTTGAACTCTGCTAATTCTTTTTCCGTTGGTATTTTTGTAAAACCGCCTACTATCATAGTAATAGGATGTGTCGTTCTCCCGCAGATCAAATCCGACAGTTCATTTGATAGACGATGAATTTCAATTATTTGAAGCACGGCGTCCTTGTGCGTCTTTATAAGTGGAAATATGCTTCCAACGCCGAATAAGTCAGGTGCTACGAGATAGCCAACATGAAGTATATGGCTTTGTATATTCTCAGCATTTTTTGCCAGTTTTCTAAGGAGCATAGTTTGATTTGAAATCTCAACGTTCAACGCATTTTCTACAGCTTTTAGAGAAGCCAATGCGTGTGCTATTGAGCATATTCCGCAAATTCTAGATGCAATGTGAGAGAGCTCATGATAATATCTACCGACCATCATCATTTCAAAAAACCTTGGAGCTTCTGAAACCTGCCATTGAACTGATAAGATCTTCCCATTCTTAACGTCCATAACAATGTTTCCATGACCCTCAACTCGTGTAACATGTTCCAATCTAATTTTTAAGTTGCTATCTTGGCTCATTTGCTCATCTCTCTATAACAAAACATTTTGAACCTTTCCAGCGCATCTTCCAGTGTAAGCCCGTATTTCTGCAA
Source organism: uncultured Thermoplasmatales archaeon (assembly GCA_964503915.1). Lineage (GTDB taxonomy): Archaea > Thermoplasmatota > E2 > UBA202 > JdFR-43 > JAPDJP01. The sequence goes on from CAZDCH010000019.1 coordinate 11,970, forward strand.
TACCTCCAGTTCAGAGTTTATGTTCGGATTATCTACTAGGCCACGACATCCTTCACAGGCATTGTTATTTGAAGGACAGCGTGCACCACAGCCTGCTCTGGTAACTGGGCCGAGACAGAATTTTCCTTCTTCAAAGACGCATACATTTCCCTCCTTTTTACACTCAACACATACTGGATAATTTGGAATTTCTGGCCTTTTTTCTAAAGCGAGCGATGTTATAACCTTTGTAAGTTCATCTTTATCAACTGGACATCCATAAACATAATAGTCAACTTCAACTACCTCATCCACTGCCTTTGTATGAAACACATCAAAGTATGGATTGTTCTCAATATCTGCATCTCCATAGACTCCTTTTTTCACCATTTCTATTGAATATTGGTTCCTCAGCGCATTTATGCCTCCAGTACATGCACATGCTCCTAAAGCTACAAGTATCTTCGCTTTGCTTCTGATCTTTTTCAGTCGCTCTTCATCCATGGGTCTTGCAATAGAGCCCTCGACAAACGCTATATCGTAGTCATCTGAGTGCTCTTTCATGGCTTCTCTAAATGAAACAACATCAACTATCTCAACTAATTCGATTATCGATTCCTCCAGGTTGAGCACCTGAAGTTGGCAGCCTTCACAAGATGCAAAATCAAAAAATGCAACCTTTGGTTTCATCATAGTGCCTCCGGTAAATCCTTAATCTCTGAATAGTTGAACACAGGTCCATCTTGGCACACATAAATGCCATTAATCTGACAATGCCCACATTTACCCACACCGCACTTCATCCGTCGCTCAAGGGAAAGTATTATGTGGTCTTCCGCCAGCCCTTTCTCTTTAAGCGTTCTTATGACAAAACGATACATTATTGGTGGGCCACAAACCACCGCGTAAGTAGTAGATGGGTCGAAATCGATCTTTGGGATGAGTGTTGTTACAACCCCTACATTGTGATCCCAATGTTCTCCCTCAGGAACCTTATCTACTGTCAAATGGCATTTTATATCATTTCTTTTTCTCCAACTAATAACTTCTTCCCGAAAAAGTAGCTCGTGTGGTGCCTTACAACCATATAATATTATTGCTCTTCCATAATCTGCTCTATGATCAAGGACATAATTGATCAATGACCGTAAAGGTGCGATTCCAAGACCTCCAGCTATAAACAGGATATCTTTACCTTTCAGAAATTCTGTATCAAATCCTTTTCCAAACGGGCCTCTAATCCCTACTTTATCACCAATCTTTAACCTATGCATAGCCCTTGTAACATTTCCCACCGCACGCACGCAGAGTTCGAAACTTTCCTTCTTAGAGGGTGATGAAGAAATGGATATAGGAGCTTCCCCAATTCCCATGATGGAAACTTCAACAAACTGGCCGGGTTGGTGATTAAGTGGTCGGTTATCATCCATTACGAGCTCGAAAAGACTTTCCGACTCGGTAAATTTAGTAATATTTTTTATTGTTGCCGCTCTGGGCAAGTAGATTGACTCATTGCTCATTTCTATCCCTCCTTTAATGCGTTAAATACTTTGCACGGATCCGCAATATCTGGAAGACAAGCTGAAGCACACCTTCCACAGCCAACACATGCAATAAATCCGAATCTGTCATAAAGGTATTTGCCTTTTCTCATAAATCTGTGCCTATATCTGGCAGCTCTATCCTCTCTGAAATTTTCTCCAGTTGCCACCTTTGCAAAGTCCTCGAGTAAGCATCCATCCCACGTTCGAATTCTTTTACCCCTCCTTAAGTTCAATTCTACTATATCCTGAACATCAAAACAGTAGCATGTAGGGCATACAAGATTGCAGGAGCCACAGCTTAGGCACTTCTGCGCATTTTTTTCCCACAACTCGTTATCATAGTTCTCTTCTAAGAGTTTTGGCAATTCTTCGGGTGGAAAATTAAGTTGCTTTTTAAATTTTGATGCAATTTTTCCTTTAATATCACGCACCTTGTTTATAGTGTCTTCATCTGCATCCATAATTTTAGCATACTTATTTAAAATCGCCTCACCTTTTTCAGAGCCAATTTCTATAGCGTATTCATCACCCAGGTCTGTTAACATTAGATCAAAGCCCTCTTCTGTCGTTGCCGTTCCCATACTACCTGCAAATGAGTAGGGCGAGACATTTTGTATATTTACACCAATCAGGATCGATTCTTCACGCTTTCGAATATAATTGTGATCTTGATATGTATCTCTGAACACAATGTCCATCTGCTGAAGCGCAATAAGATCGTAGGGGTGCACACCGATGATAATCAAGGGAGTAACTTCATTTACTGCCTCTATCGAGAATTTATCTGTGAGATCATACTTTAGCAAGGTTTCAGTTGGTGGCAAGAAATACTTTTTTGGTGGCAGTATCGTTACATCGTAGTCGAGTCGAAGCTCATTCGCTGAGTTTAATGTATCAAATATGAATTTATTTCCCTTGGATTTTACCCCTACAACCCTCCTCGGATCAATTTTTATCAGTGAATCAACGAAGTTTAAAAATTCGTCCTTCTTAATGAGTTTCATAGCATTCTTTGTACCATGTTTCACATTTCAACTATCAAGTATCTTGTTCACTTCCTCCTGATCAACATCCATCACATATTTTATCCCGCTAATCTCAGATGCCTCCCTTGTTAAAGCGGCAATATCGTCTCTGCTGATATATTCCAAAGCAAACTTTCTGCAGCCAGCCATAAGCTGCTTCAATCCCTGACTGA
>CAZDCH010000020.1:0-14577 GCA_964503915.1 uncultured Thermoplasmatales archaeon
ATATTAAGAAAATAAATGAAAAGTTTGGAGGGAATTTTTTTATTGAAAGTGGCATTTCATGGAAAGAATATTTTAAGGAATGGAAAGGAAAAATTGTTCATCTTACTATGTATGGGGAAAGAATAGATAGGATTATAGATGAGATTAGGAAAAATAAAGATTTATTGATTATAGTTGGGTCCGAAAAAGTTCCAAAAGAATTTTATGAAATAGCAGACTATAATGTTTCTATAGGAAACCAGCCTCATTCTGAGGTGGCTGCATTAGCAATTTTTCTTCATTTTTTAAATAAAGGGAAATGGCTTGAAAAAGATTTTAATGGAATATTAAAAATTATTCCACACAAAAAAGGAAAAAAAATAAAATATAATTGCATTAAAATATTAGAAAAAGAAGGATGTAGCAAAGCAGTTATTGAACATTCTATAAAAGTAAAAGAATTGGCTTTAGAAATTGCTAGAAAATTAGAAAAAAATGGAATTAGAATTGATATGGATGCCATAGAAATTGGTGCTTTATTACATGATGTTGGTAGAAGTAAGACGCATGGCATAATGCATATTATAGAAGGAGTTAAAATTGCTAGAAAATATGGATTGCCAGAAAAAATAGTTAATATAATAAAAAGGCATGCTGGTGCTGGCATTGATGAAAAGGAAGCTGTTAAATTGGGATTGCCAAAAGATGATTATGTGCCAAAAACAATAGAAGAAATGGTTGTTGCACATGCAGATAACCTGGTAGGATATAAGTACAGAAAATTAAAAGATGCTTTAAAAGAATTTAAAAGGAAAGCTGGAGAAGAAGCAGCAATAAAATTGAAAGAATTGCACCAAAAATTGAGCAAAATGGCAGGTATTGATATAGATGAAATTATAGAAATGATAAAATGAATAAAAAAATAATTGCTCCTTTACTCTCTTTCCTTGTTTCAATCTCAATTTGCACTACTTTCTTATTTTATGGAATAAAATTTGCTATAGAATATTCCATAATTTTGTTTATATTCCTAACTATATTATTTTATGCAGTTTTTTATAAATTATATGAATAATAAGATTTCCATGAAATGAAATCTCTTATTATTTTTGCTGCTAATAATGAAGCTCTGCTATCATCATATGGAGGACAAACTTCAACAATATCTAAAGCTATAACTTTATTAGATATTTTTTTTAAAAAATCAAAAATTTCATATCCCAGCCCCATTGGCTCAGGATTACTTACGCCAGGAGCATAACATGGGTCAAAAACATCCATATCTATGCTTAAATAGATTTTTTTAAAATCTATTTCAACATTAATATTGGAATAATATTTAATACCAATTTTTTTTGCATCTTCTATTTCTTCTTTAGAAGCGGATCTTATTCCTAATAACATTATTTTATTGCCAATGATTTCAAAAATTCTTCTAGTTGTGCAGGCATGGCTATTTTTATCTCCCATATATTCATGCCTAAAATCCAAATGTGCATCTAAAATAACCACTCCAAAATCTTCGAATTCATTTAATGAAGAAACTAAAAAGGGGGTGATAGAATGGGCTCCTCCAATTACAATTGGTATTTTCCCATCTTTCCTTATTTTTTTAATTAATTTTTTCGCTTCCTCCAAGCTAAAATTTCCTGCATCATGTATCGCTATTTCTTGTAAATCGATTCCATTTATTATATTATAACTTTCATAATCCCAACTTACATATCTTATAAAATCTGGAGCTTCTTTTGTACCATTTCGAAAAGACATTTCTTCATCTTCATATGGAATTCCAAAAATTATAAAATTTGATTCATTGTAAGCTTGTTCAGCATCAGCAAATTTCATGCTCTTGTTATTTTCCTCTTTCCCAATGCTTGTATATATTCAACTTCTTTTCCTTCTTTTATCTTATCTTTTAATTCTTCCGGTATTTCTATTTCAAAAGTATCATATGTTTCCATATCCATAAGTTGTGCTTTATTTCCTATTACAGATATTACTTGAGCGGTTCTTCTATCAATAATTGGTATAGCAACTTTATGACGAACTGGATATATAACACTTCTCTTTTGATTATCAAAAACTCCTATTGCTTCTATCCTCGCTTTAGCTTCTCCATGTTTTCCAGGTTTAGAAGTAGTTATGCTCAATATTTTGCATGGTTCATCATCAATAATAATATATCGATTTGCTTTTAACTCTCTAACTTCCGCCATCTCCTTCATTTTAGCACCAAAAAAGAAATGTATTACTAATAGATAAATCTTTGGAAATGAAATGCTATTATTGTGATAAGGAAGCTGTTGGAGAAGCATATAATAAGGCATATTGTAGGGAGCATTTTATAAAATATTTTTTAGGAAAAGTGAGAAGCATAATTGACAAATTCAACATAAAAGGAAAGATAGCTGTTGCACTATCTGGTGGAAAAGATTCTTCTGCATGTTTTCATGCATTGAGCAAATTTAAATTGGATTTACTTCCTTTCTATATTGATTTGGGAATAAAAGGATATTCTGACAAATGCTATAAAAAAGTGGAAGAAATTTGCAATTTGCTAGGTTATGAATTAAATGTTATTTTTCTTGATGAATATGGAATAAATTTGGAAAGTTATGAAAAGCCGTGTAGCATATGTGGAACAGCAAAAAGATATTTAATGAATAAATTTGCATATGAAAATAAATGTAGATATGTTGCAACTGGTCATAATTTGAGCGATATAGTAACTTTTGCTATTAACAATTTAATTACAGGAAACATTTTAAATTTTAGAGGAAACAAGCCATTCTTGGAAGAAAATTTAGAATACAAGCTTGTTGCAAAAATAAAACCAATTTATTATTTAAAAGATAAGGAATGCATGCTATATGCAGTTTTAAATAATTTGCCATATACAAATGAAGAATGCCCCTTTTCAAAAAATGCACCAACTCTAAAAATAAAAGAATGGCTACATGAAATTGAAGAAAATTTACCAGGAACAATGCTAAGCATGGCGAGAAGCTTTTGGAGAATTGAAGAAAAAATGAAACAAGAAGTAAGTTTAAATAAATGCGTTAAGTGTGGATATGCATCATATGGCAAAATATGCAAATTTTGTAAAATAAGAAAATAATTATAATTAATATTCCAATCCCCTCATAGCTTTAATTCCTTCATTATAATAATGCTTAATTTTTTTCATTTCTGTTATTAGATCAGCAATTTCCATTAATTCTTCTGGGAAATTTCTTCCAGTAAATACAATATGAGTTTCTCCCCTTTTCCCAATTAAATCAATAACATCTTTTATTTTTATTAGCCCCATATCCATAGCTATATTTATCTCATCCAATATTAACATGAAAGGTTTTTTCATAAGCTTTTCATGAGCAAATTTTAACGCTTCATTTGCCATTTCATAATCTTCTTTAGAAGGCTCAATAACAAATTCTTCTTTACCAAATTGATATACCTCCCCCCCTAATTTTTTTATTGCTTCTATTTCTCCATATTTTCCTTTTTTTAAAAATTGTATAATTATAATGCTCTTTTTATGTCCTATAGCCCTTAGTGCCATTCCAAAAGCAGCACTAGTTTTCCCCTTTCCATCACCAGTAAAAACAATTATTTTTCCTTCCATTTCCTAAAATATTTCCTCAATTTTTCTAAACCTTCCTTACTTAATGTTTTTGCAATTTCTTCTATAGTAACATCTTTTAGTTCCTTAAAATCAGATATTCCTAGCATATACAATGCTTTTGCATCTTTTTCTCCAACAACTTCTTTAAATTTTTGTATAATTCTATCTTTATTTAGATAATTTCTTATAGCTTTATGCAATCCTTCAGATGCTAAATTGCTACAATGCATTTTTATTGGTGGCAATCCTTCTAGAGCATCTGCAATATCTTTTTTTCCTATTTTCATTGCATCTTCTAATTTTTTTCCCTTTGCTAACTCGCTTACCATTGAAGATGTTGCAATTGCTGCTGCACATCCCATTGTCTCCCAGCCAATATCAGCTATTTTACCATTTTCAACTTTTATATATATATACATTACATCTCCACATATAGGATTACCAACTCTACCAACAGCATTTGCATCTTTCAATTTTCCTTTATTACGAGGATTTAAAAAATGTTCCATAACTTTTTTCGAATACATCTTATTCAAGTTGTCTTTCTGTAACTATTTTTAAAGATTTCGGTATTTTTGTAATTTCTCCTAAAGCAGTTGCAATTATTTTCTTTACTTTATTTTCATATGCATTATCTAATAATCTTTGCGTAACTATTCCATCAAATATAATTACTGCTGGTTTATCTTTTGCAATCTGTTCAATTAGCTTCTCCGTTTTTACTCTTTTTATTTCTTCTCCTTTTTCATTTAATAGAATAGCAGTGTGATTTCCTTTTATCTCATCCAATAATTTTTTATATTTCCCATATTCTCCTTCCAATTTCTTTTTTTCCTTTTTCCATCCCATCGATTCCATAAATTGTTCTGCTGGTACTTTGTTTTTTAAAGATTTCATAATTAGCTTATATGAAAGTTCCTCTACTTCCCTAGTAGGAGGGGCTCTTGCAACAAAATCAATATCTGCTACTTGTAACAATTCTCTTAAAACCAACTCTCCTCCTCTATCCCCATCAACAAAAGCTGTTGCAATTTTTTCATTGCATAAGTCTATAATTGTCTGTGGAACACTTGTTCCTTCAACAGCTATTGCATTTCTTATTCCATGCTTCAATAAGTTAATAACATCATTTCTTCCTTCCACAATTATTATTGCATCGCTTTTCTCTATATTTGGGCCAGCTGGTAGGCGTTCAGGCCCGTAATAAATTATTTCTTCAATTTGTACAGATTGTCTCACTTCTTCAACCAAATTTGGCATTTCTTCTTTTCCTTGCTTAATCATTTCTTGCAAAATTTCTTTTGCTCTTTCAACCATCCTTTTTCTTTTTGCCATTCTTATATCTTCTACTTTTTCAACTTTTATCTCAGCTTTACATGGCCCAATTCTATCTACGCTTTCTATTCCTGCTGCAATTATTGCAGTTTCGACCTTTTCTAATGCCGATGTCAGTGTTAGTTCTCCCTCACTTTTTCCTTGATTTTGTTTTATTTCTACTTCAATCCTTCCTATTCTAGCTGATTTCTGTAAATCTCTTAAATCTAGCTCATCTCCCATTAATCCTTCAGTTTGTCCAAATATTGCTCCAATAACATCAGATTTATCAACTACTCCATCTACCTTTATTTTTGCTTTGATCAAATACTTTGCCGCAGATGGATCCAATGACAATGAAATCACCTCATGCTTTAATACCAAACATTATTAAAAGCTTTTGTAACAATTATCAAAAAATTTCGACACATTTTTATATAGATATAGAATGATAATGAAATGAGCAAGTTAGGAAGTGCTAAAATATATGGTGGAATTGGAGCTATTTTAACTCTTATTGGTTCATTTCTTCCATATGGAGTAGTTTCATTAATAGGGATAGTATTGGTATTTATAGCAGTAAAATATATTTCAGATGAAGCAAAAGAAACAGGAATATTTCAAAATTATCTCATTTCATTCATATTTAGAATTTGTTCAATTTTTGCTTTAGTGGCGGTAACAATAATTGTTGTAGGTAGCGTTTCATTAAAAAACATTGAAAAGTTTTCAAATCCAAAAGATTTATTTGAAGGATTGGCTGGTAGCGTGCTTGTTGGAATAATTATTGGTATAATAGCAATGTGGATATTTTGGATAATTGCAGCAATATATCTTAGGAAAAGTTATGATTCAATAGCTCAGCATACAAAAGTAGATTTATTTAAAACAACAGGAATGTTATATTTCATAGGAGCAATAACTACAATTGTACTAATAGGATTTATAATACTCCTTATAGCAATAATACTTGAAATTGTTTCTTATTTTTCGTTGCCTGAAGAACTACCAACCTAACTATCTATACATTATTGGTTCTTCATATACATGTTTTGTTGGCTTTGCCTTTTCTATTTGTATTTTTATTTGTTTTTCAATTTCTTCAGCTTGCTTATATAATGGCTTTGCATCTATTTCAATTTCAGGCAACATTTTATTAACTATTTCAAGAACTTTTGCAGCTGCTTTTGCATCAGGATAATCTGCATGTGTACCAGCTAACAAACAAGCAACATCAAAATTTCTTCTTTTCCCTTCGTATAATAATATTCCAGACAATCCACTAACCATTCCTTCTTTCATTAGCTCTACATTATAATTTAAAAGCATTTTCTTTGCTTCTTCAGTACTAGCAACTCCGACAATTGGAATATCTTCTGTTTTTTCTTCCAAGTTGAATCCTTCGATACAAACTATTGTTTCACAATTATTTTCTTTACACCATTCTATTAGCTTATTTGCTAATGGACGCTGGGTTATGAAGGGAGGAACAAATTCAGATAATATTACTAAAAGTTGTTCACACTTTCCATTTGGCCCACATTTTTTTGCCCCACCATATATCCTAATAGGAGGTAATGGTGTTGAATCAAAAATAACAGTTATTGGAGGGAAATAATCAGATAGAAAAGATGCTAACAATTTTAATTTTAAACTATGTATAATGAATCTACTTGCTATGGTGCCAACCAATCCAACTGTTGGAAATCCAGTAATAACAAAAGCATTTTTCAAATCCATCTTCTCAAACTCATATACTTCTATTTCCATAAAAGTTTATTTTTCTCCTACTTATATTTTTTTCGAGAAATAAAATTTATATACACGCCTTATATGAAAAACATGGAGAAATTGAGAAGAGGAACAGATTTGATAAAAAGAGGATTTGCAAAAATGCAAAAAGGAGGCGTAATAATGGACGTAACAAATGCTGAACAAGCAATTATAGCAGAGGAAGCTGGAGCTGTTGCAGTAATGGCATTGCATAAAGTGCCAGCTGATATTAGAGCTGCTAAGGGAGTTGCTAGAATGGCAGACCCAAAGAAAATTGAGGAAATAATGGATGCAGTAACTATTCCAGTAATGGCAAAATGTAGAATTGGACATATAATGGAAGCAAGGGCATTAGAAAGTTTAGGTGTCGATATGATCGATGAAAGCGAAGTTTTAACGCCAGCAGACCCATTTTTCCATATAGATAAGAGAAAATTTACAGTTCCATTTGTATGTGGAGCAAGAAGCTTAGGAGAAGCTTGTAGGCGCATTTGGGAAGGAGCAGCAATGATTAGAACAAAAGGAGAGGCTGGGACAGGAAATGTAATAGAAGCTGTTAAGCATATGAGGCTTATGAAATTTGCTATTGACAGAATTTGTAAAATGGATGATAGTGAAATTTATGGAATAGCTAAAAATTATGCCGATGCTTATAAAAAATTAGCTGAAAGCATTGAAATAAACTTTAATGAAAAGGATGCAATTTATGAGGAATATACAATTGAAGATATTATAGAAGGAATATACGAAATCTTAAAAGAGATTAAAAAGTTGCGCCGTTTGCCAGTTGTAAATTTTGCAGCAGGAGGTATAGCAACCCCTGCAGATGCAGCTCTTATGATGCATCTTGGTGCAGATGGAGTTTTTGTTGGCTCTGGCATTTTTAAATCATCGAATCCTCCAGCATATGCAAAAGCTATTGTAGAAGCTGTAGAAAATTGGAGAGATGCAAGTATTGTTGTAAAGGCATCTGAAGGTCTAGGTGAAGCAATGAAAGGAAAGGAAATTAGCGAGTTGGAAGAAAAATTGCAAATTAGAGGTATATGAAAATTGCAGTTATAGCTGCTCAAGGAGATTTTGAAGAACATGTTCATATGGCTAACAAAGCTTTAGAGAAATCAGGAATTAAAGGAAAAGCTTTCGCAACAATAAAAAAAGAGGAAATAAGAAATGCAGATGCAATAATATTGCCAGGAGGAGAAAGCACAACAATAAGCAAATTGATTTTTAAAGAATCAGTTGCAGAAGAAATTAAGAAAGCTGCAGATGAGGGAAAACCAATAATGGGAACTTGTGCAGGAAGCATTTTATTAGCAAAGCATGGAGATGAGCAAATTGCTAAAACTAAAACCAAATTGTTAGAATTGATGGATATATGGGTAAAAAGAAATGCTTTTGGGAGACAAAGGGAGAGTTTTCAAATAGAAATTGATATAAAGAAAATAGGGAGATTTGAAGCAGTTTTTATAAGGGCTCCTGTAATTTTAAAAGTTGAAAATAATGTAGAAGTTTTAGCAAAGTTAAACGATTACATTGTTGCTTGCCAACAAAATAATTTACTAGCATTGGCTTTTCATCCAGAGTTAACAAATGATACAAGAATTCATGAATATTTTTTGGAAATGCAATAGTTTTCTTATATGGATAAATTTTTCTATTAAAAACATAAATGAGGGAATTTCCCTTATAAATTTTAAAAACTTTAGTTGCTTTTCCTTTTATCCCGCCTTTTATGATTATTTTGCCATCTCTATATTCATATTTTACAAATTTGTCGGAAATAAGTTCCTTAATTTTTATATTATCGCTTAAATTTAACTTATCAGCTTCTATCACCAACTCATATTTTTTATAAGAATCATAAAAATTCCTAATTGTAAAATATTCTTTTCCAAATCTTTCTATCTCAACATTATCAGCTTTTGCATATGTTATGGGCTCCCATCCTGCTTTATCTAATTCAATTATGATTGGCATATATATAGCCCACAAATGTTCATCTCTCTTACACAATTTTTTATTTGCCCAATAACTATCTGATTTTGGATTGCTTAGATTTCCATAATGGGAGACATGAAAGCTTGGATATAATCCATAAAATAAGCAATTTTGGATATAATATTCCACTTCTTCTTTACTCATTTCTTTATAGCTTGAGCCCTGTCTATTATAAAATATATAAAATGGCTTATGATAAGCAAATGTTCTCAAGCTATTTGCATATTCATCATTCAAAGCATCATACACTGTTGTTGTTCCTATTTCAGTAGTTAAAATATCTATATATGGAAAGAAAAATGAATTTACTGATGAAACATCTCCTCCAGCCAACAATTTATTCCTATTATGCAATTCCTCACTTGTGAATTTAATGAATTCCCAAAAAGAAAATGGATTATATATAGCTGGTTTTTTATTCCTGTAATCAAAAGTTAATGGCAAATCTGTATATTTAAAATGTTCCCTATTATGATTATAAAGGAAATCATCTCCTTTTATTTTATCTTCTCCAATAATAAATAGATAATCTGCTACTATTCCATCTATACAAATTCCTTTTTCCTCCCATTTATCAAGAAAAGTTATTGCACCTACTCTTTTTCCATTAAATCTTAATCCAAAATCATCTCTATAGTATAAAAGCATATGAGCAAAATTTGTATATGGATATTTTTTACTTCTATCAGGAATTTTTGGATTATGATTAACAAATATTTGTATTCCAGTAAAATATGAAACATCTTCTGGTGTTATAACAGCATCTCCATCATTTTGGTAAAATCCACAACCATTGTTAAATATTCTTGTTGCATTGGCAGCTATAATACTGCTATTTAATCTTGCTTCAAATTGTTTATCTGGTGGCATTTCCTTAATTTTATTTTCTTCCTTTTCTAATTTTTCCTTAAAAATTGTTAAAGCTTCATATACGTCTTCTTCATTTAAAATTTTTCTTTGTCCTCTTTTAAAATACTTTTCAAATTCTTCTCTTTCCATTCTTATTCCATATGAAATTCCTCCTATTGAAAATACAAGCGTATCGATTCCAAGCTTTTTATTTGTTTTAATAAGCTCTTCAACAGAATGCTCATTTAAATATTTTGGAAATGGCAAATCATATGCAAAATGAAAATTTCTCATTTTATTTTCATCTTTCCAGCAATAGACATAATGCACATGAGGAGCACAATTTCCATATTTATTTGCTCTTCTTTCAAAAAATTGTAGATAAAATTGATAATAACGATGGGCTGCGCATCTGAAGCTCCACTCATTTATCCTATAAATTATAAATGAGAAGTTGGCTGTTGATAAATTTGAAAAGCCAAAATCAAAAGTTATGTAATATCGATGCACATTACTATCATATTCTATACGAAATATTGCTGGATTATCAAGCCTTATTGCAAATGATAAGCCAATAGTATTTATATTAAGGGCAGAAAAAGGATATTCATTGTATCTTAAAGAAAATTTATGAAAATGAGGGCTATAAAAAATATTTCCTCTATATATTTTCTTTTCTTCAATATTTCTGTAATTCCTGATATCATCCCACCATATACCATTTATGGCATCAAAGGGTAATGAATATGCAAACACTATTGCTCTCTCCCTATCTGCTAAATTTGTTAATTTTCCTTCAATTTTAATATAATTTGGATATGCTATATAAAAGGCTTTTAAATGAAAATCAAATTGATTAGCTTGCTGCATTATTTTATTATTTTCCATTTTTAATTGCCCTTTAAAGGAACTAAAATCTGCAATACTAACATTTCTCAGATTTTCTTTTTCGATGTCAAGTAGCATAAAACCTGCTGGTTGTTTTTCTTTAGAAACGGAAATTCCATCTATTGTAATGTATTGAATAGATGGGTCTTCTTTATCAATATATAATGTTAATCCATCTTGGGTTGAAATTTCATAAGCATCAGATATAGAGGGAGGAAAATAGGAAAATAGTAGAAAAACAACAAATATGCCCACTACTTTCATAAATATACATTTTTGCTAACTTTATATTAATTTACCCAATTTCTTCCGCAATTTCTTCCAAATTTTTCCCAACCAATTGCTCTAAATTTCTTAAAAATTCTTTAGGATTTTCTGGACTAATTGCATATTTCTTTTTTCCTTCTATTATAATATTTTTCCTTCTTGTCAAAGCCCATATTTTTCTAAATTTGAAATATAAAACAAGCCAAAATACCCATATAAACCACCAGCCACAATCTAATCCCTTTAAAGCTGAAATTTGTAATATGATAAGGAATAAGAATACCTTATCTTTCTTTTAATCAATATTCCGTTTGTTGCTAATTCATATTGTGAAGAAAAGGGATAAGGAATAGTAAGTATCGAAAAAGTTAAACAAATTATAAATATAGATATGTAAATGTTTTTAACAAAATAGCATATTATAAACGTAATTAAACTAAAAGCAAAATAAAAAAGTTGTTAAAAAAAAATCGCTACCTTATCATATTTGCCTTATACTTCAAATTCATGTTCTCTAAATCTTTCTGGATTTTTAATTAATTCCTGCAAATTCATTCTCAACAATTCTATCAATTCTTCCATTGTAACATCAACCTTCCTCTTTCTTCCTATTGGGTTACAAAATGAGATTATTTCTTTGTATAGAAAAGGATGTGATATACCCATTTCTTCTATTTTTTCCATTGCCTGTCTTGTTAAATTATCTATTTCAATAAGCTTATTTGCCAAGCTCTTTCTATATTCATATGCCTCCTTTATTTCCTCTCCCAAAAATTGGTCAACTCTTCTTGCCATTGATTCATAGGCTGAGCCAAAAAATTTTGGATGCGTTTCATAGGATAAACCTAAAGTTATGAAATAGGGATATTCAATAGCATCCAAAATTTCAACATCATTTTCTTTGATATTTGGTTTTTCTTTCATGATAATACGATATACATTTAATGCAACATAGCATTTTTCTTTCAATGACATTGTTTTTTCAACATTTAATTCCATAAGTTCATTTGCATATTTGTTTGGAATTACTATGCATGGCAATTCTTTTATTCCAAGTTCTTTAGCAGCTAAAAATCTATGTTGTCCATCTATAATAATAAATTGATTATTTTCCTTTATTGTAATTAAAGGAGTTACAAATCCTATTTTCCTTATTGATTCTGCTAATCTTTTAATGTGATATCCAGAAGGCTTTCTTTGTATTTCTATAACTTTTAAATTTTCAATTGGAATAACTATTATTTCCTGTATATAGCTATGCAATGGCTCAACAATTTCACCTATTTTTTTCATTTCAATGAGTTTATATATTTCTTTATAAAAACTTTTGTATAAGCAAGAAATAAAATAATTTTTATATCAAAAATTTTATTATTTTATATGAAATATCTTGCAATAATGATTATAATAAGCTCGCTTATACCTGTTTTTCATTTTAATGTTCAAGATGAATTCCTTTTACCTCCTCCATTAAAAGTTGATCTACCTTTAGAAATTTCGATTGCCCGTAGAGTATCAGTAAGAGAATTTTCCGAAAAGCTTGTTGAAGATGAAAAGCTATCAACTATTCTTTGGGCTGCTTATGGTTATACAAAATATGGAAAAAGAACAGTTTATGCAATAGATGGAAAATATAGCGCAGAAGTATATGTATTAAAAGAAGATGCAGTTTATAAATACAATCCAAAGAAGCATTCTTTAATATTATTCAAGGAAGGAGATTATAGAAAAGATGTTGCTCAATATGATGCTCCAATTCAAATTGGAATTGTATGGAATAAAAGCAAAAATGACAATGAAAATTTATCAAGTGCTCTAATAGGAGAAATTGCACGAAATATTGCTTTTATGGCAAATGCTTTAGAACTAGGAACTGTTGTAACAGTTGGTTTTACTTTACACAAAATTGGTTTACCATCAGATGAAATAGCAAAAATAATAATGCCGTTAGGTTATCCAAAATATCCATATGATTTTATTTATAAGCCTATGCTTCTTCCTTTTAGTTTGCCATGTATTAAAAATTCAACAATTTCTTTATCTACAGCTATAGAAGAAAGAAGGGAAAAAGAAAACTTAACAGGAAATATAAGTTTACAAGAATTATCACAAATTTTATGGGCTTCATATGGATTTTCTTATTACATTGATGATTCTGAAGCTGAATTAAATCCAATAATTAGGCACAGGGTATTACCTAGCGCTCATGCATATTATCCACTTTGTATATATGCCATTACTCCTTGTGGTATTTACAGATATTTCGCTGGTTTATATAGATATTATATGTGGAATTTGCCAGTTTTGCATTGTTTAGTAAAGATAAGAAATGGAGATTATAGAAATGAAATAGCAAATGCTTCTTCCATGCAAATCTCTTCAGCTCCTCTCATTATCATTTCATTATTAGATTTGAGAAAAGCCAGGGGAATGATAGGCCTATGGGATGATTTATCAACGGAAGAATATAGATGGTTATGGTATCACGAAGCTGGTGCATCTGCTCATAATATCTTATTAGAAGCAACTGCTTGGAATCTATCAGCAAATATTGCTACCCCTACGGATATATCGAAAATTCGAAATATTTTACTTACTGGAAAAAATTTCATTCCTTTACTTGTAGTACCTGTAGGAAAATGAAAAAGCTTGAAAAATTGAAAAAAGAAATTAAAAAATTAAAAAAAGTTTTAGTTGCATTTTCAGGAGGAGTCGATTCAACCTTTCTCTTAAAAATATGTATTGATGTTTTGGGAATAGAAAATGTTTTCGCTGTTACAGCAAAGTCAGAAATATTTAGTAAAGAAGAATTGAAATATTCAAAAAAAATTGCAAAAAAGCTTGGAGTAAACCATTATATTATATCAACAAATGAGATAAACAACGAAAAATTTATAGCAAATACAATCGATAGATGCTATTATTGTAAAATAGAACTATTTTCAAAGTTATGGGAAATTGCAAAAAAATTGAATATAAATTACATTTTAGATGGTTCGACTATTGATGATTTAAAAGATTATAGGCCGGGAAGAAAAGCGTTAATAGAAAAAAATATTTTGAGCCCATTGCAAAATGCAAAATTAAGTAAAAAAGAAATTAGATATTTATCAAAAAAAATGGGTTTACCAACATGGAATAAACAATCTGAAGCTTGTTTGGCTAGCAGATTTCCATATGGTCACAAAATAACAAGAAATGAATTAAAAATGGTTGAGGAAGCAGAAAAATTCTTGAAGAAAAATGGGTTTAAAATTGTTAGAGTTAGACATCATGGAAAGTTGGCTAGAATTGAAGTTGATGAAAAAGATATAAAAAGATTTTTAGATGACAAGTTAAGAAAAGAAATTATAGGTAAATTTAAAAAAATTGGATATGTTTGGATATGTTTGGATTTAATTGGATATAGAACTGGCAGTATGAATGAAATTCTTGAGAAAAAAATTTAAACAATAGTGATGCTGGGGTAAAATTTGCAAATATGACTTCATTTGAAGATGTTGTGTTTTAAAGGAAAAAATAGAATTGCTGGGGTTGTTTTAAATTGGACGCCAGTTGAAGCTTTACCTCGCCAAATTACGTGTGTTGATCCAGTTGCTTTAGAGGCTAAATAGTAATAGATGCAACAGGGCATGATGCAGCAATTATTAAAAAACTTGAAGAAAGGGGAATCTTAAAAACAATTGGATTTGGAGCAATGTAGGTTGAGAAAGCAGAAGATTTTATAGAGCATAATAAATATTCCAATCAATGTTGAATATTTGGGGAGATAACTATAAAAGCAAACGCTACTGATAAATCTGGAATAGATAAAGTTTTATTTTATGTTGCTGTGTTGCATAACTGATTCTCTTTCCCTTTACAAATTCATGAATTCCTAC
>CAZDCH010000021.1:0-13689 GCA_964503915.1 uncultured Thermoplasmatales archaeon
GCTTTTGTTTTTGGATAATCGCTTATAATTTGTATTGTTATTATAGGAAATAAAATAGTTATCCCAATCATTAATAAAATTGTAACATATCCCATATTTCCAAATGAAAAATCATAAAAAGCAATTATAATGAAATCCAAAAATAATGCAAAAATAAGCGATATGAATGCAGCACCATATGAAAAAATAAAAATTTCGTGTGGTTCAACATCCAATCCAGTAAAATTTAAAGATTCAATAAATTCTTTCGATACATTTTTTTCAACTTTCTTCTTAAATTTTTCTATATCTCCAACTATCCACGAAAATTTTTTAGCAGCTACTTTACAATATTTCTCAAATGGATCTTGCATATTTCTTAAACCATTTTATCCATTTTATCTCAATCTCTTTATAATTTGGCTTTCCATATTCCTTTTTGCTTTCTTCAATTAGCATCCAAAAAGCATTATTTGCATCTCTAACTGCTTTTGCTTCTAAAACATTTTTATTTATTTTTCCATAATTTGCAATTTCCTCTTTTATTTTAGCCCTTAAATATATATTTTCTAATGCATTTTCAATACTTATTCCCCATTCCCTCGCTATTTTTCCAATAACTTCAGATTGTCCCATTTCCAATAAATCAGTTGATTCAAGCTCATCTTTTTCAGGATTATAGATCATTATATCTGCAAAAATCTTATCAGGGTCTGCATCTTTCCCCCATCCGCTTTTAACAACTTCAGATATTTGCACAACCCTCCTTTTCCTTTCTATTCCTCCTCCAATTCTAATTGGAGAAGCAATAACAATAATATCTGTTGCTTTAAATGATGTAGCTGGTACGCCAATATCATAAACAATTCTTTCAAAAACATCTCTTGTTGTTGCGCCATGTATTGTTCCTAAAACAACATTTCCAGCTGCTCCTACTCTCATTGCTTCAAACAATACTTTAGTTTCCTCCCCCCTCACCTCTCCCAAAATTAAAACAGATTCTCCAAGACGGAGGGCAGTTCTTAAAGCTGTTTTTGGGTCAACTCCACTGCTTTCTATTGCTGTTATAGGTTGCGTAATTAAAGATTGGATTTTGTATCCCAATTTTTGTAAATAATCTATTGGAAGTTCTGGAGTATCTTCAAGCGTAAGAATTCTATATCTTTGAGGAATTTCTAAGATTAAAGATGATAATAATGAAGTTTTTCCAGCTCCTCTACTTCCAGCAATTAATATGGTTGCTTGACCATCTACAAAAAAGCTTAATAATCCAGCTGCTAATGGAGAAAGCATATTATATGAAATGAATTTTGGTAAGGTCCATGGAGTAATGCTATGGCGCCTAATTGCAAAAGCAACTCCCTTTGGAGTTAATGGATTCGAAATTGCTGCAATTCTATAACCATATTTTTCAATTCCCATATCTAAAATTGGAGAAGCTTCAGAAAAGGGTCTACCACTTAAGCTCCTTAGCTTTGATGAAAGAGCTTCAACATCTTGTTCAGATAAGTATATATTTGAAGTAAATTCTTCTCCCCGCCATACTATATGTAATGGATTATTCGCAACTGGAGCATTAATATAAATATCTTGAATATTTTTATCAAGCAATAAATCTTCAAGTATTCCTAAGCCAGCTGTATATTTAGCAAATATATCTGAAAGCATATCAAGTTTTTCTATATCGATGCTATAATTTTCTTCTTCTGCAATTTTTTTAATTGTTTCTTTTGCAAATTTAAGAAAATATTCTCTTGAAGTTTCAGGCTCCATAAAAGAAGAATCTTTTGGCCTATGTTTGGAAAGTTTTTCTCTAACTTTTTGCAATATTTTCAATTCTTTTAATGATAGGTTATATTCTGGAGGAATAATGAAATAAAGTTTTTCTGGACGAGTAGAAAGCAAATATAAAGACACTTCAACAGGGCGCCCTTTACTCTTTATTTCATATTTTTTTATAAATACTGCATCAGGTGGAGGAGCTAAATAGATATATGTATCAAAAAATATGGGGCGAACATAAGGTTGCATTTCATACATATAATAAAAACTGCTATCTTTTTCCTTTATTTTATTATCTAGTGTTTCAATGACATCCAATAATGTTTTTAAGTATTTTTTTCTACATTCACTGCATGATAAAATAATAGGTTTTTTCCTATTTGTTTCATATTCTCTTTTTAATTTTTTAAAAGCTTCTATTGGATTTTCAAAAGAAATGTTAATGATTTCATTAAATTTTTTTATTTTCCTTTCATTGCATGATTTGCATCTTTCATCATTTCCCAAAAAATCATTTATGTTTATTGAATGCAATCTTTCCAAAAAATTTGTTATGCTTTTTAATAAATCAAAAGATTTACCATAAAAAATCTTGACAAGAGGATGATTTAAAATCAATTTGCCAATATCTGCTTCTTTTAGCAATATTTGAAAAATATTTCTTCTACAATTTTTATCTAGCAATGAAGAACTATTTTCACAATTTTCACAATCTATTATGGCAACTCTAATGCCTCCCTCCCTCCTAACAACATAATTGCATGTCAAGTAAAAATTAATTAATTATTTACCTATATATTTTTCGATGGAGAAAATTTATATTTTAGGAAGGAAGGAAAAAATTGATAAAGCAATTTTACGTGTTGGAAGATATTTTGCATTAGATGGTTCTTTAGGCTCTGAAGTTTATATTGACTGTGCAAAACCTCATGTTATTTTGATATGTGGAAAAAGAGGTTATGGAAAATCATATACAATGGGAACATTTATTGAAGAAATTGCTCTTCTTGAAGAGAATATAAGGAAAAATATTGGTATTTTAATTATTGATACTCTTGGGATTTTTTGGACATTTTTTTATCCCAACAAAAAAGAAAAAAAGTTGTTGGAAAAATGGAAACTCCAACCAATGGGCTTTAATATAAACATTTTTTCTTCAGAGGAAAATGTAAAAGAATATATAAAAAAAGGAATTTCTGCCAAAAATTTTTTGCTAAAAACATCTGATATGGATGTATTTCATTGGTCAAGATTGTTTAACTTGCCTTTAAATAGCTATATAAGCGCAATTATTGGAAGAGCAATTAATGAATTAGAAGGAAAAGAATATTCAATAGATGATTTAATAAATTTTATTGAAAATGATAATAAAATAGATAATGAAGCGAAAATAATTACTCAAAATTTTCTTCATATGGCAAAATCGTGGAAGATATTTGATAAAAAAGGTCTCGAATTAGAAGAAATCATAAAAGGAGGAGAAATAACAATACTTGATATCAGTCCTTATCCAGAAGAATTGAAAATAATTATTGTTGCAATAATTGCTAGGAAAATATTTGAAGCTAGAGTTAGGGAGAGAAAGAAATATGAAGAAGCAAAAATAAAGGAAAAAGAAATTGATATGAATATACCATTAGTATGGCTTGCAATAGATGAAGCTCATGTTTTTCTTCCATTAGAAGATTGTTTATCTAAAGAAATTCTTATTAAGCAATGGATGCGACAAGGAAGACAGCCTGGAGTATCTTTAATTTTAGCAACACAAAGACCAAGTTCTTTGGACCAAGAAGTACTTTCTCATAGCGATATTATAATATGTCATCGCTTAACATCCCAGGAAGATATAAACGCATTAAATAAAATACGCCCTACTTATATGCATGAAGAAATTAAGGAAGCAATTAAAAAAATTGGAACAGAAAAAGGAGTTGCATTAATAATAGATGATACTTCAGAAGCTATTCATATAATAAGGATTCGCCCTCGTCTAAGCTGGCATGGAGGGGAGGAGCCATCTGCATGCATATAATATTGCCCATAATATTTTCTGCTGCTGCTTGCTATTTTGATTTAAAATACATGGAAATACCAAATGCAATTACTTTTCCTATGATTTTTATTGGAATTGTTATATGCATATTAAAGTTGAATCCATATTATTATATACCATTAGCAATTTCCTTCATATTTTTATGGCTTATATGGAAAGCAGGAATATGGGGAGGAGGAGATGCAAAATTAACTATGGGAATAATATCTTTAATATATCCATATAACATTTATTTTATACCAAATTTTTTCATATGGCTTGGTTTAATATCAATGGCCCATTATTTTGTATTTGGATTAATTGAAGAAATGAAAAAAGGAAATATTGCCAAATTTTTATCAACAGTTTCAGCAATTTCTCTATTAACTCTTTCAATTTATCTTATTTCAAATGCTTTATTCCCTCCTTTTTCAATTTATGTTACAGCAGTTTCATTTTTTATTATAGGAGATATATTGGGGTCTTTTTTACCTTGTAAAGAAGAAACAGAGTTATCTGAAGAATTGGTTGGTAAATTATTGGCAGAAAAAATAGGAATTAAAAATGGAAAAATTATCAGGATAGAAAAAGAAACCTCCATAATTCTAAGAATATATAGGGCATTAAAAGGAAAGGAAAGAATTAAAATATTGGCAGAAGATGAATTAACGAAAGAAAAAATAGAAGAATTGAAGAAATATTGTAAAAAAGTGAAAATTTATATTTCATATCCGATGGCTCCAATTATATTTATTTCCTTGTTAACTGCAAATTTTTTAGAAATAGTTAAATTTTAAATTCATTTTTTATTTCATGAAATTTAGATTCATTTTGCATAATTACAGGAATGCATATGAAAACATGGCAATTGATGAAGCATTGTTAATAAAAGGAGAACCAACAGTAAGAATATATAAATGGAAGCCATCTGCAATTTCAATAGGATATTTTCAAAGCATTGAAGAAGAAGTTAATTTGGAAAAATGCAATAGATATGGAATAGATGTTGTTAGGAGGATAACTGGTGGAGGAGCAGTATATCATGATGAAAAAGGAGAAATAACATATTCATTTATTTGCCCAGAAAAATATATGCCAAATATTTTAAAATCATATGAAGTAATTTGTAGCTGCCTTGCAAAAGGATTAAAATATATTGGGCTGAATGCAAGGCATGCTGGTATAAATGATGTTATCGTAAATGGAAAGAAGATATCAGGAAGTGCTCAGACAAGAAGATATGGAAATATTTTACAACATGGAACAATTTTACTAAAAGTAGATATTGAAAAAATGTTTTCATTATTGAAAGTAAGTAAGGAAAAAATTAGCGATAAGGAAATAAAAAGCATTAAAGAGAGGGTTACTTCTATAGAAAGAGAGATAGGCAAAGTAAATGAAAAAGAAGTTGTTGAAGCTATAAAAAAAGGATTTGAAGAAGAAATGAAAATTGAGTTTTACAATGGCAAATTAAGAAAAGAGGAAATTGAAATTGCTAAAAAATTAAGGAAAAAATATGAAAGCAAAGAATGGAATTTTAAAAGGTGAGATAAAATCGGGAAAGCTCATAAAATGTTGCTTGGAAGTAGAAAACAATAGGATAAAGAATATTAAATTTACAGGAGATTTTTTTATTTATCCAGAAGAAAAAATTGAGGAATTGGAAGAGAAATTGAGAGGCGTAGAAATTGGCAATATTAGTAAGGTTATTTATGATTTATTTAAGGATGTTGAAATAGTTGGAGCGAGTAAAGAAGATTTTGTAAAAATAGTAGAGCAATTAATTAAAATTTAAAACTTTAATTTAAAATTTAAAATTTTTAAAAATTTAAAAACTTTTTATAAATTCCTTTTATGAAAAAAATTGTTGCTGGCTCCTCGTCGCCAATGCTTGCAAAAAATTTGGCTAATAAGCTAAAAATAAAAATTGCTAATGTTTCTATAAAAAGATTCCCAGATGGAGAATGCTATGTAAAAATTAATGATGATGTGGAACATGCAATAATTGTACAAAATACTTATCCTGATGAAAATATAATAGAGCTTTTCCTGCTTCAAGATGCTTTGAAAAGAATTGCAAATAGGATAGATGTTATTATTCCATATTATGGCTATGGGAGGCAAGATAAAATATTTGAGAAGGGAGAGGCAATTAGTGCAGAAAAAATGGCAAAATTGATAGAGCAGGATGCAGATCGTATATTTTTGATAAATCCTCACAAGGAACACATTAAAAATTTTTTCGATAAAAATGTAGAAATATGCGATGCTGTGCCAGTAATAGCAAAATATTTTAAGGGAAAAGTGGATGTTGTTATTGCTCCAGATAAAGGAGCTTTAGAAATGGCAAAAAAAGCAGCAAAAATAATGGAATGTGATTATAATTATTTTGAGAAGAAGAGGATAAGCAGCAATGAAGTAATTATGGAAGTAAAGGATATAGGTGCTATAGGAAAAAGAATATTGATAATAGATGATATAATATCAACTGGAGGAACAATGATAAAAGCGATAGAATCGTTAAAGGGAAATGAAATATATGTTGCTTGTATACATGGCTTGTTTATTGGAAATGCTGATGAAAGAATTTTAAAAGCTGGCTGTAAGGAAATAATAGCAACAGATACAATTGAATCTGCATATAGTAAAGTAAGTGTAGCAGAAGAAGTTGCAAAATTTTTATAATTTTTAGCTTTTAGCTTTTAACTTTTAGCTTATAAATCCCTTTTCCTAAAAATATAAATTGCTAATGAAAGCGATATTATAGTCCATAAAAACAGTATTGTTCCAGCAACATATGGATTATAATATGAGGGGAGTTTCAATCTTCTCATCCATTCCATTTTAATAATTGTAGTTACAAATATTCCAAAAGCTTCATTTGGATTTATAATAGCTGCAATGTAATACCAATTTGGAGCCATCCACCCCCCTTTTTCTATAAAATTAAGACCGTAATTAATAATAAGTAATCCAGTTAATATCATATCCCATATTATTGAAAAAAGAAACCATAAAAAAATCACAGCTCCTATTGCTGTTGACCTTTTTTTAAGAAAAGAGGAAAAAAATATTGCAATAGATAAATATACTAATGCAAATAAAATGGATGCAAATATGAAAGAAAAATATTCTATCAAATTGATTTCAGCTTTTATTCCAATTATAATGCCAGCAAATCCAAATCCAACAAGAAGAGTAGATATTATTACGCAACTAAGCCCCAAAAATTTTCCTAATATTGTCTCTTCTCTACTAACAGGATATGAAAGAAGAAGAGGCAATGAGCCTTTTTCTTGTTCTCCAACAATTGTTGCATAACCAAGCATTAAAGAAATAATTGAAATTAGGAGCACAACCCATAACATCATTCCCGCAATTGTTGTGCTCATATCGCTCCATTTTCCCTTGCTAAAATAAGATGTTACAAGAGTTAATATCAGAAAAATTGCCGAAACTGCAATAATCCATTTATTCCTCCAATTATCCATATATTCTTTCTTTGCAATAGCAAAAATTTCTTTCATTTTTTCACCATTTTTATAAATATTTCTTCTAAAGTTGGTTCTACTGTTTTAAAATCAATTATTTTTGTTTCTTTTTCAATCTCATTTATAATTTGCAATTTTAAATCAGGAGGACAGCTTACTTCTATTATGTTTTCCTTCACCTCTATTTCTTTTACAATTTCTTCAATTTTTTTTATTAAAGCATCTGTTATTTTTTCAACTTCAATTTTCAATTTTGGTTGAATATTAAGCATTTTGCCCAAATTTTCAACAGTATCCATTGCAATTATTTTTCCCTTATCCATTATTGCAACTCTATCTGCCAATTCCTGAACTTCTGACAAAATGTGAGAGCATAATAAAATTGTAACTCCTTTCTTATTCATTTCCTTAATCTTATTTCTTATTTCATAAGCTCCTAAAGCATCTAAGCCAGAAGTTGGCTCATCTAAAATGAGTAATTTTGGTTTTCCCAGCAAACATTGAGCTAAAGCTAATCTTTGTTTCATTCCTTTTGAAAATTCTCCAACTTTCCTGTTTGCACTTTCTTTTAATCCAAATTCTTTTAGTAATTTGATACATTCATATCTATCTACGCCTTTCAATTCAGCAAAAAATTGCAAAGTTTGTAAAGCTGTTAGATTGTCATAAAATGATACTATTTCAGGCAAATATCCTATATATTTTTTAATATCTTTATTTCTTGCATTTTTTTCCTCTATATAAATTTCTCCATCATAATTTATTAGGCCTAAAATTGCTTTTATAGTAGTTGTTTTTCCAGCTCCATTTGGGCCAAGCAAAGCAAAAATTTCTCCTTTTTTAACTTCAAATGATATGTTATTTACTGCAACTATCCCATCATATTCTTTTCTCAAATTTTTAACTTCTATCATTTTTAATTTTTTTTAAATTTATAATATTATTTTAATTTTCCTAATTTTTAGATTTTTTGATTTTGGATTTAAATTTTATTTAGGTTTGCCCTCCCTCAAAATCTTCAAAATAGGTATATCCTTATCTAAAATTTCCCATATTATACCATGGGGCTTGTTATACATTCTTTCTGCTTTCATAACTTTTGTTGGTGTTATGATATAATCGATAGGAACATCATGTTTTTCCATAGGAATTTCTTCATTTATAACTTGTATGTCATGAACAGTTGTTACAATAGGCGTATTTTCATCAACTATTTTTAATTCTCTTGCTATTGCATATTCTATATCACTATATCCGCCTCCCTTTCCTATTCTGCATCCCTTTTTATTTACTGCCACACTCCCCATTACTATTAAATCGATTTTTTCCATTTCCCAAGGATATACTAGCTTACCATATTTGAAAGCTCCTTTAATAGAAGAAGCAAAATTTGCCAAATTTTTTCCTTTTAATTCAATAAAGCACTTTTCTTTTCTTAAACGAGGAACAGCCATATACAAAATTTTTCCATCTTGCAAAGCTTTTTTCCTTACAAATTTTTGTGGACTATCTGGATTGCTTTTTATTGCAAAAGCTTTTTTCCATATTTCTAAACTAACCAATCTCTCTGCAGCTTTTTCAGCTCCAATAAAATTTGGTATTCTTCCATAAGGGGGTGGAAAAGTTGATATATGCTTAGCTTCCATTTCATTCCATATTTTTTCTCTTATTTTTTGTTTAATTCTGCTCATTTTTTTCCCAAAATTGTCTTGTCCTAGAATATAAAATTTCTGCTTTTAAAATTTCCTTTAATAATTCATTGCCATCTTTTTGCATTGCTAAAATTCTAGCTGCCGTATCTGGGCCTATTCCATATCCAGCCAATACAAAAATAGCTTTTTTGCCATAAGAAGCTACTAAAGAAGCGTTTTTAATGAGCCATCTCTTATCCTTTATTTCCTTTTTTATTACAGCCAACATTTTTGAGCCGCATTTTGGACAGACAATAGGAGCTCTATAAACTCTTGTTTCAGTTTCATAGTTGCAATTTATACATTTCATCTTTATCCTAGTTTCCTTTAATCTTTTTTCTAATGCTTCGAGAGTTGTTAAATCTATGCCAATTGGCTTTAAAAATTCGCGCCTTGCTTTTTCTCCTTCCAATGATATTGGAGATAGAGGTTGCAATTCAATTTTTATTTCTCCTTTCCTTATCATTTCCAGTGCTTTCCTTGTATTTTCAATGTCCATTCTATCCCAAATTGCTTTTTCGATCACCTCTTCCATTAATGGAGTTTTTTCAAAAATTTCAATTAATCTCGATACTTTATCATAATCTGCATCTTTTTCCAATATACCAAATTTTCTTGCAACTTTTATTAATTCCCATTTTATAAAAGAAGAATTTTTTAAAATAATTTTTAATAAGCTTTCAATAGCATAAGGAGATATGCTAAAAATGATTTCTTTTATTATAGAAGCATCTATATTATATGGCAACCTAAAATATATCCTGTAAGCATCGCTCCCAATTTCTATACTCTCTCCAATTCTTTGGCTAAGCAGAGAGCCAATCAATTTTGAAAAAGTTTCATTTACTTTTGTTCCAAAATGTGTATTTATATAGATAGCATTTCCTTTATATTCAATAGTTATTAGCTTATCAGATGGTAACTTAAATCCATTGCTTATCTGCTCTTTAACTTCTTCCCATATTACTTCATTTTTTACTTTTCTTTCATTTACCAGCCTTCTTAATTTTCCAACTTCTCTCGCTACTTCAAATGGAACTGGAATTTCTTCCCCTACCCATTCGGGAACAATATATGTTTTTGTAGCTGGAGAAACATATATTTCTCCATTCATTTTAACAATTTCCCATGCCCTTCCTTTCATAATAAATCTTGAGCCAACTTCGCAATAGCTACTCACAAAACTTTCATCTAATTTACCAATTCTTTTATTCGACGATAAATCGATAACATTATAGCTTTTTTCGTCGGGAATCATCGAAATATTATCTATAAAATAAAATATTGATTTTCTCCTTTTCTCAATTTTATTGTCCTTTATCCAGATTATTCCTTGCTTATAGAGCTGATGAACAACGTTAAGAAATTTTTCCTTTGGCAAATTCATAAATGGATATGCTCTTTTTATGATTTCATAAACTTTATTTATTTCAATACTTCCATATTCTATTGCCATTGATATTATTTGATTTGCTAATACAGATAAAGAATTCTTTCTTATTTTTATTTTTTCAATATCATTTTTCAATGCTTTTTTTGCAATAACCAATGCTTCAGCATATTCTTCAATGTTCATTGTTATTATCTTTCCCTTAGCTATCTTGCCCACCCTATGTCCACTTCTTCCAACTCTTTGAATTATTCTAACAACTTGACGAGGTGAATTATATTGTAAAACAAAGTCTGCATGCCCTATATCTATACCCAATTCTAATGAAGAAGTACAAATTAATGCTTTTATTTCCCCATTTTTAAATTTTTCTTCTGCTTCTATTCTTGCTTCTCTTGACAATGAACCATGATGAACTTCTACATCAACTCCAATTTCCCTTAATCTTGCTGAAAGTAATTCTGCAGTATCTCTCGTATTTACAAAAATTAATGTTGCATTATTTTCTTCTACTACTTCTTTTATTCTTCTTAATAAAGCAGATGATTTCAAATCAATATCCAGTTTTTGAGATATTTCAAAATCTTCTTTCTTTTTTTTAACAAATTCAACATCAATTTCTATTTTCTTCTCTTCCATTGCATCAATTATTTCAACATTTTTTCCTAAAAATCTTGCAATTTCTTCTGGTGAGCCAACTGTTGCAGATAAGCCAATTTTTTGAAAATCTCCAGCTATTTCATATAGCCTTTCCAAAGCTACAGAAAGCTGACATCCTCTTTCATCTTCAGCAAGCTCATGAATTTCATCTATAATTACCCATCTAACATTTTTTAGAGATTTTCTCAAATTTTTGCCAATAAGCAATATTTGTAAGGTTTCAGGAGTTGTTATTAACATATCGGGTGGCTTGATAGCAAGCCTTCTCCTTTCTCTTTCTGGCGTATCTCCATGGCGAACTGCAATTTTTATTCCCAAAACTTTTCCCCAATTGAGAGCTCTTTTTAGCATATCTCTATTTAATGCTCTTAAAGGAGTTATATAAAGAATGCTAATTGGAGGAAAATTTCCTTGTAAAAATAAATGAAAAATTGGCAATAAAGCAGCTTCAGTTTTCCCCAAGCCAGTTGGTGCAATAATTAGGCAGTTTTTTCCTTTTAAAATTTTAGGAATTGCTTTTTGCTGGGGCAAAGTAAGTTTTTCAATGCCTAATTGCTTCATTACTTGTGTAATTTTATAATGGAGCACATTTATTACAATAAAATAGGTTTAAAAAAGTGATGCTACCTCTTTTTTAGCTTCTTCATAAATTTCTTTTACTGGTATTCCTTTTTTAATTGCAATTTTTTTACAATCCTCATATTCAGGAGATATATTAACAATTTTTCCATTATAATAACCTATTTTTACTCTAATTTCTCCATATTTTGTATTTATCCTTTTAACCTCTCTCTCCAACTTATCTCTCCTCGCTTTATAATATCTTATTCCAAATGTTGTTGTTTCTTCAAATAAAATCTTTTTTATTTCTTCCAATTTTTTATGAGTTACAAGAACTTTTAATAGATTACCAATCCTGCCCTTTTTCATAATAACTGGTAAAACGAAAGCATCTAATGCACCTTCTTTAAGCAATTTATCTATTACATATGGAAATATTTCTGGATTCATATCATCTATGTTTGCCTCTACAATATATATACTTTTATCATTATCTATTTCTTTTCCAATTATTATGCGCAACAAATTTGGCATATCAAGCTTCTTTTTACCTTTTCCATATCCAATATTTTCAACTATCATTTTAGGATAGGAAAATTCAGCCATATCAAGCAAAGCCGCACCTGTAGGAGTAGTTATTTCCTCCTCTATGGGCATAAAAATAACCGGTTTATTTTTTAGTAATTCAATTGTAGCTGGTGCTGGAACTGGAATTATACCATGTCTGCATTTTATTTTTCCTTTCCCAACTAAAACAGGAGATGAATAAATTTTTTTTATCCTTAATCCCTTAATTGCAATAAGAGAGCCAACAATATCAACAATTGAATCAACTGCTCCTATTTCGTGGAAAGTTACTTCACTTATCTTCATTCCATGTATTTTTGCTTCAATTCTAGCTAAGTCTTTAAAAATTTTTTTTGCTCTTTTTTTAATATCAACGCTGAGCTTACTATTATCAATTATTTTCAATATATCTTTTAATTTCCTTTCTTCTTCCTCTTTTGAATAAATATAAATTGAGGTTGCTTCTACTACATCTTTTTCTTTTCTAATTTCAATTTCAAAATCTATTCCTAACTTTTTAAGTTCTTCTTTTAGTTTGTTTGATGGATAGCCAGCATCAATTAATGCTGCTAAAAACATGTCCCCACTTATTCCAGATATTATATCAATGTAAGCTATCCTATTCATTTTTCCTCCTTATCTTTTCCATTATTAAATGAGCAGCTATACCAGCTCCAAACCCATTATCTATATTAACAACAACTATGCCAGGTGAACAACTATTTAACATTGTCATTAAAGCAGATAAACCATGGATGCCAGTTCCATATCCAATGCTCGTTGGCACAGCAATTATTGGAGCAGAAGTGAAGTTTGATACTAAAGTTGGCAAAATTCCATCCATTCCAGCAATTGCAATTACAACGCTTGCATTTCTTATTTCTTTTATATAGCTAATTAGCCTGTGCATTCCAGCAATACCAACATCATATATCCTTTTAACTTTATTTCCCAATTCTTCTACTGTAACTGCCGCCTCCTCTGCAATTGGTAAATCACTACTTCCAGCAGATACAATAGCAACATATCCTTTTCCCTTTTTCTTTCCCTTTTTTCCTATTACAATAATATTGCATTCTTTATAGTACCTGCAATTTTCAAAATTTTTAAGCTCATTATAAATTTCTTCATTTGCTTTAGTAATGAATATTTTTTCTTTGTCGATCATCTCGGCAACAATTTTTTTTATTTGTTCTTTTGTTTTTCCAATAGCAAATATTGCTTCAGGTATTCCTCTTCTTATTCTGCGATGAAAATCTATTTTTGCAAAACCAATGTTTTTAAATGGATAATCACATAGATAATCCAATGCTTCCTCAATACTTATTTTTTTATCCCTAACTTTTTTTAGCAGTTCCTCAATATCCATTTATGTCTATTAAATTACAAAATTTAAATTTTAAGCATATAGCAATAATTTTTATTATTCTTTTTTTTGTATTGCTCATTCTTTTTCCAGATATTTTATATGATAGGTTCATATGGAAATATTTTGTTGGGCCATTAGAAGCAGATGCAGTTGGTCATCCAGTTGAA
>CAZDCH010000022.1:0-13601 GCA_964503915.1 uncultured Thermoplasmatales archaeon
CTAAATTTTTATAAATAAAAAAAACTTAACTATTAAGATGGATAAGGAAGATAGAATAGTTATAATGGTAGGGATAATTATACTTGTTATTGCAATAATTGGTATTTTATATCATGAAAAAACTTATGTTGTTTCTGAAAAAGTAAGGAAAAATGAATACATAGTTAGCTATGTTGATAGAAGCGATGAGATTAGGCAGGATGGATTTGTAGGAAAAAATGGATGGAACGAGATATTCACAATTGAAGCTGAAAAAAACGCTGTTATTCACAAAGTGGAATTGTTTATAGAATGGAAAGACAATCTAGATTTACATGGAATAATTTTTCCGTGGAATTGGACAGATAAAATGGAAGCAAGTATTGAAATACCAGAAATGGTTTTTTCTCGCTCAATTTCAAGCTATAAAAGTATAGAAGTATTTGTTGAAAAAGAAAAGCCAAAAGATAAAAAAATAGTGGCAGGCAGCAGGGAAGAAGTTGAAAAGATATTAAATAAGGAAGCATTAAATAAAATAAATTGTAGCATCACATTATCAATAGAAACAAAACCATTATTTTTTGATAGAGGAAATAGCTTTGATATAAGAATTATCTACCATTATTCTGTACCAAAAATTAAAGATTAATCTTTAATTTTTAATCTTATACCTTAAAAAAGCTGCTATTCCTCCTAAATGAACTAATTTTTGTATTGCTTCTTTACTCTCTATTATATACACTTTTGCTCTTTGCCTTTCTGCCTCCTTAATTAATTTTTCTTCTTTCCTTATTATGTCATTTATTATCAAAAGCTCTTTAATTGCTCCCATCTCTAATGCTTTTTCAACTTCCTTTTTCCCATAAGCAACCAATCCATTTTTTGAAATTTCTTCCATCAATTTTTCCATTAACTTTGTTTCAAATGCAATTCTATTTTCTTTAGCAATTTTTTCAATAATTCCTCTTTTCAATGCTTCATTTATTCCAGCCATTCCAGCATAGCTAGTATTATCAACAATAAAATTTTTTAGCTCATCTTTTGCGAATTCAACAAATTTTTCTTTTTCAAAACCTGGTCCAACTATAGCCAAAGGCAAATTTAAATTTTTTACCTTTGCTAATACCTGTCCAAAATATTCTTTTTCATCATATTTGCCACAATACAATTTTCCCGATTTATTAGAAAATATGGTAGCTATTTCTTCTATACCATATTCATGAAGTATTGCAATTGTAGCATGTTCATCATCTATAGCAACAATAGCTATTTTTGGATGCTTCTTCATTGCTTCTTCAAGCCTTTTTAATTCATATTCCTTCCATTCCTTTTCAATTTTTAATTCCATATTTGGTTCAACATTAAATGCATGATATGCTCCTATTTCTTCATGCCCTTCAACAATTTTCCCCCTTATTCTTAATCTATCAATAAATTCTTGAAATTCTTTATCAGTTACTTCAATTTTTAAATAAACTTTTTCTTTTTCCAATTTCTTGCTTCTTATTTTTTCATTGCTTTTCTTGCTTCTATATGTAAAAGCTGAAATGAAATCCCCCTTATTTATTAAATTATATAAATGCCAGCAATCTTCTTTACTTTGAATCTTTATCTTCACCATGCCTCTTTTCAAATCCTCTTCGATAACTTTCATAATTTTTCCTCCTTTTTCATAACATTTCCTGGCAAAACTTTTTGAATTTCTTCAATACTACAATCAAAAATTTCTGCTAGTTTTTTTGCAACCTTGTTTTTATCCTCATTTCCTGGAACAAAAACTACCCATTTTTTAGCATGTTTTTTCACTGCTGAAGGTGGTCCCCCTATAATTTTTTCTTCTCCATTAATTAATATATTTCCTACTGCTATTTCCAACGAACATTTTTCATAATTTCTTTTTCCTCTTATCATGAAAGCGCCAGTTGGCAAATATTCTCCTGATTCAGCTTTTTTAGAAACTTGCCAAGGATATACCCAATATACCATAGCCGTTGCATATTGATTCCATGCTTTTGAATAAGATGCAGCAAACTGGCAAGCTTCCTTTATCGTTTTTTCACTTATTTCAAGCTTTTTACCATATATATCAATAGCTTTTATAATACAAGATGGTGCTCCATGTATATCAGCATGTACATATATATCGCTATCTTGCATATATTTCTTAACTATTTTTTCATTTGTTTTTGCATCTTTTCCAGCAATAATTAAATTTCCATCTGAAGAAATAAACCACCTATAATTTTCAAACCAATATTTCCTTCTTCTTTTTTCTTTTTCTTTTTTTTCTTTCTTTTCTTTCTTTTCTTCTTCTATTTCTAAACTTTTGAGTTTTTCTTTGCTTTTTTCTAAAGCTTCAATGGCTCCCTTAATTTTCTCTTTCATTTTCTTACTTTTTTCATATTTTTCTCTTGCATTTTCATATACTCCCTTATTTAAATCAAGTTCAACTTCTATACTTTCGTTTTTAAAAGGTAAATCAACAATTATTTTGGGATATAATCTTCTTTTAATTTTTTCCTTTTCTTTTCCTTCTAAAATTCTTTTTACTAGTTCATAATTTGAAAAAATTGCTTCTGCTTGTTTCCTCAAATTTTCCTCCTTTTCCTCAAATTTTTTTATTGCTTCTTCCTGCTGCTTTATCTGGCGAAATATTTTTTCCTTTATCTTCTTTTCTTTTTTATACAAATTTCTATAATAATATTCATCATAAGCTTCATTAACTATATCAAATTTTTCGAATTCCATTCCCCTATATTTATTTATTGGAAAAGGTAGAACATCTATATCTTTTCCATTTTCCTTTACAATAATTGGCTCAAAATGTCCTTTTTCAAATTTTTTAAACAAATTTTTCATCTCCTCATATATCCCTTTAATTTCCTCTTCATTTAATTTTTCAATTTTCTTGCTTTTTTCAATATTAGCATTTAAACAAATTTCTTCAGCCCATTTTCCTGGAATACCTATTTTTACTAAGCTCCTTACTACATCCTTTCCTTTAAATTTTTCTTTAAATTCTTCAAAAGAAAATTTATTTGGATTTTCCTTAAAAGGAGGAAAAATATACTTTTCACCTTTCTTTATCATTCTATGAGCCCATTTTTGGTATACTAATGGAATAATTATTTCCCCTTCCTCATCAACCAAAATTATGTTTCCATTTGGAATCAATTCAAAAATAAGCTTGTATTTTTTTTCTTTTTTAATTTCAAAAATAACTATTCTATCAAACTCATGCTGCCTTATTTCCAAAATTTTTCCATTAGATAGGTATTTTCTTAACGCCATCGCAAAAGCAGGTGGGTGCTCCAAACTTTCTTCTCGATGCTTGCTTATGCAAATCCATTTTGAATTTTTAACGAAAATTTCTTTTCTCTCTTTTTTTATTTTTATATAAATTTCGTCATCTTTCTGATAAAATTTATCAATATAGCATCCTTCTAATGCTTTCAATTCTTTAACTATTGCAAATATATCAAATGCATCTAATGCATCTTTCATTTTTTAATATAAATCTATTTTTATTAAAATTTGTTTTCATTCTATAAGAGGAAAAATATTTTTCTTTATATATTCAATAAAATTTTTTTCTTCTTTGCTAAATAATGTTACTACACAATTTCTTGTTATTCCAATAACCATTTTTCCGACTTTTAGCACAATATACCATATTTCTCCATGTTTTAAATATTCGTTATAAAGATTTGTATTTTCTAATTGATTGCCATATAGAGACAATTTTTCTATATTTGGTATATCTACTTGATCAAAAAATATTACCTTTGTATCTTCTTTATTTTTTTCATGAAATTCCCTAAATTTATTTGGCGCTATGTTACATTCCGTTATTTTTCCAATTTCCATAAAAATTATTTTGCTCAATTGATTTGCAATATTATTTGCTATTCTTTTCCTTTCCATAATAATTAAGAAAATTTTTTTGTTATATGGAGAAAAAATAAAAGGAATTTCAAAAGTTTTAACTACTTTCTTAACTTCTCCATGCTGATATATTTCAATAATTTTGTCTTGACAAAATATTCCTTTTAAATCCTCTTTTAATGTCAAATCTTTAACCTCATTTTTTATTTTAATTCCTTCAATTTCTTTTTCAATTTTAAAATCTTTCAATTTTTTCAATACATTTTCCATCTCTACTCTTTCAACTTCGAAAATTTTTCCAGTTTTTACCATATTAAATGTAATATTCAGATAAATTTATATTTATTCTAAAGATTTTTCATAGGTGATAAAATGAAATATAAAATAACAGGTGATAATTTACAGATTGTAACTGTTGAATTGGAGGAAGGAGAAAAAGTATTTGCTGAGGCTGGCTCAATGGTATATATGAGTCCAAACATAAAGATGGAAGCAAAAGCGAGAGGAGGGCTATTGAAAGCTATAGGAAGAAAATTTGCTGGAGAAACTTTTTTTCTGACTGAATTTTCTCCTATCAATGGAAAAGGATTTGTTGGTTTTGCTGGAAATGCTCCAGGTACAATAATGCCATTAGAAATAGATAGTGGGAAAGAATATATTGTTCAAAAGGATGCTTTCTTATGCGCTGAAGATGGTGTTGATTTGAGCATTGCTTTTCAAAAGAGGCTAGGAGCAATATTTTTTGGAGGAGAAGGATTTATTTTAGAAAGGTTGTCTGGCAAAGGATTGGCATTTATTCATGCTTGTGGAGATTTTGTTGAAATGGAATTAAAAGAGGGAGAAAGCATAAGAGTTGATACTGGAAGCGTAGTTGGATGGGAAGCAAGCGTTGATTATGATATTCAAAGAGTTAAAGGAATAAAAACAATATTTTTTGGAGGGGAAGGATTATTTTTAACTACTTTAAGAGGGCCTGGAAAAATAATTTTGCAATCAATGACATTGCATAATCTTGCTATGGCTTTATCTCCTTTTCTGCCAAAAGAAACTTCTGGAAGAAGTGGGATTTTAGGAACTTTCTTAGATGAAACGCTAGGAAAATGAAATTGTTTAAATTTGCCCTCTTAATTTTTTTCTTATATTTGATTTCATTGGGAATAAGCTATTTTATAAATTTCTACTTTCCTTTAAACTTGCTATGGCTAAGCTTAATAATATTCTCAATAGTATTAATTATTTTTATTGTATTGCTTGCCTTAGTTATGGCGATAATAAAAAAGCCTGAAATTGAATCTAAAAGTTATGAAATGGAAAGAATAAAGGAAGAATTTGAATTCTAATTTTTCTTCAATTTTATTTCAACTTGAAATTCGCTCAATTTCGAATACTTTATTTTCCTTATTGGCGACATTATTTGAAATTGATTTGCAAATTCAACCAATTTTTCATATGCCTCTCTCTCATTTTTTTCATATATAATGCATGCAACTTCTCTTTCTGGCAATGTTTTAATGTATGAATCTCTGGTTTTCTTTAAATAGCATAGTTCTCTTCTTCCATTTTCAAAAATTGAGTCATAAAAAATTGTAATTTTTGCCTCTTTTTTCCCTATAAATGGTTTTGCATATACTATATATTTTCTGCTTTTTTTAATAAATGGCAAAAATTCTATATTTATTTGGTCACCATTTTTTAACATGTATTTCTCCCTCAAATTTTCTTCAGCAACTATTTCAATAATGTCTTTATAATTGCTTTTTTCTGGTAACAAAAGGAATGCATTTTTATCAAAAAATTTTATAGGCAAACATTTAACATCTCCATATTTTATTCCGCTCTTTACAAATTTATCCAATAATATTCCATCTATTTGTCTGATATCATCTATGAAACTTTTTTCAACTTTCAAATTTAAAGTTCCAATAAATGGTTTCATTTTTAATTTTTCAATTATTTGGCTCTCATATAATAAAATATATTTTCCTGCTTCTTTTTTTCCTTGTACAACTATTCCTCTCATATTATAAAGCGTCTTTCCCTTTTAATTTACCATATAATTTTTTTCCATAATCAGTTAAAACGTATCCATCATTTTTTTCTTCGATGATTCCATGTCTTTTTAATTCTTCTATAGCATTTTTAACAACATGTTCTATCAAATGATGCTTTTTTGATATTCTCGTTATAGATTTTTCTCCTGCCGCAATTTCTATAAATACTGCCTTCCTTATCTTATTTGATATAATAAATCCTTCTTCCATCTCTTCACCAATTTTTATATAATATTATTTGATAAATTTTTTTAAATATTTTCAAGCTGTTTTATTTATCTTTTACAATTTTAAATAATTTTATAATCAATTTAGATTAAATTTTATGCTAAAAATACCAAACATATTGAATGCTGATGAGCTATTGGATAAAGCTTTTGGTAGAGCTAAGAAAATATGTATTAGAGATAAAAGAGAAAGAATAATTAATAAAATATCAACAGTCAAAGCGATAATGAATAATACATTACAAAAATATGTAAAGTCTTTTCCAAATTTTGATAAATTACATAAATTTTACTATGAACTTTTTGATTTGTTAATAGGTATTGACAAGTTAAAAAAATCCTTAGCTTCTATAGAATGGGCCAGAAAAAAAATAAACAAAATTGCTTTAGATGGTATAAAAAGAATAAAAAGAAATGGGAATGAATTATCTGTTTTAAAATCTGTTTATGGAAGAATTTCTTCAATAATCTATGATATAAATAAGCATTTAAATTTTTTAGAAGAAGCGAGAACAAAAATAAAGAAGTTACCATATATAGATACAAACCTACCAACAGTAATAATAGCTGGGTATCCAAATGTTGGAAAATCTTCCTTGTTAAAATTGCTTTCTTCTGCTTCTCCTCAAATTGCTTCATATCCATTTACAACGAAAGGCCTTATAGTTGGACATCTGTTTATTGAGAGAAACCATGAAAAAAAGAAAATACAATTTATCGAAGCTCCTGGCCTATTGGACAGAAGAAATGAGGAAAGAAATGATATTGAAAAACAAGGAATTATAGCCCTTCGATATCTCCCAAATTTAATTATTTTTATAATTGATGCTTCTTTACATTGCGGATATGATTTGGAAAGTCAAAAAAAATTGCTCGAAGAAATTAAAAAAGAGTTTAAAGTTGATATAATAGTTGTTGAAAATAAGGTGGATATTAGCAATGGAAAAACAGGTTATTTAAAAATATCTTGTAAAACTATGCAAGGAATAGATGAATTGAAAAATAAAATATTTAAAATGCTTAATCTTTAATCTACTTTTGTTTCTTCCGCTTCTTCTGCTCCTTCTATTTCTTCTTCTACTTCTTCCTTTATTTCTTCTTCAATCTCCTTTTTTACTTCAACTTTTGGTATCTCCAGCAGTTCTGACTTGTGAACCTCAACTCTTTTAACTGGGTATATTGACTTTGATAATTTATAGGTTTGTTTCCCAATTTCTCCATCTAACATATATTTAACAAAATCATCTAGAATGTTGTTTCTTGCCATCGTTTCTATAACTTGTTTCATTACTGCTCTTATTGCTTTCTTTTGAGAAGTTTGTATTCTTTTGCTTGTATATGCAGATGGCTTAACCCTAATTCTTTTTCCATCTTTAGTAGTCACATCAAATATACCATCTATTTTTGATTTGTGCCTTCTAGCCATTCTTTTCATGTAATCTGTCGTTGTAGTATGTCCTACAAATACTGTATGAGCTTCCATTCCTTTAACTTCAACAACTTTAAATATAAGCTTAATATGAGCTTTAGCAAAATCTCCAGTTAATTCTTGTAAAGATACTTCAACTGTTCTTCCCAAAACTTTATTTGGGTCATCTGCAGGCGTCTCTGCTATTTTCTTTTTTCCAAACATTGAAGGAGTTATCAAAGAATACCATATCTTATGTTTTTTCTTTTTTCTCTCTACCATCAAGTGTAATAAAATATATTATTTAAATATTCCCTCTAATCCTTACGGGTTCATCGAATAAATCCAAATTATAAATGTAATTGCCATGCATACCCGCAAATTATGTATAGCAGCTATGGCAATTACATGTTTTATTCTCATTGATTTTTTTCCTTGGATTTCTATGATATTTTCTAATTCTTATCATAGGCTTTATTTTTTCCTATAACATTTGAAAATAAGCTCTTTTGAATCATAAGCAGCATCTGCAAATAAGTAATTGTTGGCATTTCCCTGCTCTTAAGGAGATGAATATTAATTTTTTTATAGAATTTTTCATGAACTCGCACCAAAACTTTTTAAATTTCTATTTCATTAATTTTTATGAAAATCTTTAAATTTTTGGTTGTCCTATTGCTGATTTTTTCCACGCAGTCATTAAGTTATAAAGAAGACCCTGAAATAG
This sequence comes from uncultured Thermoplasmatales archaeon, assembly GCA_964503915.1. GTDB lineage: Archaea > Thermoplasmatota > E2 > UBA202 > JdFR-43 > JAPDJP01. The sequence continues at coordinate 8,278 of CAZDCH010000022.1, forward strand.
AAGATAAAAGTGGAGACACATTTAGCTACTTAGATATAATTTCAGCATGGTTTTATGAAGAATCTGATTATTTATGCATAGCAATAAAAGTAGTAGATTTGAAAATCATGTTAAGAACAGTATATACAGTATTTTGGAAATATAACGAAAAAGATCATCATGCAACCATGTTTGTAAATATAGTTGGCCCTCTATGGATGTATGGATATTTTGAAGAAGGTATAGGTTGGATTACAAAGGGAACAGAAGGTTCATATGGCTTAGAGGAAGGAATAATTAAAATAAAAATACCAAAAGATGAAATTGGGGTTCAAAAAGGTGACAGGCTTACCCATACTTACGCTTTTTCATGGCAGAAAATTATTTTTGGCTGGATTCCATGGTTTTATGATAGAGCTCCAGATATAGGATATGGAAAGGATTACGTTATACAGTCCTAATCCATATTCCTTATTATTTCTTCAGCCATTTCAAGTGTTGTAGCATTTCCTCCCATATCATAGGTTCTTACTTTTCCTTCCTTTATTGTTGTTGCTATTCCGTTTTCAAGCTTCTCTGCTAGCTTCTTCTCTCCAAGCCATTCGAGCATCATTTTTACGGATAAAAGCATAGCTGTTGGATTAACAACATATTTTCCAGCATATTTTGGAGCTGAGCCATGCGTTGGCTCAAAAATTGCATATTTATTTCCTATATTACCACTGCAAGCAAAGCCTAAGCCCCCAACAAGCTGAGCAGCTAAATCGGATATTATGTCGCCAAACATATTTGAAGTAACTAAAACATCATATTCTTGGGGCTTTTTAAGTAACCACATTGCCATTGCATCTATGTTGGCTTCATAATATTCAATATTTGGATATTCCTTAGCAATTTTTCTTGCTTCTTCGATCATCATTCCTGAAGTCTCTCTTATTACATTCGGCTTTTCAACAACTGTTACACTTTTCCTATTATTTTCTTTTGCATATTCAAATGCTTTTTTTACAATCCTATAGCAACCTTTTCTTGTAAAGATGCGTAATGAAATTGCCATTTCGTCATTTGACACATCTTTAAATTTCTGCATATTTGGATGTATTTCTAAAGCCTTTCTTACTTCATCTGGAACAGGGTAAAATTCTACTCCAGCATATAAGCCTTGGGTATTTTCCCTAAAAATAACCAAATCTATATCATCTCTATAATTCAATGGATTTCCCTCATATGCTTTACATGGTCTAACATTTGCATATAAATCGAAGAGTTGGCGAAGCTTTACAATGGGACTAAAATACTCAACTTTTCCTTTTAAATGTGCTGGCAACTCTTCCTCTGCTTCTTTTTTCGGCTTTGATGTTATTGCTCCAAATAAAGCGCAGTCAGTTTCTTTTAAAAGCTCAATTGTTCTTTCTGGCAAAGGATTTCCTTCTTTCTTCCAAAATTCCCATCCTATATCTCCATATATATACTCAGCATCTAATTCTAAAGCATTTAACACGAGCTGAGCAGCTTCCATCACATCTTTCCCTATTCCATCTCCTGGAAGCATGGCTATTTTATACTTCATTTTTTCCCTCCTTTAAATATTCAATTAAACCACCGGCTTTTATAATTTTTAGCAAAAATTGGGGCAATGGCTTAAATTTATATACTTCTCCTTTAGTTAAATTCTTTATCTCTCCTTTCTCAACATCTATTTCTAACTCATCTCCCTCATTTATTCTATCAACTTCTTTACATTCCATTGCTAAAAGTCCTTTATTTATTGCATTCCTAAAAAAAATCCTGGCAAAAGATTTTGCTATTATTGCTTCTATTCCAGCATATTTTAGGCATGTAGCAGCTTGCTCCCTCGATGAGCCACATCCAAAATTTTTTCCAGCAACTATTATTTTTGCTTCTTTTACTTTTTCGTGGAATTTATCATCTAAATCTTCCATCGCATGCTTTGCCATTTCATTTGCATCAATTATTTCTAAATATCTCCCCGGATATATAACATCTGTATTTATATTATCTCCATATTTTATTGCCTTGCTTTTTATGAGCATTTGAAGGAAATATGGAAGGAATATAAAATCATTATCATTTAATAATAAATTTAAAATATGGGCTTTTCATACCATTACATGCTAGAAGGAAGATGTATAAGTTGTGGAAAAGGATTGGTTGAGGAAGGATGTACTCAATTTTTTTGTCCTGAATGTGGATTTACAATAAAAAGGTGCAGCACTTGTAGAAGTCAATCAGCAAAATATAAATGTCCTGAATGTGGATTTGAAGGGCCGTGATAAAATGGGAAGAGTTGCTTTAAAATTGAGAATAATGCCATCAGGAATTGATGTAAACATGGAGGAATTGAAGGAAAAAGTTATAAAAATACTGCCCAATTATGCACAACTTGTTAAAACAGATATTGTTCCAATTGCTTTTGGATTAAAAGCTCTTACTTTACAAATTATGATGCCTGACCAAAGCCCAGATGAATTAATTAAAAAAATAAAAGATGTAGAGAATGTAGAGAATGTGGAAATAGAAGATTTAAGCTTAATTTAAAATCCATTTTAATATTGCCATTTGACTCCAAAGCCTATTTTCTGCTTCATCAAATATTACAGATTTTTTTCCATGAGCAACTTCTTTTGTTACTTCATATCCATAATAAGCAGGCAAACAATGCATAAATATTGCATCTGGCTTTGCTATTGCCATTATCTCTTCATTTACTGTATATCCTTTAAAATTTCTTATCCTTTCTTCCTTTTGAGCTTCATCCCCCATTGAAACCCATGTATCAGTTACTATAACATCTGCATTTTTTGCCGAATCTTCTTTTATTTCTTCTATTTCTATCTCCCCTCCCAATTCCTTTGCTTTCCTAATATAATATTCGTTCGGCCAATATTTGCGAGGGGAAACAATTTTTATTTTAATTCCAGCTATAGCACATCCTAAAATTAATGAATGAGCCATATTGTTATTACCATCTCCAAAATAAACTATTTTTAATCCTTTTAATTTTCCCTTTCTTTCCTTAATTGTCATTAAATCAGCAATTACTTGACATGGATGTTCCTCATTATCCAATCCATTTATTACTGGTATGCTAGCATGTTTTGCTAATTCTTTCACATTTTCATGGCTATATGCTCTATACACAATTACATCTACATATCTACTTAGAACTTTTGCAGTATCTTCAATTGTTTCTCCCCTTCCAAGCTGTAGATCATTTTTGCTTAGGAAAATAGCATGTCCTCCAAGTTTATGCATTGCTACTTCAAAAGAAACTCTTGTTCTAGTGCTCGCTTTTTCAAAAATCATTGCCATTGTTTTACCTTGCATAAATTTTTCATAATTTCCTTTTTTTATTTCAATTGCATCATCAATAATTTTTTCTAAATGTTCCTTAACATCAAGCATTGAAATTAAATCCTTTTTCATAAAAAGAGGATTGCTGACTTCTATTTAATATTTTTTAAGAAGAATTCCACATTTTTTATGATGCTTTTTTCCAGCCCTTCTTTTAATTCCTTTACTATATTTTGATAAATTTCTCCAGTATTCTCATCACAATATATTTTTTTAATTTCTGTTGCTAAAACTAAAACATCATATTTCATTGTTATATATTCCAAAAAATATCCTCTTCCTTTAAATACTTCATTAATCGCTACCCTATTTTCTATACCAGAAATTTTTATTTTAGATAGTTGAGAATACCAATTTTCGATAATCTTACCAAATTTTTTGGTATCGATTTTTTCTACACCTATATTAAAAAGAGGGGTATCGCCTTTTATCCTTTTATAATTATAAGAATGAATATCATAGACAATGCATTTTCCAAATTTTTCTAACAATTTTTCCATTAATACATCAATTACTCTATAAAATTGATAATATTTTTTTAAAGATTTTCTCCTTTCTTCTTGACTTAAAGGAAATTTCCAAACTTTCTTTCCCCATGCTTCTTCATATATGCATTTTTCTGGACTCCTATTCAAATCATATTCATATCTTGAATCGTTGGCTATTATTCTAATTGGCATAGAAGAAATAAACTCTCCCGTTAGAGGATCTTCTTCATACCATCTTTCAAAATCAGATAAAGCTATTTTCCTTTTCAATTCTCTTCTTAAATTATTTCCATTATGAATTGCAGCACAGACAAAAGGAACATAATCCTCAATAGCAATATAAAAAGAACTATCCAATGCTATGCATGAAAATTTCTCTTCTTTTTTTATCTTATTTACTATATCCTTAATGCTCAGCTTAAGCATTTTTCGAAAAAATCAACTACTTTACATTGCAATTTTTCTCCTGTAAGTTGTTCAATATCTGCAATTCCTCCAGGACTAACTACATTTACTTCAATAAGTTTATCTCTTATTATATCTAAGCCAGCCCAAAATAGGCCATCTTCAATCAATTTTTTACCTATTCTTTTACATATGCTTATTTCTTTAATTGTTAATTTATGTTTAGCCGCCCTCCCACCAGCATGTATGTTCGACCTTATATCATCTTTTGCTGGTATCCTGCGCATCGCCCCTATTGGCTCTCCATTTAACATCACTACTCTAACATCCCCATCTTCAGCTCCTTCAATATATTCCTGCAAAATTACATAATTTTTCCCTTTATTTGTATAAAATTCTAAGATTGAGCGCAAATTTTTCCTCATATTTTTTTCTATAAGTATAACGCCACTTCCTCCATATCCAGCAACTGGCTTTAAAATCATTTTCCTATCTGGATTTTCATTTATTATGCTCAATAAATATTTTATATTGTTTGAAACATATGTTTCTGGAATAAAATCAAAATTTTTAAATGTTGTTAGATATAATTTGTTATTTGCTTTTCTAATTCCATCAATATTATTTATTGTAAAAACCTCTATAGAATCGAGAAAATTTAATGATAAATAATCTAATGGAGGGTCTTTCCTTAAAAAAATTACTTTGAATTTTTCAATTGGCAGAAGCTCTTCCTTGAATCTTGCTTCATTATAAAAATCAACAGCATCTTTTGCAATCCTTTCATTCTTTAAAATTTTGAAAAAGCCATAAGGAATATTATTCTTTATTACCAAATCATTGATATATAATATGCCTATTTCATGTCCTCTTTTTGCTGCTTCATGAATTACTCTTAATGTTGAATCACCTTCTGGCTCTATTTCTTCCCACCTATCCATAATGAAGCCAACTTTCATCTATAATTTATAAATCTTTAATTTAAAAAATTAATTTTATAATTAAAAAATGGATAAAATTTATGCGTGTAATAGATGGAAAAAAAATTGCAAAAGAAATTGAAAATGAAATAAAAAA
>CAZDCH010000023.1:0-13485 GCA_964503915.1 uncultured Thermoplasmatales archaeon
TTAATTTAACAAATGGAGAATGGTATGGAAATGATTGGCTTGGAGATGGAAATGGATATGGACATGCATCTGGATATGAAGATGGTAATTATGAAGAAAACGATTATGAAATATGGTTTGATATATATGAATGGGATGAGGATGGAGATAGATTAACTTATTGGGAAAAAATAAAATATGGGCTGAATACTAGTATTGATTATAGCAAAATAGATTTGGATGGAGATGGCATACCTACGGAATGGGAAGATAAATATGGATATAATCCTTTAATAGCAGAAGATCATAAACATTTAGATCCGGATGGAGATGGCTTAGATAATATAGAAGAATGGATGACATGTCAATGGCTTTCTGATCCATTTGCAAAAGATATTTTTATTGAAGTAGATTTTATGAAAGCAAAATTTCCATGGCAGAAAGATTATATTTTGCCAAAGAAGAGTCAGCAAATGATTTGTAATGCATTTGCTAAGCATAACATAACTGTTCATTTTGATGATGGATGTTTAGGAGGTGGAGGAGACTTTATTCCTTTTGATAAAGGAATGGATAGCGAGGATTTAAGAGAGGCAAGATATAAATATTTTTTACAAGGAGACCCAAATAATTGGAAGGATGGAGTATTTCATTATGCAATCATTTGCTGTCAAATAGAATGGTATTGGCGCCCTGCTGGAGGAAGAATGTTTTATAGAGATAGCTTTGCTATTGGAGCACAATATGTAAGAAATTGGTTATGGAGCTTGAAATTGCAAGGCAGTGATTATATAACGGCGATGGCAAGCGTTTTCATGCATGAATTGGGACACAACCTTGGCTTATTTTCATTTGATGGAATAGATAATGAATCTACACGTTTTCCTTGGCAGCGTGGATATTGGATATGGGCCCCTTATGAAAGCTGCATGAATTATAGGTATGTCTTTAAATTGGTTGATTATTCAAATGGAGATGACAAAGAATATGACCAAAATGATTGGGAAATTATTAATTTAAGATTTTTTGATGAGGAATGGTAAAATGAGAAAATTATTGATTTTAATTTTATTAGTAGCATTATTTGCTGGTTGTATTAAAAAAGATAAGTACCCTCCATATATTGAAATTAATATAGATGGTAAAGAAGGGAGTAATGGATGGTATATTAGTAATTTAACGATTAGCTTTTTTGCAATTGATAATGAAAGCAAAATAGAAGAGTTGAAATATAGGATAAATGGTGGGATATGGATTGATTATGTAATACCATTTAAGCTAACAAAAGATGGATTTTATTTCATAGAATATTATGCAAAGGATATAAATGGAAATGAAAATTATAAAAATATAACTTTAAAATTAGATAAAACAAAGCCTTCAATAAATTTTAAAAATTTTGAGGCTGGCTATATTTATTTTAGAGGACATAAATTTATTACTCCTAGATTTCCAAAAGATACAATGGTTATTGGAAAATATACTATAGAAGTAGATGCTTCTGATGCTTTATCTGGCTTAAAAAAAGTTGAATTTTATCTTGGCGATTCTTTGGAAATGGAAGACGAAAGCGCACCTTTTGAATTTGATTTACATGGAATAGGCATTTATAATATAACTGCTGTTGCTTATGATAATGCGGGAAATTATAACAGCATTAGTATTCCTGAAGTCCAGCTTTTTATATGGGGTTAAAGCTAACTAACAATTTCTTTAATTTTTTCTTCTTCTATCGCCATTTTAATTTCTAATGCTATCCTTCTCCCAGTTGACATATTGCAACGCCACAATGTATTTCCATATGGATGGCCTATAGCCATATGTATATTTGTTCCTCCTCCTATACGGGGAGCTACATCATATATATAAAAATTTAAATCTTTATCTACGCATGTTTGCAAGCAAAATGGTCCAATGATACCATAACCATAATATTTTTTGCAAGCTTCTACAAATTTTTCTGCTAAACTAAAAGCTTTTTCAAGCAATGATTCCCTTAAAGTTGCCATATTATGCCCGCAAACTGTATATTCTGGAATTTTTTGTTTTTCTGGCAAATTAAGCTGCTGATTTGCAGGCAGTCTTACATGACCATCTAAACTTGTTTCAAATCTCCAGTCTATGCCTAGTAATTCAATTTGTTTTAATATAGGGGAGTAAAAGAAATCTAAATTAAAAACTGGTCCAATAATATATCTTTCTATTCTTGCCTTCTCCAAATCTTCCTTTGTTATTACCCCCTGTTTTACTAACTTCTCTGCCTTCTCTTTGTATTCCTTATATGAGGTGCATGTGAAAAACCCCCTTTCTAATTTTTTGACGGCATGATGCAATTTAACTATACATAACTCGTCTATTTCTTCTGGATTTTCTATTTTTTCTGGAAATGGTAATCCTTCTTTTTCTAAAAGCCAATAATAATCACGCTCCTCCCCTCTTTCCTCTATTCTTAATAAGCATCTTGAGCCAAACATTGGAATAAAAAATTTATTTTCAATATCATCTAAGCTACAATATGAAGTAAATGAACGATTTGGAATAAAAATAACATTTTCTTTTCTAAGCTTTTCCTGATTTTTTTCTAATAAAATTTCATTAAATTTATCAAAAATCCATGCTTCATCTACGCATCCTATTATTTTATTGCCTATTTCTCTTGTTTTAAAATATTCTGCATAAGTTTTATGGCGGCCTTTTTGGCATATGGCTATGGTATAAAAGCCTTCTTCTTTTGCTCCATCAAATGTATCCAAAGCAGAATGAGATGCTATAGCGGAAATTTTAATATTGCTTAAATCATAATCTTCTATGATTTCCCATATTTCCTTCCTTTCAATCATATGAGTAATAGTATGGAATTATTTAACTTTAATTTTTGTAAATTGAATCCATATAAAGCGGTGATATTGAGAGGATAAACACTCCTATGCATTTAACCACCATCCATATGGAAGCAAACGAGGAATGAAATCGAAGTTAAACCAGATTAAAAAGATATAATATGGAAAAAAATTAATTACACCTATTATTGGTTTAGGTGCAAATCTTGGTCTATTCCAAAAATTTCTAAGCCAGATATTTAAAAAGGACGAACCAAAGAAAGCATCTACTCCATTAAGGAAGAAATCATTGTTTTTAATTATATTCTGTTGAGACCACCATAGAGTTATACCAAAAACATTTCCCTTAAAGATATTTTCTTTTATTTTGTTTTTTCCACAAATAGATAAATCTATTCCAAATAGATTTAAATAAATGATGTTGCTTATTATTTTATTATTTTCGCTTCCATACCATATCCATATACCCACTTTATTTCTGCCTATAATGTTATTTGCTACTCTATTATTACTAGAACGGCTTATTGTAATACCTACAGCTCCATTACATATAGCAGTGTTTCTTTCAACATTATTACTCTTGGAATCTATTAGCCTTACTCCTTCCTCTATGTTATTCATCAAAATATTATCTGCAATGACATTATAATTAGATGAGTCGAGTAATATGCCAATACAGTTATTGTAAAGAATATTTCCGTGGATATTTGCATGAATAGAATGATATAATTTTATTCCCCCTTCCAACCATTCTGCACTACTATTTGTAATAGAAAATCCAGATACCTCAACATTGCTAACATTAATGTAAATTACACATCCATTTCTTTTTCCATCAATAATAGTTGTATTCTTATCTTCCCCTATCAATCTTATAGATTTATTTATAACAATATTTTCGTAATAAGGGGAGGAATCATCATATACAAATATTGTATCTCCATCGTTTGCATCATTTATAGCATCTTGTATATGAGTATAGTTATTAGGACCAGAACCTCCTACATATAATGTTCTTCCATTATCGTTTAAAATATCTATAATTTTAATTACTTCCTTTTATTGGAATTACAGAAAAAATTATGAGAATAAGTCCGATTGCAACTTTTCTCTTCATACATTCATAAAATGGATGTTAAATATAAGATTTTTGATATATGCTTTTTTATTTCTCTATTGCATAGTTTTGGCAAGAGTAGGAAGAAGATTTATTACATATACTTCTATTTTGTCAACTGCTACAGCTCCTGCATTTCCATAATAAGCAGCTGTAGTTATTCTTCCCCACGAATTTAATCCAAATACTCTACATTCCCATTCATATGGAGGAAAATAATCCACTTCTCTTGGCTCTTCATCAAAAACATAATGGCTGCCATAATAAAATTCAACTCTATCTATTTTTTCTGGCTCATCTGCCTCAGCAATTACAGTTATTCCTCCAATAATTAAAGTTTTGCTATATGCCATTATCTCTCTATCAAAAATATAAAGATGGTTTTCTTTCGGCTTAACAATTTTTATTTTAGGTGGAACCTCATCATTACATTTTACAAGCCATCCATCTGTGTATGCCCACTTATGTTCTGTTTTCCCACATAATAAATAACCATCTTCCAAAACAATTATTCCTTCAAATTTATCTTCCCATCTCCATCCAAAACTTTTATTCCATACTTCATTTCCTTCCTTATCTACTTTTAAAACCCATGCATCAAAATTTCCAACATTATAACTTTCTGTGAATCCTGCTAAAATATAACCATCATCAATAACTTCAAAATCTTTTATGTAATCATATCCTCCGCCATATACCTTTTTCCATATTTCATTTCCTTCCTTATCTACTTTTATTAAATATGCATACGGTATTTCCCCTCTACCTAACAAAACATAGCCAGCTATTACATATCCATCTTCTTCTTCCTTAACATATGCATTCCATACATATCCTTTCCATCCGTAGCCTCGCCAACCATATGTTCTATTCCATATTTCATTTCCATTCTTATCTACTTTTAAAAGCCATGCATCCCATATTCCATGAGTAGCATAAGATTCTGTTATGCCCGAGATTAAATAACCATCTTCTGTTTTTATAACGTCATAAAAATAATCGAAACCATTCCCATCAAAGGTTTTGTACCATTTTATGTCTCCGTTTCTATCTGTTTGTATTAGTATTCCACTTCCATTAATAGATTTAATATCATCTCTAAATGAACTAATGTAGCCAACAATTAAATATCCTTCATCTTTTGCTTTTATTACTTTTCCAAGTTCTCCATCTTTTGTTCCATATGTTTTATTCCATATTTCATTTCCATTTTTATCCACTTTTATCAGCCAAAAATCTTCGTTATACAGTCCTCCATAAGAAAAAGTATATCCTCCTGCCAAATAGCCATCCTCAGTTTCCAAAACACGCCATAGTCCATCTTCATCCTTCCCACCATAATGTTTTTGCCATATCATGTTTCCATTTTCATCTACTTTCATAATTAATCCATTTCCTTCTCCCTGCTTCCAAAATGTTCCGGCAATTACATATCCTCCCTTTGTCGGCTCAATATCAAAGAAATGCATTCCCCCATATTCTTTATTCCATTCTCCATCATTTTCGTTTTTAATAATAGCTATTGACAATGAAAAGGAAATTATTACAACTATGCAAATTGCAACAATGATTTTCATTTTTTGGTTTATAACTATAATGCGCTTTTAAAAATTGTGGAGAGGATAATTTATATTCAATAATAACATTTGCAAATTCCAAGAATAATGACCAAAATTATTTTTTCAATAAAAATTTATATTTTCAAATTTATACTAAAAAAGGTGATGAGATGGATAGGGATTTAGCTGGGCCTGGTATAGGAGATTATAAGGAAATTGAAAAAAATATTGCCACAAAACTATGAGTCTATTTTAAATCCAAAAGAAACTCAGATTGCTATTTTCGCAATAAAAGATTATATTGAGGAAAATTTGTGTAAGGAATTAAATTTAATAAGAGTTACTTGCCCACTTATTGTTGATGCTGAAAGCGGAATAAATGATTACTTAGACAGAGATGGCTCTAGAACACCAGTAGAATTTCCTTGCGGGCTAGGATTAGAAAAGCCAATAAGGGCGCAAATAGTTCAAGCTGCTACAAAATGGAAAAGAATGGCATTAAAAAAATTTGGAATGAAAGTTGGTGAAGGCATATTATGTGATATGAGAGCAGTTCGCAAGGACTATTTTTTAGATCATGATCATAGTGCCTACGTTGACCAATGGGATTGGGAACTTGTTATAACGGAGGAGCAAAGAAATTTGGATTTTTTAACGGAGATAGTTAACAAAATATGGAAGGTTATAAAAGGAGCTGAGCAACATATTCAAAAACTTTTTCCTCAGCTGAAAGGAAAATATCCAAATTTGCCAGATAAACTTACTTTTATACATGCTGAAGATTTATTTGATATGTATCCAGATTTATCAAGAAAGGAAAGAGAAACAGAGATATTGAAAAAATATCCTGCAATATTCATATATGGAATAGGTTATCCGTTAAGAAATGGCTATCCGCATGAGTTAAGAGCTGCAGACTATGATGATTGGATAACAGAAACAAAATCTAAAGATGGAAGAACAATGCATGGATTAAATGGAGACATACTTGTATGGAATCCAGTTACAAAAAGAAGGCATGAAATTTCATCAATGGGTATTAGAGTAAATGCTGAAAGTTTATTAAAGCAGTTAGAAATGTCAAATCAACTCCATTTTTTAAAATATCCTTATCATCAAGCAATATTAAAAAATGAGCTTCCTTTAAGCATTGGAGGAGGAATTGGTCAATCCCGCGTCTTCATGCTTTTATTAAGAAAGGCCCATATAGGAGAAGTAAGCGTTACAGTATGGCCAAAAGAATTTAAGGAAATGTGTAAAAGAAAAAATATACATGTTTTGGAATGAAACTATTCTCCAATTATACATATTGCTATTCTTCTTCTCCTTGCTTCAAATAGCTCTATAAGGAAAATGGATTGCCAAGTTCCCAAAGCTAACTTGCTATCTATTATTGGCAATGTTAAACTGCTACCTAGCAATTGATTTTTAATATGGGCTGTAGCATTTTCATTTCCTTCATAACTATGCCTATAATGCTTATTCAATGGAACAATTTCTTCCAAAATTTCCCTTGTATCTTCATGTATGCTACCATCATTTTCCTGTATTGTTAATGCTGCTGTAGTATGCAATTCATGTATAGCAATGATGCCATTTTTTATATTGCTCTTTCCAACAATTTTTTCTATCTGGCTAGTTATATCTATAAATTCTCCCCTTTCTTTGCTCTTTACTTCAATAAAATCTGTTACCACCTTCATAATGGTAAATATTATGAAATAAAAGAGTGTATCGATTGAAAAAACATTATGTCTAAAATTTTCAGGAGTATTAACCAAAGTAAATTAAGATTTAATTGATTGGTCAAAATTCCGTTCAAATCATCATTCCAATTGTTTTTATAAACTCTGTCTGCCATCTCGCAAATGGCAGAGAAGCCAACTAGTTTCCTTATATGAGGAGATGTTGCATTATAAGCATATTTGCCTATAGTAAGCCAATTGTCTGGTTCATGATTTGCTGGCATTTCATTAACATTAATTTTTGCAATATATTTGACATAAGAAGCATCTGGATTTAATCTTACCCATATTCCATTCTTTTTAAATCCATTATATGCTTGATGGATATGTGGTTTATCAATGGAAGGCTGAGCATGATCTGGCTGGCCAAATACAAGCATTACTTTTATATCTTTACCTTTAAAAAATTTGTAATAAGGAGTCGTTTCCCTTTCTACCCATATTCTCTTTGCTTCTTCTGGAGTTGCAATATCAGATGGCCATGCTGTAATGCTTTTATTTAACGCCTCTGTCAATGCAACAGAATAACACCTTTTTCCAAAAAATGTAGGAACATTTTCTTTAAATGGAAAATCATTTCCATCTAAAAAGCCATTCCCATTTAAGTCCAAATATGGTATGTTTTTGCTATAATCAAATTTTGCTTTGCTATAATCTGGATAAACATTTTCATCTGAATAATCTACAGGATAATCATAAGTTGGATTTATAACAGGCTTTCCATCTTTAAAATATCCTAAATCAAAAGCTGTTATAGCATTACAAGTTGGATTTTCGTGTCCAATAAAGTATTTTGCTTTTAAATCATATAAAGCAAGACATTTTGTAGCAATAATTCCTGGATGGGAAAAAGTATATAAGCCAACGTTATTGCAGGAAGCAAATTTTATCAAATCATTTATTTTCTTTCCATTTACATCTTCTATCTCTCCAGTTGCAAAAAGAATTACTTGCTTTAAGGCAAGAGTGCAATTATATCCTCCATAATCAAAAGTTCCATCGCTTTTATAGCCATTGAAAGAACAGCCAGGATATAAGAAAGAAATATGAATGAAGCCATAATTTGTTATATCTCTTATGCTTTCCGAAAAGGGAGTTGGAGAAACAAATCCTCCTATTTCAATTATTATTGGAGCCTTCAACATATATCTTGGCTTTTCTGGCTTTGTTATCTTAATAGCAATATTTCCAATTTCAGAAGGAATGTAAGTATAAATTTCATTATTCATATCAGATTTTGTTAAAACTCTGTCCAAATTAGGAGAAAAATTGTTAAAGAAAACCCTATCACACATTTCTATAACGCATGCAGCAATATATTCCTCATCTTTCAATAGCTCTGGCTCCAACAAATTATTTATCTCTTCTATTGACATTGATTTTATATCAATGGCTATATTTGCATCATTGTCAGGATAATCACCTTTTGCTATTAATTCAACATAACATTTATCTGGATTAAGCCTAACAAATTTTACTCCTGCATTTAGAAATCCATTATATGCTGAAAATATGTGGGGATGAAATGGATTTGCTTGAACATGGTCAATTACGCTACCAAAAATCATTACTGCTAAATCATTTTTTCTTATTGCCTCGTCATAATGATATTCCATACTCCTTATTTTCCAAAAGTTTATTGTTTCACTTAAAGTAGCTATTTCAGCTACAGAAAAATTTATTGATTTTCTGGCTGGAATAGAATAAATTCTTTTTTCTGCACCATTTATTTTTGTTATTAAGCAAGCTATAGGATAATCCTCATATTTATCAACAATTCCATTTTTATTTAAATCTAAGCTTTCATTGACAAAATCAAATTTTCCATTTTTGTTATTATCTAAATAAATCCATCCTTTCCATCTATCAAAAAATGCATTTCCATCCCAAGAAATATTTTCATAATTTGTCTTTTCATCATAAGCATTAAAATGCAAATTTCTTCCATCATCCCATGGTATGCCATTTCCATCAGCATCTATAGCAACATTAGGATCATATTTTATTCCACCTGGCTCAACAACTATGTATATATCCTTAGAAGGACTTTCATAAGTAACAAGCCAAGAAACATTCAAGCTAAATAATGAGCAAACTACTGTAGCAATATTTCCTCCATTACTCCATCCAATTAAGCCAACGTTAACCACTTTTAATGGCTTAATTATTTCATTTATGCTTTTTCCATTAACATCTCTTATTTTTCCCTCAGCAAATAAAATAACATCTCTTAGCGCTTTAATACAATTCATCCCTCTATCATCATAAACTCCTCCGCTAGCTCCACCTCCAGGAAAATCAAATTGCAATAAAATTATACCATGCTCAACTACTGGTATAAAATTTGCATCTATTCCTTTTCTGCTATTTCCTCCTGGTATATAAATAGCAAGGGGGGCTTTATTTAAATATCTACCTATTTTTGGAAGAAAAATTTTTACTGCAATTCCCTTTTCTCCAGCAACTTCAGATGGAATAAAAGTTTGTATGATGTTGCTTTTAATGGAAGTTATGCAACTTGGGCAAATAAAAATAAAGCATATCATATAAGAAAGAATCTTTTTCATGCTCATATTATATAAAAAGGTTTTAAAAAATTGCGAAAAAGTGCTGTATTAATGAAATTATAATTAAAACTAAAGTAGCAACAATCAAGGCAATTATTGCTGATAGAAAACCAAATGAAGGCAATTTATAATATACTGCTATTTCTCCTGCTAATATACTTGCAATACAACTCCATTTGGTGGCTTTTTCCAGTATAAAGTTGCAAATGTAGCAGGAAATAAAACAACTAAGCCTGAAAAAGTGGTTTTAACAAGCGTGCCCATCAGCAGTGGACATCAAAGCTGCAAGTGCTCCAATCATTACAAAAGAGTATATTGGTCTGGGGGAGAACTTCTTAACCATTTCTGGCAAAATACTATCGATATTGCTTACTTCTATATTTACTCCATTTGCCCATACTCCAATCAAAACAGGAAATAAAAAGAAAAAAGATATTAATAATGGATATAGGTACATTGAAGTCATTAAGGATTTTTCGCTTTTTGCTGTATAGAAACGAGTAAAAAGTTGTGGAAACATTGGATCACAAAATATCCATAAAATAAGAAATGATAGCCATATTTGAATGGTATAGTAATTATTTGGACCAGGTCTTGAAAATAGAGAAGGTTTCGCTTCATATGCCATTATGCTCGCTTTCCCAATTCCTCCCAAATTTATTGTTATGGTAATGAAAGCAATAAGCATTGCAAAAATCATTATTAATCCTTGCAAAACATCTGTCCAGCCTGATGCTTTCATCCCTCCAAAAATAACATAAAGGCATATAGTTATCATCACAATAATAGCTCCCAACTTTAAATTTAAAATATATCCTGCCCCAATTGCTTGTATCGCTAAATATGGAATAGTAAAAATTGTCATTACAGCCATAAATAAAATTTGCAAAAACTTGCTATTATTTTCTTTCCCTATCAGCTCGCCAGGCGTAATATAATTTTTTTTTTCTTTCCTAATTCCCATACCTTTTTCCCTATAATATAAAACATTATTGCCATAAAAGATGTTCCTAATGCCATTATTCCATATTGCCCCAATCCATTTTTATATGCCATTCCAGCAAATCCTAAAAATGAGAAAGCTGAGAAATTTGTAGCTGCTAAAGTAAAAAATAGTACAATAGTGCCAAATCCTCTACTTGCTAGAAAATAATCTTCAGGTGTATTTTTTGTTTTTTTCTTTGCATATGCTGTTATAATTGCTAAAGCAACAAAATAGATTATAAGCTCAATTCCTTTCATTTACTCCATATTTAGCAAATAAATAAAAAACTATAGAAAGTAAAATAGTTATAAAAAATATTTGCCAAGTCCACAAGAGCATGAAAAATAGGAATGGCTTGCTTTTATTCCAATTCCAAAAATCTACTGAAATTATGAATAAAGCAAGTAATATTATAAGCCATTTTATTTTTATTTTTTTCATAATGTTAAAAATTATAGCTAAATTACTTTTGCTTCCATGCAACACACCATAACATTTCAAAAATTATTGCTGGAATCGTTGCTACAGAATCAAATAAGGAATATGGCAATAAGCATCCTTCATTTTTAAATGAGGAAAGGAGAGAATAACTAACTATTTTAAGTAAAATGGCCAAAAAATTTTACTAAACCTCCTGTCCTGAATATTCTTATAAGCATGGCTATATCAACAAGGAATCTTTTAAAATAGAAAATTGGGAGAACAGTGAGTAATATTTTTGAGTATATGTGGGAAATCGACCCGTTGCGAAAGAAAAATACTGTCAGGCAATGATTAAGGAAACTGTTGCTATTTCGTTTACATAAAAATCTATACCTGTCAAAAGCCCTAAGATTATGGCAATGTTACAATGAATAAGAAGCTACTTAACAATTTAAGCATATCTTGTATTCATGCATAATTTAAGAAATCTTCTTATATTATCAAATATTTATAAATGTGATTAAAAATTTTGATGAATTAATTGAAAATACAGATGAAAAATTTTTTGAATTGAGGAAGGATATTTTAGAAATTTTAGATAAAGTTTTGAAAGAAATGAATGGATATAATATCATAAAGAAGAGCATTATTAAAAAGGATGAAAAAATTTTTATTAAAGGGAGAAAAATAGATTTGCTATCTTTTAAGAGGATTTTTTTAATAGGTTTTGGTAAAGCTTCAGCAAGCATGGCAAAAGCAATGGAAGAATTAATTGATTTTGATGATGGCATTATTATATCAACGGAAGATGTTAAATTAAAAAAAGTTAGAATTTATAAGGGATGCCATCCTTTGCCCAGCTATGATAATATAAAAGCAACAGAAAAAGTTATTGATTTGGTAAAAAATGCAGACTATGATGATTTAATATTTGCTTTGATAAGTGGGGGTGGCTCTTCTTTGCTTTGCAAGCCTCTCATTTCTTTAGAAAGTGTAATAGAGGTTACGAATGAATTAATGAAAAAAGGTTGTACAATCGAAGAATTAAATACGGTAAGAAAACATTTATCATATGTAAAGGGGGGACAGCTTGCTAAAATTTGCAAGGCTAAAATCATAGGATTAATAATGTCAGATATTATTGGAAATCCAATAGAATTTATATCCTCTGGCCCTACTTGTGAGGATTCAACAACTTTTTATGATGCTTTTAAAATTTTAAAAAAATATGGCATCAAAAATAAAGAAGCAATAGAATTAATAAAATGCGGTATTGCTGGAAAAATAGAAGAAACTCCTAAAAAACTGGAAAATGTTGAAAATTTTATTATTGCTGATATAAAAATGGCATGTAAGGAAGCAAAGGAAATAGCTAAAGAAAAAGGATATAATGCAAAAATACTAAAAACAGATTTAAGAGGAGAGGCAAAAGAAATTGGTAAGGATTTGGCAAGATATGCAAAAATTTATCCTAGATATCATAGCATATTAATAGCGGGAGGAGAAACAACAGTTAAAGTCAAAGGAAAAGGGAAAGGAGGAAGAAATCAAGAAATGATGCTATCCGCTATTGGAGAAATAAGAAATGAGCCAATCGCAATGCTTTCCTTTGGCACTGATGGAATCGATGGAAATAGTCCCGCAGGAGGAGCAATTATAGATGGGTTTAGTTATAAAAAAGTGGAAAAATTAGGATTAAACCCTGCCAAATATTTGGAAGAAAACGATTCATATACTTTTTTTGAAAAAATAGGAGATGCAATAATAACTGGATATACTGGTACAAATGTAATGGATATTCAAATTATCGGTAAATTATGAAAATTCCTCTGCAAATTTTCTTTCAGCTAAATACCCTCCTATCATACCTGATGCAGCGAAAATAAAAGCTGAGAAAATGAAAGCTGGTATAGCCATCCACCAGAGGCTACTTTTAAGAATAAAGGAAAGAGTATATAAAAATATGGAAAGCTACTTGCAAATCCACAAAAAGCTCCTAAAAGTAATAAATGAAGGTAAAAATAGCTGAATAGAGCAATTAGGATAAGAGCAATAAATGGACTAATAGATATAACATGTGTAATATGATCAGATTTCCAAGTGATGTTACCAATAGTTTTATTTATAAATATATCAAAGCATCCAATAGCAAGTCCCCATATAATGGCTACTTTCCATTTTGGATTTGAAATTATATCGTTTATTATTTTCCGCATTGGGGCTGTCAAGAAATTCTCACCTCCAGATTGTAAATGGCTACAAATGCAATA
>CAZDCH010000024.1:0-13066 GCA_964503915.1 uncultured Thermoplasmatales archaeon
TGCACCTTTATTGATAATTAAAGGTATGTTCGCCCATGTTTCAACATTGTTTATAACCGTGGGCTTTCCCCATAACCCTTTTTGCACAGGAAAAGGTGGCCTCTGTCTGGGCTCGCCTTTTTTACCCTCTATTGATGCAATAAGCGCTGTTTCCTCGCCGCAAACAAATGCACCAGCGCCAGTAACTATTGTTATATCAAAATCAAAATCTTTACCCAGTATCTTTTCGCCAAGCAAACCGTATTCTCTCATTTGTTCTATAGCTATTCTAACATGTTTTACTGCGAGTGGATACTCATGCCTCACGTATACGAAACCTTCAGATGCGCCAATGGCATAAGCGCCAATAAGCATTCCCTCCAAAACAGAATGAGGATTGCCTTCCAGGAGGCTTCTATCCATATATGCACCAGGGTCGCCTTCATCAGCGTTGCAGACCACGTATTTCACATCTCCTTTAGCCTTTCTGCAGAATTCCCATTTTAAACCTGTCGGAAAACCTGCTCCTCCTCTGCCTCGTAAACCCGATTTTTTCACAATCTCAATTACATCTTCTGGTTGCATCTCATAAAGAACTTTTCCCAAAGCAGAATATCCACCAATAGCAACATATTCTTCTATCTTTGTTGGGTCAATAAGTCCATTATTGCCAAAGAGGATTCGTGTTTGTTTCTTGTAAAAAGGGATATCCTTTTCATATGTAATTTTTTTTCCGCTTGCAGGATCCACATATAATAAACGATCAACAACTCTGTTGTTGATTATAGTTTCTGAAACAATTTCTTTTACATCTTCAGGTTTCACTTTTTGATAAAATATGCCACTGGGATAAATTACAACAATTGGTCCTCGCTCACAAAAGCCATG
This sequence comes from uncultured Thermoplasmatales archaeon, assembly GCA_964503915.1. Lineage (GTDB taxonomy): Archaea > Thermoplasmatota > E2 > UBA202 > JdFR-43 > JAPDJP01. The sequence continues at coordinate 868 of CAZDCH010000024.1, forward strand.
ACAGCCAGTTGTACGAATGTCTACCTTGTCTTCAAGATTTCTTCTTTTTAATTCGCTTCTGAAAGCCTCTGTAACTTTTTCACTACCAGATGCACGACAACCTGTTCCAGAGCATATAGATATGCAGGGTTTGTTTGGATCTCTTTTGCTAATTATTGACTTCCTCAGTTTTTCCAAATCATCCCTGCTTTTTAACTTTCTGTTCCTCATTTAACCACCTCTGAAAAATGTAACAATAGGCAAACCGCATACATTCTGTTTATAATCGCATTAGATTTAAAGTGTGGGCAAAATGTATCCACTTTGGAATAAATACTGCAACTGCTGTAAGGTAAACTCAAGCACACTATCCCTTGGTTCATACTTTTTCCTCCTGAGCAATGTATTTTTGTAAGATCGTATCGATTTTTTTTGGATTTACCTGACCGTAATATTCATCATCTATGACTACAATTGGCCCCAAAGCACACGCACCAAGGCATCTAACTGTTTCCAAAGTGAATAATTTGTCTTCAGTTGTCTCACCAACGTCAATATTCAGTTTCCTTTTAATTTCATCAACTATCCTAGGCGCACCCCTCACATGGCAGGCTGTACCCAAACATACCCTAATGATATGTTTTCCTTTTGGTTTCAAAGAAAAAGTTTTATAAAATGTAGCTACAGAATAAACTTGGATCAATGGAATGGATAATTTCTTAGATACGTAAATCAATGCATCCTTAGGAAGATAATTGTATTTCTCCTGAATCTCCTGCAGGATTGGTATTAAAAACTCCTTTCTTCCTTCGTATTTACTAATTATGGACTCGATCTCAGACAATTTATCGTTCATCATGCTTTTGCATCACCTCCAGAAAAAATTATGTTTAAATAGCTCCACCAGACCGCTTTTGCAAGAACCTCTAAAGTTATTGTATTGAGACCCGTGAACATCTTTACATCCCCATCATCCATCTTGACAGGTAAATAGAACATAACATCTTTAACTCTTGTATTTGTTCCAGTTATCGATAACCCATTTAAATATGCCAAATTTCGAAAAACTCTTTCTGGCATTTTTATACCTCGTTTTTGGAAATGTTATTCTATTTTAAAATTTTGTGGGAAATTAGTTAGCATGAAGCTCATTTATTAAATCCATCCTCTATCTTTCATTGCTTCTGCTACCCTTCCAATGCTTACAATATATGCAGCCATTCTTGCATGAATATTATCATATTCCCTTTGCTTATTCATTACATCCCAGAAAGCATTTCTCATTTTTTTATCTAGTTTTTCATAAATTTCTTTATATTCCCAATAATATCCTGTTATATTTTGAACCCATTCAAAATAGCTAACTGTAACTCCTCCAGCATTTGAAAGGAAATCTGGCAATACCAATACATCTTTCCTATGCAATATTTCGTCTGCTTCTGGAGTTGTTGGTCCATTTGCTAGCTCGAGAATTATCTTAGCCTTTATTTTATCTGCATTCCCTTTATGTATAACATTTTCTAATGCTGCTGGGATTAATATATCAACATCTAATTCTAATAACTCTTCATTTGATATTTTCTTGCTCTCGTAATTGACTACACTTCCTGTATTTTTCTTTATTTCCACTACTTTTTTAAATGGTAAGCCATCCTCGCAATATATTCCTCCCTTTGAATCGCTAACAGCAACAACTTTAGCATTCTTAAATAATCTTGTCACAAGTAAATGGGCAAATTGTCCAGCATTTCCATATCCCTGTATAGCTATTTTAATTGCATTTTCTTTAGGAATTTCATCCTCAAGCTTTTCTAAATCTTCACATGACTTATACATATTTTCTTTTTTCTCTTCTAAATCTATTCCTATATATTTTGCTCCTTCCCTCAAAACAAACATTCCGCCTCTTGCTGTAGCATCCATCCTACCTTTGCTACCCCAAATGTTTAAAGGCTTTCCAGTAATAACGCCAAAAGCATTATAGCCTGCTATTTTACTATATTCATCCATCATCCATGCCATTATTTGAGGTGTAGTATACACATCCGGAGCTAGAATATCTTTTTCTGGTCCAATAAATTTACCTATCGCCCTTATATAACCTCTCGCCAACCTTTCTTTTTCATTATTGCTCATTTCTTTTGGATTGCATATAATACCACCTTTCGCTCCTCCATAGGGTAAATCAACTATTGCTGTTTTCCAAGTCATCCATGCTGCCAATGCTTTTATTGTATCCAAATTTTCTTCTGGATGCCACCTTATTCCTCCCTTAGTTGGGCCTTTAGCATCATTATATTGTACTCTAAATCCCTTAAATATTTTGGTTCTGCCATTATCCATTTTTACTGGTATTCTTACTATAAGAGTTCTCATGGGCTCTCTCAAAATTTCGTGGATTTCTTCTTCCAATCCCATAATTTTGGCTGCTTCATCTATCTGCTTTTGAACTATCTTAAATGGATTTAATTCTTCCATGGCAGGTAATATTGAATAAAATTTAAAGATTAGTGTTTTTTGTTAATGTTTTGCAAGCTAACATTTATCACGAAAATAAATTAAATGAAAAAAGGCATATCTTTTAGAATGGAAGAAGGCGAAGAAGGCGATATACATGTTAACACTGCTAAATATAAGCAAGGATATTTCAAAAGATATAAAGGAAACTCTATTCTCTCTCACTTTTTGTACTTTTGGAGATTTGCTAACTGGAATAGCAATAGGATATTTTACAAATAGGTTGAATGTATTGCCAGCTCTAATTATCTTAATTCCACCTGCCATTGGAATGCGAGGAAACATTTTTGCTTCTCTTGGTTCAAGATTAGGAACATATCTTCATACGGGAGAGCTAGTTATAGGAAAAAAGAGTTCATTATTAAAGGACAACATAAACATGTCTTTTTCTCTTACTCTTATAATGAGCTTTTATATTGGCATATTGGGATGGCTTATTGCAAAAAATTTTGGAATGAAAGCAAATTTTATTGATTTTTCATTGATATCATTATTAGCTGGCATATTTTCTGCTTTCCTATTAATTTTCTTTACTTTTTTAATTGTTTTTATGAGCTATAAGAAAGGATGGAATCCTGACAATATAACAGCTCCTCTAATAACATTGGCAGGAGATATAATTACATTGCCTTTATTATTCTTTTCTATGGAAATCGTTCTTCTTTTTAACAATGAAGAAAAAATTGTTCTATTTCTTGTTTTCATAATTTCATCCATTTTTATAACTTTTTTTTCAAAACAAAAGAGAATATTAATAGAAAGCTTGCCAATTCTTGCAATTTGTGGCTTGTTAAGCAGTTTCTCTGGAAGTATACTTGGAGCAAAATTTGAAAAAATAATGGAAATAGCAGCCATCTTAACCATTGTTCCAGCTTTTTTAGAAGACGGCGGGGCAATAGGGGGAATTTTAGCTGCTAGATTTTCATCGGCTTTACATATTGGAGAAATAAAACCAACAAAATTAACAGATTCTATTAAAAAAGCTAAAAATTTATTTTTAACTATGCATATAGTTGGACTATTTATATTTCCCTTAATTGGAATATTTGGATATATTGCTGGAAGTTTAATGAATTTACCGAGTTATAGTATATTAAAAATGATATTAATTTCTCTAATAGCCGGTGAGATAGTAATATTAATTGTAAATTTTCTTTCATTTTATATTTCTACTTTTTCCTATAAGTTTGGCGTAAATCCTGATAATGTTGCAATTCCTATTTTAACAAGCTTAATGGATTTTATTGGAATAATTTGTTTAATTGGAGTAGCATTAGCATTTACATAATAAAATTTCTATTGCTGAAACATTTCTATTTCCCATTTCTTCAGTAAAAATTTTTATATCTCTTATTTCAACATTTTCTAAAAATTTGTTTAAGCTTATTTGACACGCATCTACTGCTGTTGAAATTGCTTTTCCTCTCGCTTTTATAACAACTTCTTCTGCACCTCTTTCAAATTCTGTTACTACTGCTGTAGCATATCTTATTGCTTTCTTATTTCCTATATATATTACTGATTGCATTGCTTGGCATCTTTTATTTTTATATAAACTTTGTTATAGCTTTCTGGAAATTTTTATATAGCTTGTTTTCATCTCTTCATAATATGGTGGCAATAGTAAGCTATGGTGCATATGTGCCGAAGTATAGGATAAAAATTGATGAAATTGCTAGAGTATGGGGAAGACAAGCAAAATCAATTTCAGCTGGATTAAATGTTATAGAAAAATCTGTTCCTTATATTGATGAAGATACAGCTACAATAGCTGTTGAATGTGCAAGAAAAGCAATTAAACATGGAAAAGTTGAAGCAAAGGAAATCGGTGCAATTTATGTTGGCTCTGAAAGTCATCCATATGCAGTTAAACCAACTGCAACTATAGTTGCAGAAGCTATTGGAGCAACCCCAGATTTAACTGCTGCTGACTATGAATTTGCTTGCAAAGCTGGAACAGCAGGAATGCAGAATTGTATTGCATTAGTAAATGCAAATATGATTAAATATGGAATGGCTATTGGTGTAGATGTTGCTCAAGCTGCTCCTGGAGATGCTTTGGAATATACTGCTGCTGCTGGAGGAGCTGCGTTTATTATAGGAAGAGAAGGAATAGCTGAAATAAATAATACTGTTTCATATACAACAGATACTCCAGATTTTTGGAGGCGAGAAGGACAACCTTATCCAGGACATGGAGAGCGTTTTACTGGAGAGCCTGCCTATTTCCGCCATATTATCAATGCAGCAAAAATGCTAATGGAAAAGATGGATAGCAAACCATCAGATTACGATTTTGCTGTATTCCATCAACCAAATGGGAAATTTCCTATAAGGGTTGCAAAAAAGCTTGGTTTTGAAATGAAGCAAATAGAAGCTGGATTACTTTGCCCAATTATTGGAAATACTTATTCTGGCTCAACACTGCTTGGCTTATCAGCTATATTGGATATTGCTAAACCAGGACAACGAATATTGGCTGTTTCTTACGGCTCGGGTGCTGGCTCTGATGCATTTGATATTACTGTTACAGATAAAATTGAGGAATATGAAAGGCAAAATGTTATGAATATGATAAATGATAAGGAATATGTCGATTATGCAACATATATGAAATTTAGGAGGGAATTTATATGAGAGAGGTTGCAATAATTGGTATAGGAATGACTGAATTTGGAGAACTATGGAATAAATCTTTTCGTGAGCTAGTTGCAGAAGCTGGCATAAAAGCAATTTTAGATGCTGGTATAGAAGGAGAGGAGATAGATGCAATGTATATTGGAGGAATGTCTACTGGCAGATTTATTGGGCAAGAACATATTGGAAGCTTGGCATTGGAAGTTGCTGGATTAGAAGATTTGCACATTCCATCAACAAGAATTGAAGCTGCATGTGCATCTGGAGGAGTTGCTATGCATCAAGGCTATTTAGCTGTAGCTTCTGGCATGTATGATATTGTTGTTGTTGGAGGAGCAGAAAAAATGACGGATGTTGTTGGAGGGGAAGCTACAAACATTCTTGCTTCTGCTTCTGATAGGGAATGGGAAGCATTCTTTGGAACAACTTTTCCGGGCTTATATGCTTTAATGGCAAGATATCATATGCACAAATATGGAACTACTCAAGAGCAGTTGGCTATGGTAGCTGTTAAAAACCATTATAATGGAAGCTTAAATCCAAAAGCTCAATTTAAAAGAAAAATAAATGTTGAAGATGTTTTGAAATCTCCACTGGTAGCGGAGCCTTTACATTTATTAGATTGTAGCCCTATTACAGATGGAGCTGCAGCTGCAATTTTAGCTCCAGTTGAAATAGCCAAAAAATATACCGATAAGATTATAAAAATAAAAGCCTCCGTGCAGGCTTGCGATACTTTGTCATTACATTCCAGAAAAAGATTTGATTCATTGCCAGCTGCTGTTCACGCTGCAAAAAAAGCTTATGAAATAGCTGGAATTAAGCCTAAAGATGTTGATGTTGCAGAAGTTCATGATTGCTTTACTATTGCTGAAATTATAGCAATAGAAGATTTAGGATTTGTTGAAAAAGGGCAGGGAGGAAAAGCTACAGAAGAAGGAATTACAGCTTTAGATGGAGAAATACCAGTAAATACTTCTGGAGGACTAAAAGCAAAAGGTCATCCTGTTGGAGCAACTGGGGTTGCTCAAATAAATGAAATTGTTTTACAGCTCCGCCAAGAAGCTGAAAAAAGACAGGTTGAAAATGCTCAAATTGGCTTGGCTCATAATGTAGGAGGCTCTGGAGGAACATGTGTTATTCATATTTTGGAGGCGATTTAAAATGGGAGTTGCAAGATATTGGAGGGAGATACCAGCTAGATATAATTTAATTGGTAAAAAATGTCAAGTATGTGGAAAAGTATATTTTCCTCCCCGCTATATTTGCCCAAATTGTAGGAGAAAATCTATAGGCAAAATGGAAGATTATAAGTTGAGTGGTAAAGGAACTGTAGAAAGCTATACTATAATATATACTCCTCCCCCAGAATTTAGCGATAAAGCGCCATATATAATTGCATTAATTAGAATGGATGAAGGATGTTGTTTAACAGGACAAATAGTAGATTGTAATCTAGAAGATATTCATATAGGAATGCGAGTTGAAGCTTGCTTTAGAAGAATACAAGAAGATGGTAAAAAAGGAGCAATATATTATGGATATAAATTTAGGAAAATAGAAGATGCTAAGAGTATATAATACTCTCACTAGAAAAAAAGAACCCTTTATTCCAATGGAGGAAGGAATAGTTAAAATGTATGTTTGTGGAATGACTACTTATAGCGATGCACATATAGGACATGCTAGAACATATGTTGCTTTCGATGTAATAAGGAGATATTTAGAATACAAGGGTTATAAAGTTTTTTATGTTCAAAATATAACAGATATAGATGATAAAATAATAAATGCTGCAAATAAAGCTGGTATAGATGCCTTAGAATATTCTGCCTATTATACAAAAAGATGCTTAGAAGATATGGATAAACTTGGTATAAAAAGAGCAAATTTATATCCAAAGGCAACACAACATATAAATGATATGATAGAAGTTATAAAAAAATTGATTGAAAAAGGATATGCATATGTTTCAAGTGGAGATGTCTATTTTAATGTTGAAAAATTCAAAGAATATGGTAAGTTATCAAGACAAAATTTAAAACAAATAAAGGCGGGAGCTAGAATTCAACCAGGAGAAAAGAAAAGGAAGCCGGAAGATTTTGCTTTGTGGAAATCTGCAAAGCCTTTGGAGCCTAAATGGGATAGCCCATGGGGCTATGGCAGGCCTGGATGGCATATTGAATGTAGCGTAATGAGTTCAAAATATTTAGGAGTACCAATTGATATACATGGGGGAGGGCAAGATTTAATTTTTCCTCATCATGAAAATGAAATTGCTCAAGCTGAAGCAGCCTATGGCAAGAAATTTGTAAATTACTGGCTCCATTCTGGAATGCTAAAAGTAAAGGGAGAAAAAATGAGTAAATCTTTGGGCAACATTATAAATATAAGAGATGCTTTAAAGGAGTGGGATGCTGAAGTTTTGCGCTTCTTTTTTGTTTCTTATCATTATCGCAGCCCAGCTGATTTTAGTGAGGAAGCTTTGAAAAATGCTGAGAATTCTTTAAAAAGGCTTAAAGAAGTAAAATACAAGCTTGAGGAAAAAGCAGATGAAAATGATGAATTTAATGTGAATGCTTTAGATGATAAAGAAAAAGAATATTTAAAAATGGTAGAAGAATTTAAGAAGAAATTTGAAGAAGCGATGGATGATGATTTTAACACTCCAAAAGCATTAGAAACAATTTTTGATTTTATAAAAGCTACTAATAAATTCCTAATGGAAACAGAGAATCCGGATGGCAAATTGTGTAGATATGCTTTAAATGTATTTTTAAAAGCATCCAATGTTTTGACTCTGCTACAGGAAGAGGAAAAAAGATTGGATGAGGAAATTATATTGAAGCTTGCAAAAAAGTATAATGTGGATGTAAAGAAAGAAATAAAGGAAATTATAGAAACCCTTTTAGAAATAAGGAAAAAAGCGAGAAAAGAAAAGAATTATCAAATAGCAGATGAAATAAGAGATGGATTGAGAAAAGCTGGAATTGAAATAGAGGATATTGGGAAAGAAACGAAGTGGAGAATAAAATGAAAACTTAATTAAAAGATTTTAGAAATAATTTTAGCAACCTTTTCAAGAAATTCTTTGTCATCTTTACTAAATGGAGCTTTAGCATGAGAATCAATATCTATTTCAGCTACAATCTTTCCTTCTTTAAATATTGGAACAACAATTTCAGCTTTCACTTTGGGACTACAAGCAATATAATTTTTCTCCTTAGATACATCTTGAACCGCTATTGTTTTTCTCTGTTTCAGAGCCGTTCCACATATTCCCTTTCCAACTGGTATAGTTTTATGTTCCGTTTCTTCTCCAACAAAAGCTGTTAACACAAGCTTTTCATTACATACACGATAAAATCCGACCCAGTTATAATTTTACTAAGCAGTTTACAAATTTCGTTAAGTTTTTCATCTCTTTTCCTTTGCCCTCGACAATTTCTTTAATTTTCTCCAGCATTTCTTTCATTTTATCCTTCCGTTTTCCCAGCCATCCAAATAACACGTTGTGGAAATGGAATTTGTATTCCTTCTTTTTCTAGTGCAACTTTGATTTTCCATAACATTTCTGTTTTTACTGAAAACCATACAGTTGAGGGGGCCCATATTCTTACAGCTAAATTTACGCTACTGTCTCCAAGTTCTTCAACAAAAATTTGGGGAGCCGGCTCCTTCAGAATAAAAGGATGCTCTTCTAATAATTTTTTAATTACTTCTATTGCTTTTTCTGCATCATCTTTATATCTTATTCCTATTTTATATTCAAATCTTCTTGCAGCATGAGCAACAAAATTTTTTATATTTGAAGTGAAAACTTTTTCATTTGGTATTCTTACATAAATCCCATCCCATGTTCTAATTGTTGTTGATAAAATTCTTATATCTTTTACGACTCCTCCCACATCTCCTATGCTTACGCCATCCCCAATTTTAATGGGCTTTTCTATAAGCAAAAATAGTCCGCTGATGAAATTGGAAACAACCGTTTGGCTTGCAAATCCTATTACTATACCAGCAATCCCCCCAGCCACCAATAATCCAGATAAAGAAAATCCTATATACGGTAAGGCAGCCATAAACCCGATAAAAATTATCCCATAATATACTACTTTTTCCACTGCATTTAAAGTTGTTTTTGGTACTTTTTCTTTTAATATTCTTCTTGCATTTATTTTAGCAACTTTAGCTATTATTACAGTAACAATTATGATTGCTGTAAATCTTAACAAATCTGCAACATTTACTCCATTATATATTTTATAATCAAGTATGCTCTTTATTGTTTCAAGTATATCATTCATTTTATTTAAACCCCCATTCCATTACAAATTTTTTTTCTAATCTTTTTATTCCTTTTGCTAGATAAATATCTATCGCTCTTTTCATTCCTCTTGGAAGTCTATCAAAAAATGTTGTTTCTCCCAAACTCTTTTTAAGTATTTTGAGAGAAGCATGCATATATGCATATCCATCATAAAATATTTTCATATCTACTGCTCTCAAAACCACTTTTTTGATTTCTACCCATTCTTCATATGCATTTTTAACATCCAGCCTTAAAATTCCTTCATATAATTTATCAACTTCTGGAATCTCATTGTATACACTGCTATTCCACCATTTACAAATAATTCCACTTTCTGGTGGCCCATATAATATATATTTTGGCATCGTTTTTGTGAATATATCAATTCTTTCAACATCAATTTCATCAACAAGAAAAACCCCTATCTCTATGGGAAATTTTAAATATACATTACTTTCTGTTTTCGGTTCAATAATAAGGGGTTTATCAAGTTCTATCAAAAGATATTCTGAAACCCCTTCCCTTGGTAAATTAACAGGCTCAACAGGGCAAACTACTAATTTTCCTTTATCAGCATGAATAAATTTTTCTACTTCCTCTTCCCCAACTTTCCTATAATATCTCTTTCTTTTCCCCCTTCCCTCAACCAGTAACTTTAAATCTTCTTCTTCAATTTTCACATTCAATTTATATTCTCCAAACATCTCTTTATAACTATAAAAAATTTATAAATTATTCTGATTACTTTTATGATGCAAAAAATGTTTTTTAATGAAAAAATTGAGGAAAAAACAAAAATAGGTATTATGGCGGATAGCCATGACAATATTGAGGCAATTGAAAAAGCTGTTGAAGTGTTTAATGAGGAAAAAGTTGAAATTGTAATACATGCTGGAGATATTGTTTCTCCATTTACTGCAAATTCTTTCAAAAATTTGAATTGCGATATGATCCTTATATATGGAAATAACGATGGCGATAAATTGTATTTGAAGGAGAGATTTAAAAATATTGGAACATTTTACAATGATCCATGCATTATTGAATTATATGGAAAAAAATTTGCCATTACTCATTTTCCACAGATTGTTTCTGCTTTAGCAGAAAAGTTTGATATAGTTATTTATGGGCATACCCATGAAAAGGATTTGAGAAAAAACAAAGCTCTTATAATAAATCCAGGAGAATGTTGCGGCTATTTAACAGGTATAAAAAGTATAGCAATATTGGACATTAAGAAAATGGAAGCAAAGTTTGTAGAATTATGAAAGAATTTTATGAAACTAAAGTAAAGGACATTATGCAAAACAAATTATGGGATTTGCCAATAGTAAATAAAGATGCAAATATTAACTTGATATTATTAATAATAATTTCAAGAGGATATGTATGGGTTGTTGATAATAAAAAATTGGTTGGAATAATAACTGAGCATGATATATTAGATTTATTGGAGAATTACAATAATAAAATAAAAGCTGAGGATATAATGAAAAGGGAACTGATAACTTGTAAAAAAGAGGATAAAATAATTGATGTCATATACAAAATAAAAAAATATAAAGTGAGGAGACTACCTGTAATTGAAAATGATAAATTTGTTGGAGAGATAACTTTGAGGCATTTAATAGAAAAATTATTATCTCTTTTTTCTTAATTCATCCATTAGATTGCAAGCAATATGATAAACTTCTTTTATGCTATATTCATTAGGATGTAATGCCATAAATTTATCAACAATTTTTCTTACAGTTGGCCTTTCCATTCCTTTCATTATTTTTCTTATTTTTTCTTCCAAAATTTCTCTTCTTCTAAATCTACTAACATGCTCATGAATTTCTTTCATAACAGCAAAAATTTCTAAAATCGATAAAAATAAAACAAAGCCCGAAGCAATCATAATATTCTTTTCTTTATAAAGCCATGCAAAATAAAATATTTCTGCATCAAAAATTAAAACTATAAAAGGTATAATCAATGCCATCTTTTCTAATCTACTTGCTTTAAGCATTTCTGTAAATAGATTTCTTATCAACCTGTGTCTCATCTCACATGAAAAGAAATGTATTTTAAATTTCTTTTTCTTTTCCTTCCGCCAATGCAACAAAATGTTCCATTCCTTCTCTCGCACCTTTCGCAAACAAAATATCTCCAGCTATTATTACTGTATTTTTATCTATTCCATAAATCCATTTCTTTCCTCTCTTTATTGCTATAATCCACATTCCAGTGTGAGATGCAATCTTTATGTCTCCAATTTTTTTCCCATTTAAAATAGAGTCCTCTGATACTTTCACTCTAACCAATACTTCATCGGATTCCATAACGCTTTCTCTTATTATTGGATGAAGTTCAACATCTCTTAATTCAACATCTGCTATATCTCTAGCAGCATCTGCTATTACTTCTGAACATGAGCCCAATTGAATTATTGCTAAAGCTTCGTTTACTTCTAGTTCTCCTGCTTTTGCATCTTTTATTGCCAATTTCTGCAATTCTTCATTTAAAAAATCGACAAGGTCTTCTAACTCGTAAACTTCTTTTGCTATATCTTTATTATCATAAATAATGGCTGAATATGCTAAATCTACCATCAATTCTGCTTTTTCCTTTAATTCTAGCAATAATTCCTCAGCTTCTTTTTCGCTCAATCTAACACCTCTATTTCCCCTTTCAATAATTTATTTAAACGCAACAAACCTTCTTCAGGACCAATGCATATTAATATATCTCCTTCTTTCAAAACAACATCAC
>CAZDCH010000025.1:0-13061 GCA_964503915.1 uncultured Thermoplasmatales archaeon
GCAAGGGAAAGAAGATAGGGGTACTCAGGACCGATATAAAAGGAAAGGAATATTTACTTAGAGTAGAGGATGGAAAAAATAATTGGAGGAAAGTCTAAGAATACGGTAAAGAACTACAGATCTACTCTTAGAAAATTTGTTAGAACCACTGGAGAGAAAATTGAAAAAGCGAGCATTGAAGATGTGAATAAATTTCTGGAAAAATTGAAAGAAGAAATGGAACCCTCATCTGTTGCGAGACATGCATATGCACTGAAATACTTTTTACGGATGACAGGAAAATATGATGTGGCCAACAAAATAGAAATTGATTATGTGCAGAAGTTGCCAAGGATTTTAAGTACAGGGGAGCTGGAGAAATTAATAAAAGCAATAGAAACTCTGGAGGAGTATATTGTATTCAGTCTCGGTTACTTTCTTGCAATGAAAGCATCCGAAATAGCAGATATAAAAATAAGAGATATTGATTTTGATAGACACAAAATAAAGGTGGGAAAAAGAATATTGCCAATTCCTTTATATATTATCGAATCGTTAAAAATGTGGGCAAAGGAGAATAGTTCCATTATCTATCTATTTGAGGGAAATAGAAGAGAAGTTTCTCCTGACTATATTTCCGCGATTTTTAGAAAATTGGCCGGGAAGGCAGGTGTAAATGCATCTTTTCATTCATTGCGAAATACAAGGATATATGAACTAATTGAAGAAGGAAGAAGTGCGAAGGAAATAATGGAATTTGCTGGCTTTAAGAGTATAGCATCTCTTGCAAGATTTTATGTGCTAAAAGAGAAAAGAGAGTAGTTGTTACAAAAATTGTTTGATTACACTTTTTCAAGTTCTTCATGAGGGATTCTTTTTTTGGTTATTTGTCAGTAATCTGACAGTCAAATAACAGTTAACTCTTTTACTTGACATTTTTCATTGTTGAGACAATTAGACCTCATTAGTTGTAATTTAGGGAAAAATGGTTTCGGAGCTATTGGAGCTATTCATATTTTATGTAATTCATCAATTCTTCTCTTAATGTTAAGAAAATCTGCGATTAATTTTCCGATATCCGTAAGCTCGATATGCCTATGTCTTTTGTTTATTAATTTTTTGTCCTCGGCCAATTTTCTTACATAATGATTAAGTTTTGCAATAATTAGCCGTTTTGCTTTTTCAGTTTCTATTTCTTTGCTATACCCTGCTAATTGATCATATACGTCTCTGAAAGTTTCTCTTATTTTTTTTGCGATTTCGCCGATACTTCGTAAAGGTTTTTCTCTTAAGGATAATATTATAGCTTGCTCAATATCTTCTCCAGGGATCAAATCCGATAAATCAAATATCGGCAATATAAGAATTTCCTCACCCATTACCCCCTCTCCAGTAACTATTCCCGCCCTCCTTGTACGAATTTTTTCATCTTTTTGCCATTTGCGAGCCAAAAAATAAAAGGGGGTGCAATTTTTTTCTCCACCTAATATCATCGAAACTACAACGGATGCTAGCGCTACCGGCCTCGTGCCACCGCTCACATTTATGACTACCCTATTTTTAAGTCGTATTTCTTTGTACATTATTTCATACAAGGTTAAAAGAGATTCCCTAAAATTATAAAAATTAACAGGAAAAAATTCTACTTTTGAATAGTTATGTTTTTTGAGGGGTTTTGGAGGGGTTGACGAAAATCTTTCTTCTATTTCTTTTATTAGTAATTCATTCTCTTCTTGGGTTAGTTCACCCATTTCAGTCAAAATGTTTACTATATTGTATTCTGTTTCCTTTGCCACAGCTTCATGATCTCCTGGATAAGGTTCTTTGTTATAGCCAACATAGATTTTATAGGATGGATAATACTTAAGACCCATTTTTATTCTCTCTTCTTCATAACTAGTTATTATAATGTGAGCGTTTCTCATTGATATAAAATAAATTAAAGTATATAAATTTTATTAAAATTATAAAAAATATAAATAAAAAAAATTATATAAAAATTATAAATAAAAGAAATTTTTTATAATAATTATATTATTATTAATTGTGACATGTGTCAACAGACCACAGCTTGTGAAAATTAAAACAATTTTGGATTATATAGAGAAAAGACTCATAGAATTAAAACCCACATTAAAGTTACAAACAAAAGAATGGGTTAGGAATTTCATTATATATAAGTTGTTGGTTGCCGCCGATCTTACCATTCCAAATATACCACATATTCCTAAGTATATAGATAAGTATGGCCCTGTTCCAAATTATAGATTATTAAGAGTTTTGGAAACTTTGTCTCAGGAAAAAATTTCCCTCGATCCAAATGTGCTATTTGGTATTGATAAATTAATAAAAATTGCCTTAAGAAAATATGGTGTAAATATAAATAAATGGGTAAATTTCATTAACTCTATTTTATTGGAAATTATATCTAATCCTTTCCATTATTTCTATATAAAGGCTATTTCAGATAAACATCTCCACCTTTCAAAAATTGAGATTTCTCCTATCCCACCACATCTTTATCTGGAATTTGAGAAGGCAAATGGAAAAATTGATGATATCAAAGAGATCGAGGAGATTATAAAAATATTCAAAAAATTTATAAAAGAAAAAGCAAACTACAAAGATTATCAGCGACGACCCGAAAGTTTACTCAACTATTTTAGACGTAACCCAAAAGATTTTTTACGATGTGCAGTAGGGCAATTAGTAGTTTTTGTCGGTTTGCTAAAGATAATCCAAAAAAATGAGGATGGAGAACCTATTAAATTTACCTTTATAGGAAACCCATATAATACAAAATCCTGCATCAACATCATAGTAAAAGATGGAAAATTTCTCGATAGAAACTGGGAAAGTTATGAACATACGGAATTTATACTCCTTGGAAAAATCAATATTATAGGGGCCCAACCAGTAATAGAATTAATTGCATTGGTTCGCCTTAAAATAATCGAAGATATTTCAATGCTGTTACTAAATTAATTTTTACTCGATATTGATATCAATATCAATTTTTCCTTCTATTTTGTTTTTCAAATCCATTAAATATTTTTCAGCATCTTTTTCCTGTCCTACCAGATTTTCAGGGTCTAGTGGGAATATATCAGTTAATAGCGGTGCTAATCCAGAGGCTTTGTATCCCTTTTCTACAAAAACAGCAACATTTTTTCCAGGCCTACTTTTGAAAGCCATGCCTAATTCATTGCCAATCCATCCAGCTTCGCCTGTTTTCTCGAAAATGTGAGATGTTAAAATCTGGATAATACAATCAGAGTCACTTATTGCTTGATCTATTTTTTCCGGAGTAGGACGAGCTTGATAAATTTCCTTTAACCATATGGTGGTAAATCCAACATTTTCTGCTCGATTTCTCACCCATCTAATTAACGATTCTGCATCGTCATCAAATGATGCACTAATAAAAGCAGTTGGTTGTTTGGCTTTTCTTCGTTTCTCTATATATTCTTCTTTCCCTTTTTCTTTGAGAATGTCTATCCCCTTTGCAGTTATTTTGAAACCAACCACCATCGGGATATCCATGTCTAAACCAAATAATCCTAATTTTAGTTTTTTCTCCACCTTTTCTACTATTCCATATTCCCATAAATAACTAATTTCCCTCTCAAACTTGTTAGGATCTTTATCAGACAATAAAGCCAACAGATTATTTCTTCTCATTGATTTTGGATACCTGGCATCTAAAATGTTAAGTATTTCGTAGTGATAGCTATTTAATTTCATATCTGTAAAAAAATTTTTATTTTAAATAAGTTACTTGTTTTTCTAACTTCTTAGCTTTATTTATAAGTTTTCCATTAAACATTACTAAAGTAAAAGTATAAACAGTTTTTTTATTTTGTTCTAATACTCCCGAAGATTAAGGGGAAAGGAGAGAAAAATAAAAATATTTTACCAGTAAAATTTACGATAAATCCCGGTCCGGGCACTTTTATATTTCATTGCTTACGCTCTTAAATTCTTAAAAATAATATTTAAATAATCCCATAAAATTACCATTATGGACACGAAATATTTTTTCGTTGTCCTAATAGCTTTTTTTCTTGTAACAACTTTTTTTCCTTTCAATTCGAAAGGAGAAGACTGGATTATAACTTCAAATAAAACAATCGAGGGAAAAACAATAACTTTATCTAAAAATTTGATAATAGAAAGAGGAGCTAAGCTTACGCTAAAAAATGTTACTCTAATTTTCAATTGTTCATGGGAAGGACAATATGGAATAGATGTAAATGGAACTTTGCATGTCTATAATTCCACTATAAAATCAAAGGGAGAGCATGGCTTCCATTTTTATGTAAATGAAGGAAGCCTTAAAATGGAGAATTGCAAAATTATTAATGCCCATTCCAGTTTATATCTTTTGCTTGTTTTTGGTTCAATAGTGTTAAGAAATGCTGATGCAACCATAAAGAATTGTGAATTTATAAGCAGCGGCTATTTCACATTATACAACTCAAATGCTTCTATATATAACAGTTATTTCCATAACAGCTCAATGTGTGTAAAGATAGTAGATAGCAACCTAACATTTTCTGGATGCGAAATTTATGCCCCACTTCATGGAGGAACTGTTCCTACTCCTTTGATAATTGGTAATGGGGGAAGCATAGATATCTCAAATTGTAAGATAACAAATAACATGAAATTAATGCCAGGTAGCACAATATATATGAGTAATATGCAGGCAAAAATAAGAAATTGTATAATAAAACAATATGCTCAATCATTGCGTTTGATATCTCCAGCAATTTTCGTAACCATTGGGGATTACCAGATAATAAATGTATCAATATATTACAATGATTCCACTCCTGATATTGAAGGAAACTATGCATATGGCATATATGGGAAAGAAGCTATAGTAGATGTAAAAGATTGTGTAATACAAGGTTGTGATTATGGGATAAAATGCGAAAACACCCAATGCATAATTGAAGATTCACTGATTAAAAATAATGAGAGAGGAATAGAAGGTGAAAATTCCCAAATGATAATAAACTGTACTGTTTTTAAATATAATACATGGGGAGTAATTTCCTCCTCATCAACCATTACTATTCAATATAGTGAAATAACAGAAAATACAGAAGGCATTTGGATTAAAGGCGAAGAAGGCGGAGGCGAGATACATTACTGCAACATATATAACAACACTGGTAGCGTGCAATCTAGAATAGGGCTGAGAAACTCTCTTAATGCAACCATAGATGCCAGATATAATTATTGGGGCTCGTCTGATGGGCCATCAGATTTTGGAGAAGGCAATGGAGATAGAATAGTTGTTCATAGAGGAAATGTTTTATATGAACCATGGCTATCTGAGCCCATCGGCACTAGCAATATAACATCAATAGGCAAACTAAATTTATCCGTAGAGATGCCTCTTTTAACAATACAAGGATTTGTTCAACCTAGAATTGTGCCAGGAAGAAATTCCGTGGAAATGGTGATATTAAAAAACGAAGGTAATAAAGATGCAGAGTTTCTGGTTGCCATAATGCAACCATTTTATCTAGAAGTTTTAAGTATAGAAGGCGGGAACATTGTAGCGGAGTCAGAAAATGTAAAAATAGTGGATGTATATCTAAAAGCTGGTGAAAGAAAATATTTAAAAATAAAATTTAAAATTCCTCCAGACATTGTTTTTGGAGAAAATGCATCAATAAGCGTGGATTCCAAATATTTACCATGTATTGTAGCAGAATTTGCATCTCTAGAAAGAGATGAATGGGAGCATTTCAAAAATCAGGGATACGATATTGATACATTACTTGATAAGGCATGGAGATTATCTCAAGAGAAAATAAACGAGTTTTTCAGTAAGTTTAAAAATTTGACATATGAGGAGCAAATAAATATATTGCTCAACCTTTCCACCTATTATCCAGCGTTGGCAGATTACATTGCATGGAGTATAATATATGATAAATTTGATGAGGAAATAATGTCTTCTAAGAAAGAGCAAGATAGTCAGTTTTCTTCCCTATTTACACTTGTTACCGCTTCTTCGCAATATGAAACTCCAACTACTGCATGGGGGTGGACAAAATGGTATGTAAAGGAATTCTTCAACAAAGATTTTTTACCAACAGCATGGGAAGGATTGAAGGGATTTGGTGCGGGAGTTTTAGAATCTCTCACATTTGGAATAGTTGATATAGAGGCAAAAAATGATTATATGCAAGTTGGAAAGACCATAGGAAGCATAACGACAGATATTGAGGTTACATTATTATCTCTTGGCGGATTAGGAAAAGTAGCAGGTAAAATAGGGAGTAAAATGGGTATTGAAGGAGTTAACTTCTTTTCCAGAATGTCAAAAACCGCTAAATATAGAACATTGCTGGGCTTGGAAGCAAGATATAGCAATGGAGTATATGGAAATATAATAAAGATTGCAGAAAATAAAAGATTTGGAGGATGGTATTTGGGCATAGGTCATCATCGATTAAAGATAAGTGTAGTTGGTGGGAAAAAGATATATCCTGGATGGTTCCACTTTTATTTCTCTACTGGTAAAATAGCTACTTGGTCTCCTAGAATCATGAATTATGCAGAAATGAATCTTTATTCCTCCATCTGGAATGGTTTCAAAAGAACAGCACCGTTCCTCCTAGCATCCAGTTTAGTTGGTGATATTAGTGGGGATTTCAAAATAGTCAGATCATACGATCCAAATTATATGGAATCATTACCTGATGAATATATTACAGATAGGAACCAATCAATACTCTATACTGTACACTTTGAAAATCTAGAAAATGCAACTGCTCCAGCATATGATATTAGAATAGAGATACCGCTAGACAAAAATCTTGATGAAAGTAGTGTAAAGCTGCTTTTATCAAGTCATCCAGAAAAATTAAAATATTTCAATATTTCTGATGGAAAAATAATTGTCATATTCAAAGATATTGAATTGCCCCCAAATAAAAACCCGCCAGAAGGGGAAGGATGGTTTTCCTTTAGCGTAAATCTCAGTAAGAATATAAAGAGCGGAGCAGAGATAATAGAGAAGGCAAAAGTTTATTTTGATTATAATCCTCCAATTGAAACCAATGAAGTAATCCTTATATTCGATGATACGCCTCCAATAACTACAGCAAATGCAAAATTAGAAAAAAATGAAATTGTAGTAACTGCAAATGGAAGCGATAAAGATTCAGGCATTAAATATATAGATATTCGAATAATAGAAAAAGGAAGCGATAAAATGCAACAAATCAGAATACTCCCAGGTGAGACAACTCATTTTACATCAAAGCCAGGAAAAACATATTACATATTCTCGAATGGTATAGATAATGCAGGGAATATTGAAATTAAAAGCAATGCCGATGCTATAATAGGAGTGCCAACCTCATTTCCATTATGGATTATATTTATAGCAATAATAGCAATTGGTATAGCTATATTTGTGGTAAAAATCGCTAAATCTTAGGCATGAACTTCATCATATAACTCAAAGTTTTTCCATTTATAAAAATCTGCTGCTGTTTTTTCAGCTCCCATTGTTTTTTAATTATTTCTGAAAGATTCATATCATTTCTAATTTCAATTTTTGGAAATTGTATTTTACTTTCTTCTAGCAAAACAAATTCTTTATGTGGAAATTTCTTCCTAAAAAATTTTTAGTAGATTTTCATATCCTATTTCCTATTTTCTAGAAATTTTAATTTATCTTTAAAAAAGGCAATATTGTTGCTTCCTGCATTTTCCAATCAATTTTTCTGTTGCTTCAATTTCAGCTCTTATTGCTAACTTTAAAATGTCTTCTAAGTCCATAATAAAAAATTTCCAAGATTATAAGAATTTTTTATTTTTATTTATACATATGCAATCTTCAAAGCCAAGAAAAATAGGTAGGGAATTCAATAAATATCGTTATCCAGAATGTAAAGAGAGAGTTATAAAAAATGATAATGAAAAGTTATGAGAATTTTCTGGCACGTCTTTTCTGTTTTTTTGATGAACATTTTGGAGATTATAAGTTATACTGGGGAGGAATATAAAATAGAAGAAATAAAAAATTTATTTTATATCCTCTTCAAAGGCAATAGTATCTTCTCTTCTTTCTCCTGTAGAAATCATAATGATTGGTATATTTAACCAATCAGAAATAAATTCTAAGTATTTCTTAGCATTCTTTGGCAATTCATTATAATCCTTTTTTCCTTTAGAATTGTTCCAACCGTCAAGAATTTCATAGATTGGTTTACAATTTTCCAGAATTTCCATTGAAGATGGAAAATTTTCTATTGTCTTTCCTTCATATTCATATGCTACACATATTTTTATCTCCTTTAATCCATCTAAAACATCCAATTTTGTAATTGCAATATTATCTATTCCATTTACCATGCAAGCATACTTTAATGCAACCAAATCAATCCATCCACATCTTCTTTTTCTCCCTGTCGTTGTTCCAAATTCATTTCCTTTCTCCGCTAAATACTCTCCTATTTTTCCTTTTTCTTCTGTTGGCATGGGTCCCTTTCCCACTCTTGTAGTATATGCTTTTGCTACCCCAATTATTTGCTCAATTTTTTTTGGGCTTATTCCAGCTCCTATACATATTCCTCCTACTGAAGGATTTGAAGAAGTTGTATATGGATAAGTTCCATAGTCTATATCAAGCAAAAATCCTTGCGCCCCTTCGAAAAGGACTTTTTTATCATCAATAATACTATTTAAATAATAAACAGTATCTCCAATATATTTTTCTAATTTTTTTCCATATTCCATATATTCATCAAAAAAATCTAAATCAATTTTTTCATTGTATGCATTTAATATTCTTTCTTTAATTTTTAATATCCTTTTCAATTTTTCTTCAAATCTTTTTTTATCTATTAAATCAACCATTCTTATTCCATATCTTGCTATTTTATCTGCATAACAAGGCCCAATTCCTCTTTTGGTTGTGCCTATTTTTCCTTTTCCAAGCAATTTTTCTTCAATACCATCTAACCTTATATGATATGGCATGATAATATGTGCTCTATCGCTTATCATTAAATCTGGCTGTATCCCATCTTTCTTTAACATTTCAATTTCTTTAATTAAAATTTTAGGATTTATAACAACTCCATTTCCAATAATAACCCTCTTTTTTTGTAAAACACCAGATGGAATTAAATGAAACTTGTATTTTTTATTACCAACAACAACAGTATGACCAGCATTATCTCCACCCTGATATCTAACAATACAATCAAAAAAAGCAGAAAAATAATCTGTTATCTTTCCCTTCCCTTCATCACCCCATTGCAAGCCAACAATAGCAACGCCACCCATTATAATCCAATTGATATTTTACCCTCTTTTTTCAACTTTTCTATATTATCCTCAATAAATTTTTCCAATTCTTCTTGACTCATTATTTTCCTTGCGCTTAAATTAAACTCTTCGAGCAATTTCATTGCTTTCTCATATCTTTCCCTCCTCTCTTTTCTTATTGCAATTATCTTGCTCTTCATTTCCATTGCTTTTTTATGATATTCATCTGCTTTTCTTTTCAATTCCAAAAATTCCTTGTGCTTTTGATTTGCTTCGTTTATCAATTTTGCAATTTCTTCAACCAATTTAACAAATTTATTATGATATTCCTGACTTTCTTTATAATATTTTACTACCATTTCATGTTCTTTATCAGCAAGCTCAAATAGCTGATTAATTGCTTTATCCAAATTTTCTAAATCTATTTCAACGTGCCTTTGTTTATCTAATTCTTCTTTCAATTTTTCATATTCCCTTTTCTTTTCTTTTATTTCCTGGATTATTCTCTCTTCCTCTTTGGGAGACATTGGAACTGTTTCCTGTTCGTATTCAAGCTTTCTAATTTCTAATTTTAATTCTTCAGCCTTCAAAAATAAACTATTTGTTTTAAATCTGCTTTTTTGCTGTCTCTTTTTTCTTATCAATTCTTTTGCTTGCTGTTGAAATTCATTCCTCCTTTTTTTATGTTCTCTCATTTTTGCAACAAGTTCATCCCTTATTCTCTTTGCTTCTTTCATTTCTTCTATTAATTTTCTTTTTTCCTCGTTTAACATGTCTCTCTCCTCTCTTATTAACCTTGCCTTTTGATTCAATTCGTCTCTCTTTTGGCATAGATGGCGATATTTTTCTTCTGCTTTTCCAAGCTCTTCCCTTAGTTGTTTTGAGGATAAAGTAGATAGTTCTTGCATAAAATTAATAGAATCATACAATAAAAAGGTAACTATGATTAAAAAGATTAATTTAAAAAAAACACAGAATGGTTTATTCTATCTGCAATTTCTTTTTTTAGTCCTTTTCCAAATATTCTTCTTTTTTTCATCTCTCTTCCAATAACAATAACGTCTGCATTCAATCTTTTTGCAAATTTTATTATTTCCTCCTCTAACGCACCAACTGCTATCTCAACTCTTGCATATTTTCCATATTCTTCAGCAAATTTTTTTGCTTTTCTAATCAATTCTTCTAAGCTTCTTTTCATTTTATTTCCCTTTTCATCAACTTCTACTTTTTCTTCAACATCAACTATATATACAAAAAACGGATTATATCCAAGTTTTTTTGCCAATGATAATGTTATTTTTGGAACTCTGATATTTGGAGCAAGGTTTGAGCAAACGCCCAATATATTTTTACTCATTTTACCAATCTCAACCCATATTGGTATATGCAGCTTTTCAAATAATCTATATTTAAGAAAACATTCTTTTTCATATCCCATAATAACACATGTTGCTTCATATTCCTTAACATTCTCTATTACTTTATCAGAAAATTCTCCTATCACAATTTTCTTTTCAAAATCAATATGCTTTCTAAGCTTATTAAAAATAATATTAGCAATTTCTTTATTCCTTTCTATAACATCCTTTTCAATCCTTTTTCTTTGCTCTTCCGTTAAAAACGGCTCCGCCACTTCTTCAATTTTTCTTAATATTTTCTCTTCTATAATATAAACTACAAATACCTTGCTATTAAATTTCTCAATAAAATCTTCTATTCTATTAATAACAATTTCTGGAAAGAATTCGGATGAAATTGGAAATAAGAGCCTTTTAAAGATTTCCATTTAAAATTATATTTTTGATTAATATAAAACTTTTTCATATTATCAAAGGCCAATATATAATTGCAATCATAAATATCAATATTAAACATGCTATTCCTGCAATCAAGCCAGCCTTTACCATATGTTTTTGTGTTAAATAACCAGATGAATAAGCAATTGCCATTCCCGGAGTTGCAATAATAAATATAAATGCTGCTCCTCCAGCAATAGCTGTTGCCATTGCCGCTATTACAGGTGATAAATTTACTTGATAAGCAGCCCTTATAGAAATTGGCAACATTACTGCAACAGCAGCTGTATTGCTCATAAAATTTGTAAGTAAGAAAGTCATTACGATTATGCATGCCAAAACTGCATATTCATTGTTGCCAAAAATTGATATAATTTTTGATACTAACCATTGGGTTGCTTGCGTTGCTTCCAAGCTTTTTCCCATAGTAATGGCTCCTCCATAAACAAGTATTATTCCCCACTGAACTCTTTTTTCAATATCTTCCCAACTTATTAATCCTAGCAAAAATAAAGAAATAACAGATAGTAAAGCAATTACTGCTATACCAAACAAATCGGAAAAGAAAATCCATGATATAATTGTTATAGATATTACTAAAATTAGCATCTTTTCATTTTTCCCTAATTTTTGAAAAGTTTCCTTTTCAATTTCTCTAATAGCATCTTCTATATTTTTTATTTCTGGTGGAAAAAAGCGCAATATAATGAATGTAACTAGTGGTATAGAAATAAAAACTATTGGTAAACTAAATTTCATCCAACTAAGAAAAGATAATTCATATCCAATTTCATCTAAAAAAGCAATTGTTAATGGATTTCTAGCCCCTCCAAGCAATGTCCCCCAACTTCCTATTGAAGTTCCATATGTTAAAGCAAGCATTGTTGCAATGCCAAAATTGCTTTTCTTGGGCTTTGCTTTTGTTAATATTAAAATATGAAGCAATATTGGTAGCAATAATGCTGCAACTCCATGTTCTTGCATTATAAAGGATAATATGGCTCCTGAAAACATGATCCCAAATATAAAGACATATGGATTTTTTCCAAATATTTTTAAAAATTTTAAAGCCAATCTTTTATGTAATCCATATTTTTCTATACTAGCAGAAATCATAAAAGATGCTAAAATAAAAAATATTGCTTTATTTCCAAAACTTGAAAAGACTTCCTTCGCATCTGCAATTCCAAGCAATGGTTGTAGGGCCATTATTAGTAATCCAGTTGCTGCTAATGGAATAGCTTCTGTTATCCATAAAAATGCTGCCATTAAAAGAATGCTTATCATGATAAGCCCTTGCCTATTTAAACCTTCTGGAGTAGGAAGTATCAATGCTAAAACAATAAATGACAATGCTATTGCAATATATATTGAACGCATTCTTGAGAAAAGTAAAATATAGAATAAAAATATTTTGATTTAAATGAAGATAAAAAATAGGCATAAATTAAGAAAAAAAGAAGCTAAAGAATTTATTGAAAAAATAGAAAAAAAGCTTGGATGTAAAATAGAAGGCGAAATAGAAATTGCAGATTATAAAGGGATTAAATTAATATTCATAAATTATAAGCTACATGGATTAATATATAAAAATGAGCCTTTTTTAAATGTTGAGGGAATAAGGAAATATGGAGCAAATAAAAAATATGTTGTAGTTGATAATGGAGCAGTTAAACATATTTTAAATGGAGCAGATATAATGGTACCTGGAATAATATATGTTGATAAAGGAATAAAAAAAGGAGATTTAGTATGGATAAGAGATGAAAGAGGCTTGCCAGTTGCAATTGGGGAAGCAATTATGGATGGGGAGCAAATGCTTAAAGCCAAAAAAGGAAAGGCTATAATAAATATACATTATATAGGAGATGAAATATGGAAATTAAGCAAAAAATAATACTTATTTTTGCTATTATGAATTCTTTTAACTTATCTGTTGATTGGGTAAAGCCCAATAAAGAAATAGCTAAAGAAGGAGAAATA
>CAZDCH010000026.1:0-3326 GCA_964503915.1 uncultured Thermoplasmatales archaeon
ATTTAGCAGGAAATATTGGCTATTTAAATTATTCATTTAAAATAGATACTATTCCTCCTTCAATTTCAAATATTACTGTATTAATAGGAAAGAAAGTTAATATTTCGTGCATAGCAAGAGATAATATTGCAATTAAGAATGTTCTTATAAATATAGGCAATGTAACTATGACTATGAACAATATAAATAATTCATTATATTATTATAATAATACATATTCGGGCGGCAGCTACAAATTTTATATATACGCCATAGATCTAGCAGGAAATTGGAATAAAAGCAAAACCATGCAATTTAATATAAACAAGCCGCCCGTAGCAACAAATGATAATATTACTATTGATGAAGATACAAGCATTAAAATAAATGTTTTATCAAATGACTATGATGAAGATGGAGATGTTTTAGCTATAGTTAATATAACATCTCCCTCCCATGGAACAGCTTCACATGATAATAAATTTATTTATTATACTCCATCGGAAAATTATTTTGGAAAAGATTCATTTGTATACTATATAACTGATGGAAAAGAAGTTTCTAATGCAACAGTTTATATTACAATAAATCCAGTAAATGATCCTCCAGTAGCTTCTTTCAGCTATTCTAAAATTGATGAGCAAATTGAGTTCATAAGCAATAGCTATGACATAGATGGATATATAGTTATACATGAATGGGATTTTGAAAATGATGGAGTAATAGATGCATTTGGAAAAAAAGTTCTTCATTTATTCAAAGAAGGAAATTATACAGTTGTTTTAAGAGTTATAGATAATGAAGGAAAAGAAAGTAAAATAAGCAAAAATATAAAAATTCATGAAAATAAGGAGCCATTTGCTTCATTTTATTTTATACCAGCATATCCTTCCCCAAATTTTAAAATAAACTTTATAGGAAATAATAGCTATGATTTAGATGGCTATATTATAAATTATACATGGAATTTTGGAGATGGAAGCTATGCATATGAAGAAAATCCTACGCATAGATATGATAAAGAAGGAAATTATACAGTTGTTTTAAGAGTTATAGATAATGAAGGAAAAGAAAGTAAAATAAGCAAAAATATAAAAGTAAGGTTGCCAGACTTTATTTTAAAAGATATTTATTATGAGAAAGGATTTTTGAAAGTGATTGTAGGAAACGAGGGAGGTTATGCTGAAAATGTTAACTTAAGCATATTTATAAATAACCATTTTTATAAATCAAAAGAAATAAATATTTCTTATAAAAAAGAAAAAGAGATAGAATTTTTGGTTAAAGAAAAAGGAATTAAAGAAATAAAAGCAATTATAAATGCAGACGATAAAATAAAGGAAAGAAATAAGGAAAATAATGAAAAAATTATAAAAATTTCAGCTCCTTTTTATTTTTATTATTTCTTATTTTTATTGGTACCATTTGTTGTTTTACTTTATTTATTAAAATATAAGAAGAAAAAAGTTATAGAAGAGTATGTTGAAGAGAAATGCATAGTTTGTTTTGGGAAATTTAAAGAAAAGAAAGATATTGTAAGATGTAGTTGTGGGGCAATGTTTCATAAAAGTTGCGCTAATAGAGTTGAAAATTGTCCAGAATGTGGAAGAAAGCTATAGATAAGAAAATTTAAGATGAAAAAGCTTTTGCACTTATTTAAAATAAAATTATGAGGAAATGAAAAATGAAGATATTAATAAACAAGACTTCACTCTGCAAAAATTTATGCCAATTCAAGAATTAGTGAAATAAAAAAGGAAAGTTTATAAATAATTAAAGCTTATAGGGCAAAACATAAGGAGGAGAAAATATGAAAGGAAGGAGTAAATATTTTGGGAAAGGTGTATTAGCTATAATTGGAATTGTTGTAATTGCAATGGCAATAAAAGCAAATGCTTCTAGTAAAGAAGTAAATGATTGTGATGCTACAACTAATTGGTATGGATTTGAAACAGGATGGGGAGTGAATACTACAGAATATAAAGAAGGTACAGGAAGCATATATTTTGACGATACTGGTGACTATGTTATCTATAATGAAACAGGAACATGGAATTGGAGCTCTTATAATTATTTAATATTCTGGGCAAAAGCAACTAGGAATGTAGGAATGTCAGTAATAATGTGGGATGGAGATGGAAATCATTCAACATGGACTATACAGCTAAGTAATCAATGGGAAATAAAAATTATCAATTTTAGTGATGCTACAAATTTGAATTTTTCAAAAATTGATTATATTAAATTTGACCAATTTTTCCAGGATAATTTTACCATCTTTATAGATTATATTATAGTAGCGGAATATAGCCATATAGTAGAAAATGAAAATACAGGTGAGTTATATGATGAAATACAGGATGCAATAGATAATGCTTCAAATGGAGATAAAATAAAAGTTTATGAAGGAACATATATCGAACAACTTGATATCGATAAGTCAATAACAATTATAGGAACTGGTATTAATTCAACAATCATATTAAGTCCAGATACATTGGATGTAAAATTTGTTACTACCGCTGGAAATAATTGTCCCATTGTATACATCCATGATGTTGATAATGTAGTTATCAAAAATTTGACTATTGATGGAGCAGGAAAAGGGAATGGTAATTATAGATTTGAAGGAGTAGCTTTTTTAGATGCTGGCGGTATATTACAAAATATTGAAATAAAATCCATTAGAGAAACGCCATTGAGCGGGGCTCAACATGGAGTAGCAATATATGCCTGGGATAATGCTGGGACAGATAGAACAATAAAAATTGAAAACTGTATAATTTATGATTATCAAAAAAATGGAATGGCTTTGAATGGAGCCAATTTATATGTTGAAGTAAGAAACTGTACAGTTACTGGCTCAGGTCCGTTAGGTTCAGGCTTGCCAGCACAAAATGGAATTCAATTAGGATGGGGAGCTACTGGAATAGTTGATAATAACACTGTTTCTGATAACTGGTACATTCCAGAAACTTGGGCGGCATGTGGTGGATTGATCTACGATTCAGATGATGTAGTAATAACAAATAATACCCTAGATAGCAATTTAGTTGGAGTTTACTATTATGGAGGTAACGGAACAATTGCATATAATACGTTCACAAATAATAAGTGGGCTATTAATTTATATGGAGATGCTTACATATATGGCAACACATTTTCAGGTAATACGTACAACCTAACATACATGGCAGAAATCGTTGGAACAAATCATTTCTGGGATGTTATACAGAATGCAATAGATAATGCTTCAGATGGAGATACAATAAAAGTTTATCCTGGCGAATACGGACCAATCGTTATAAATAAAGAAATAAGACTCATAGGAGATCCTGTAATAGATG
>CAZDCH010000026.1:3426-12958 GCA_964503915.1 uncultured Thermoplasmatales archaeon
CAACAACATAACAAACTGCCATGCTTATAACAATTCTTATTATGGCATCTATCTGCATTCCTCCTCAAACAACAACAACATAACAAACTGCCATGCTTATAACAATTCTCAAGATGGCATCTTACTGGATTCTTCCTCAAACAATACTATAACAAACTGCCATGTTTATAACAATTCTTTTGGCATCTATCTGGTTTCTTCCTCAAATAACGAAATTCATTACTGCAATATTTACAATAATACTAATTATGGTGTTTACAATTACAATTCTGAGTCACAATACCAAGTTAATGCAACATTAAATTATTGGGGAGATTCAACTGGCCCAAATGGAGCAGGCCCAGGAAATGGAGATAATGTAAGCAATAATGTTGATTACTCACCATGGCTTGGTTCTCCATGGCCTACAAGTCCAATGACCTATCATACAAATGATAATATACAGGATGCAATAGATGCTGCTTCAAATGGAGATACAATAAAAGTTTATAAAGGAACATATGGACCAATCGTTATAAATAAAGAAATAAGACTCATAGGAGATCCTGTAATAGATGGAAAAGGAGGAATAGGAATAAAAATTGAAGCAAATAACACACTTGTAGAAAATATGACAATTTATAATTGCTCCATAGGAATTTATGTTCATAACGCATCATTTACAATTCAAAATGTTACAATAAACAATTGTACAATATATAATTGTACATATGGAAATGGATATGGAATATACTTATGGGATGTAAATGGAAGCAATATAGAAAAATGCAAGGTATATGATATAAATCATACTGGAATCAGATTCAATAAAGTAACTAATTGTTCAATTTATAAATGTGATATATGGAATGTTAGTAAGAGTTCTTCTTCTGACTATAGCATTGCGTTTTTGGGTTCTTCCTACAACAACATTATTAAAAAATGTAATATTACAAAAAGTGAGTATGGAATTTATTTCCGTCTTTCTCATCATAACGATATTTTAAACTGCAATATATCCAATAATGATAGGGGAATCTGGTTATATGATAATTCGCATAACAATACAATTTTAAATAATACTCTTTCAAATACTGTAGAAGATATAAAAATCGATCAAAGCCCAGATAATGTATTTACAAACAATACTGTTTCATCATATCCAACAACTTTTGATATAAATTCATACAGTGGAGACTTTTCTATAAAAGGCGTTAGCTCGCCACCTGCCGATCCTTATGGCGAGAAAAACTTAGGCGTATACTTAGAAATAAAAAGATTGACAACAACTGGATGGCTCAACCTAACAATTTATTATAACGATTCAAACGTTGTAATAAAAAATGAATCAACAATTAAGATATGGAAATATAATACTTCTTGGTATAGAGGAGGATTTTATTCATGGCGTGGTATTGATATCGCTAACAACAAAGTTTTTGCAAATATAACGAGCTTTAGCACATTTGCTCCATTACAAGATGTTGCTCCTCCAAATACAACAAAAGTTTTGGGAGAGCCAAATTATAAAGGAATATGGGTTACTAGCAATACACCAATATGGCTAAATGCAACAGATAATGATTCAGGAGTAAATGCTACTTATTATCGCATATGGAATGGGACATGGCATCCTGCTGATGATAAAGATGATTATTGTGGAAACAAAAATATTACATTTATTAATGGAAAATACTGGTATATATATCGCATGAATGGCTCAATTGTTCATGCTCCAATTTATTTCCATGAAGAATGTATACATTATTTAGAATATTTCAGCGTTGATTTTGCAGGAAACGAAGAAGAAATTAAAAATCAGACACATTTTGTTGATAATACCCCACCAGAATTAACGAAAGAATATGGTGAGCCTAGCTACGGAAAAAGAGGAGGAATATTATTAGAAGAAAACTTCTCCGCTGGAGTACCACCAGCTGGATGGACAGATACTCACAATGCATGGCGGAGTAGCTCTTCACATTTTGCTGGAGGTGAAGCACCAGAGGCGCTGTTGCCATGGCATAATGCCGTAAATGGATGTAAGCTCTATACATATGCTATTGATACTAGAGGCTGTGCACAGTTGATTCTTCAATTTAAGACACATGTAGGTAATTATGATGGAGCTCATCATCCATATACATTACATGTACAAGTTTCGACTGATGGAATAAATTGGAACGATGTATGGGCAATAAGTCCAATTTTTGATTACGGACCATCTACAGAAAATATTTTATTAACACCAGAAGATGGAGTTGGCTCATCAACGCTATACATTGCATTTACGTTTACGGGAGATAATTCGGGTTTAAATTATTGGTATATTGATGATGTGTTATTATATTCGCGAAATATCTTTTTGACATCTTATACACCAATATATATAAATGCCACAGATATTGGCAGAGTAACAAAGTTCTATGAGATTCCTATGCCATGGGTGTTTTGGTCTTCGGATGGTTCTTCAGTCACATACTATATTCCGAATTATAATCCTACAAAGACTTTAAGGGTCAATATTAATTATACCACAAACTCTACGCCAATAGAATTAAATAATCTAACATGGGATAAAACAGCTGGATTGAATTGGAAAGAACGTGGTATTAGAACAATTGCCCCTGGTGGTGCTCTTGTCGAGTCTTTCTCTCTTGAAAATAATTATACTGCTCTTATCCGTTATACTGTTGCATGGCAAGATAAACCTGATACAATTCTTGCTAGATTTATAGGAGAAGCAATAATTAACCAAACTGGAGAAATTGAAAGAGTTTTAATTAATTTTGATGTTCACAATAATTTAACAGTTTATGATTTTGAATTGGAATTCATAAATAAAAGCAATACTCCATTTACAGTAAATGATATTATTGATTGGTATGATGGGTGGGGAACTCCTCCAATAATTAGAAAAGTTGATAATGGAATAGAAGTTATATGGGCAAGTAATGATGCCATTAAAGCTTGCAATTGGACCCATTTTGGTTTAGAAATGAATCCTTCTTTACAGCATTCAGATTTTGATAAAATATTTGCAAATTGGACAATTCATTGTGGTGTATTAAGCTATAGAATATTCTATAGAGTATGGAATAATGTAACTGGATGGAGTTCATGGTACAATGGAAGCCAAAATCAGAGTATTGTATTCAATCTCAGTAGTATAGGAGACAATTATAGCTGCAAGCATTATATAGAATATTATGCAATAGATGATTTAGGAAATAATTATAGCAAGCCATTAAATCAAACAGTTTTTGTTGATAATATACCACCTGTTACAACTATAAACTTTGATTCACCAAGCTTTTATGTAAATGGAATATGGTATGTTACAAGCCATACAAATATAACATTACTTTGCCAAGATTTAGGCTATTGTGCTGTAGGATGTGAATATCTGCATTGGGAAGCATACATATGGAATGAAAGTACTGGAAACTGGATTCCTATAAATGTTTCTGTATGGAATGAAACTGCATGGGAAAATAAAAGCAAAGGAAATGAAAGCACAAATACATTAATATTCCGTTTCAATGAAGAATGCCGTCACCTCATCAAATATTATGGTGTAGATAAATTAGGAAACATTGAAATTCAACATGAAATAGAAATAAGAGTTGATGATACTCCACCATCTGCCTATGTATCTATAGGGACGCCAGCATCAGGAAATCATTTAACAACTCATACAACAGTTCAAATCATTGCAATAGATGAAGGATTGTGTCCAGTTGGAGGATATTATGTACAATATAACATATGGAATGGAACAGCATGGAAATATGATTGGAGTAGCTTGCCAACTTATCATAATTATAATCCACAATTCAATTTTACTGAAGAATGCAAACATTATTTATGGTACAAAGTATGGGATGAGCTTGGCAATAACAGAACATATAATAAAACATTTTATGTAGATGATACTCCACCTACTTCTTATATAAGCCTTCCAAATCATTCATATGTTCATACATCAACAGTAATAACAATTACAGCTACAGATGGTCCATCTTATCCATGTGCAACTGGAGTAAGGGAAATTGATTATCGCATATTAAGATATAATGAATCAGCTAATAAATGGGAAGTTGTTAAAGATTGGACAGTAGGAGGCTCTACTGTTTCTTTCAACTTTACTGAAAATTGTACGCATGCTGTAGAATTTTATGCAATTGATCCATTGGAAAATGTTGAGCCAACTAAAAATTATACTTACTATGTTGATACAACCCCTCCAAAATCAACAATAGAAATAGGACAGCCAAATTGCCAAATAAATGAGACTGCTTATTGCATAACAACTTCAACTCCTCTATGGCTAAATGCAAGCGATTTAGGATGTAATAATGGTTCTGGAGCAAAAGAATTGCATTATATAATATGGTATGATAATATACCAGTAGAGCATATAATATATGATAATCAAGAAGGAGATAATAATCCAGCAGAGGGAATAATAAATGCAACTATTTATATTGACGAGGAATGCTATCACAAATTTGATTATTGGGCTGTTGACTATGTAGGAAATGTTGAAGATTATCATAGATTCTATTTCTATGTAGATGATACTACACCAGTAATAGAGAAGGAAGTTGGTGAGCCAAATTGCCGTGTTGGCTTAAATAAATGGTGCGTTTCTTCTTCAACACCCATAACAATAAATGCATTTGATACAGGATGCTGCAATAATATGACAGTAAAAATAAGAATACACAATGAAACTATGGATACAGAATGGATTGATATTACTTCTTCATTACCATATACATTCAACTTTAGCCAATTTGAAATATATGGATGTAAGCACTGGTTAAATATTACAGCTTATGATTGCTTAGGGCATGTAATATATGAAAATGAAACATTTTATGTTGATGATGTTGGGCCAGCTATAATTAAAACGGTTGGAGAGCCAAATGTTACAAAAAATGGAGCATACTGGGTTAATTCTTCAACAACCATAACAGTAAATGCAATTAATCCAGGATGTTGCCAGAACTGGACAGTTGAATATAGAATATGGTATAATGGAAGCTGGACTCCATGGCAAGATATAACAGCTTTATTGCCATACAATATTACATTTGATGAGGAATGCAAGCATTATTTAGAAATAAGAGCATATGATTGTTTAGGTCGTATAGATGAAGATAATGAAACATTTTATGTTGATAACAGCCCACCAATTGGTTGGAAATTAATTGGAGAACCAAAATGGCCATTAGATGAAGGATTATGGGTTACAACACATACGCCAATAATATTGAATGCCACAGACATGCCATCTAATGAATGTGCAGTTGGCTCGTGGCGCATTCATTGGGAAATATATGTATATGTTGGAGAGGGAGAAGGAGGAGGTTTCTATCGAATAGACAATGGAACTGGTGAATGGAACCAGTCAGTTACAATTTATTTTGATGAAGAATGCCATCATTTAGTAAGATGGTGGACTGAAGATAATTTAGGAAATGCTGGCGAAGAAAATTGGCAAGAACATTTTGTGGATGATACCCCTCCAGTAGTAACAAAAGAATATGGTGAGCCAAAATACATATATCTATGCTTTGATGGAGTAGATGATAAAGTAATAGTTCCCAATTCAGAGAATTTAAGATTAACAGATGCAATTACAATTGATGCATGGATAAAAATAGATGATTGCGGTCTATATCCAATTGTCGATAAAATTTATTACAATACTGGATATAGATTATGGATATATTGTGCAGGAAACGCCAGCAAATTACATTTCCTTTATGGAAATGGAACAGATTATATTGTAAGTGGATATTCTATAATGGATATTCCACTTCATGAATGGACTCATGTAGCGGTTACAATGAACGATTCTGGCGGCAAGTTATATATAAATGGTATAGAAGTTAAAACATTTGAAAAGAAAGGCGATATTGCTGTTAGCACTTCCCCTTATGCATATCTTGGTATAGGATATAGTAGATGGAATGATAAATCCTTTAAGGGATGTATTGATGATGTTCGCATTTATAACAAAGCATTGAGCCATTCAGAAATACTGCAGAATTATTATGGAAATGTAATAACAGATGGATTAGTTAGTTGGTGGAAGTTTAATGAAGGACACGGAACAACAGCATATGATAGCATCGATAATAATGATGGAACAATTTATGGAGCAAGCTATGTAAGATATATTACAAGCTCAACACCCATATACATAAATGCTACCGATGCTGGCTTATGTCCAGTAGGAAGCTATAGAATATGGTATAGGATAGGAATATGGAATGAAAGCAAGCAAAGATATGATTGGGGAGAATGGTCAAGTAGCTACAATGAAAATGTTACTATTTATATACCAGAAGAATGCAAGCATATAATTGAATATTATGCTGAAGATGATTTAGGAAATGCTGCTTATCCATATGAAGAGCATACAGGAGAAAATGATGGAAATGAAACATATTATATAAAGCCTGGATATAGATATGGTCCAGACAGGCAGCCAAATACAGCAGATGATGATACTTACATTGTAAATCAATTATGGGGTCCAGATGGAAAGCCAAATACTGCTGATGATGCTTTTGGCGCTGATGGACAACCTGGAAAAGCTGGAGTAGATGATGATGGAGATAATATTACAGATGAATTGGATGAAACAGGATATGGTGACGATGGGCCATGGGGCATAGCATGGTGCACTCCTTCATCTGAGGCTAGCTGCTTGTGGTGGTTTGCTGACTGGTATGGATATCCAGAATTGAAGAATAACTTTACATCGCCTTATCAACTTGCTGATTTATTGGGAAAGAATTATTTGAATACAGACCCAAGAAATGGAACAACAGATGAAAATAAGGTAAATGGATTGATAAGATATATAAATGATGTTGGATTGCATAATAAGATATGTGTAAAAGATTATTGGATAAATGCAACAGATAACTATAATGGAATGAATTGGACACAATTTATAAAGCAGGAATTGGAGAGATGCCAAGACGTTATTTTAGATATATGGTGGTACAATACAACATCTCATCGAAGAGTCGGAGGGCATACAGTTGTTTTAACTTCCATTGGAAATGTATATGAAAATGATAAATTGCCAATTGATATAATGGATCCATGGCAAGGAGCATATGTGAATGGCACATTAGGCCCATGGGTTAATGCTGGTAACTGGCCAAATTCACCTGGAGGATTGCTAATTAATTATACTGGTATGGGAAATGACATAGTAGGCATTATTGACCATGTTGTAACAGTTTGTCCAAATACTCATATGCAAATTGTTTATGTAGACAATAGTAATCCATATAGTCATGTTGATGCAATACATCCACACTGTCAAGAAATAACTGAAGAAAATCCATTGATAATCAATGTTACAACATATGACTTGCCAGAAGGAATGTGCGCATCAGGAATAGCAAGGATTGAACTATGGTATAGATATGCTCCATATAATCATTCATTTGGACCATGGAAATTGTTTGGAAATGCAAGTTATAATGGCGAATGGCAATGGCAATTTGATATAACAACACCTGGATATTATCAATTCTGCAGCATAGCATATGATAATCTCGGCCATAAAGAAAATAAGACAATGCAAGCAGAAGCATGGGTTTCTATAATGCTTAATAAAACTATTACATTATATGAAGGATGGAATTTAATTACAATACCAGTTAAAACAACTTGGACAGCATATGATTTGGCAAGAAACATAACTGGATGTGAATTTATAGTAAGATGGAATGCTAAGACACAAGGATATGATAGAACAGTATATGTTGATAAAACAGGGGTACATGGACAAAACTTCCCGATTGAGCCAGGTGTAGGCTACTGGATTTATGTAAAACAAAATACAACACTAACTATTAAAGGATGCCTTATTGAAGAAATAAATGTTACCCTATATACTGGATATAATTTGCTAGGATGGGCCAATTTAAATGCTACAAATATGTCAGCAGTAGTAAATGGGGGAGAAGGAATACCAGGCTGTAAATATTATCCAGATGTATATCCTCCAGATACAGTTGCAGTATGGAATGCCTCCAAGCAACAATGGAGAGTATATGGTTTAGGATTCGATCCAACCTTTATAATAGAAAATTACCCTGATGACTGGATAATCGAAATTGGAGAGGCTTTCTTTGTTTATAGAAGCGATGGCATTGCATACTGGAAAGGGGGAAGGAATTTCTAATCCTTTTTCTTTATTTTATTTTTTTGACAGTTACAAAATTATCTAAAAAATAAAAATAAATATACAATAGAGATTTTATGTTAAAATATTATTATGAAAAATGTTAGAAGAATTTCGTAAGGTTCCGGGTATAGTTATTGTATATGGTTCGGTAGCTAAAGAAAAATCAAGAACAGATTCTGATATTGATATTGCAATAATAGGAAATAAAAAAGCTAAAGAAGTTGCGGAAAAAATAGCAAATAAAATTTTTTTAAAAAATTATAGAATAGTATCAATAAAATGGTTCCCTTTTTCCTATTTCAAAAAAATTTAGAAAATCCTTTTGTTAAGGAAATTTTGAAAGGAGTTGTTATAAATGGAAGAGAAATCCTTGAAAGAATTAATAAATAATGAGTTGAAATATGCAAAAGATAGATTACATGCTGCAGAAATTTTATTTGAAAATAATAAGCTAATTGATGCAATTGATAGAGCTTATTATGCAGTTTTTCATGCATCGAAAGCATTGTTATATTCAATAGGGAAAGAAGCAAGAACCCATTCTGGAACGATATCTATGTTGGGATTATACTTGATTGAAAGAGGGAAACTAGATAAAAGATATGGAGTAATTTTAAGAAGATTGTTTGAAGCAAGGGAAACAGCAAATTGTGTTTTAGGAGCAATATTTGAAAGAGAGGAAATAAAAGAAATGATAGCAAATGCTAAATTATTTCTTAAAGAAGCTGAGAAATTATCTAAAGAAAATTTAAAGAAATATGAAAAAAATAAAAAAACAGGCTGGGTACGAAGCCATCCAAGCTTATTGAATAATTCTCTGTTTTCTACGCAGGGATAAGAATAGAAAACGAGTATGTATTCATAATAGCATTGGGAGCTGTTACAATGCTTAAGTTTAACGGGACATTTTATCCATTTAAAAAAAATTAACAACTTTTAAAAATAAATTTTTAATATTGGATAGTGAGGTATAAAATTATTATAATATGGATTACGATATCGCTTATTCACCCAGTTATTCAAAATGTTAAACCTCAGGAACAGTTTCCATTCACAATTTATGGCCACGTCTATCTTGGAAATAATTCGGTGGCTGGTGCAACAGTTATTGCAACTAATCTTAATAATAGTTACCAAATAGAAGTCAGCACGAGTTCAACAGGTACTTATTATATATGGTTTTCCAACGGAACTACTGGAAACATAATATTAGTTGAAGCCTTTTATGGGGAATTTTACGGAAACAATTCCACCGAATATGTTGTAGGAGGAATAGCTGTAGTTGACATTACCTTATATTATTATGGAGATACTATTCCACCTAATATT
>CAZDCH010000027.1:0-12920 GCA_964503915.1 uncultured Thermoplasmatales archaeon
CTTATGGATACACATATGTTTGGATTCCAGTAGGTTATGCGATTCATAGAATAGAAAAAAATTACCGACTTACAAAAGGATATAAAGAGCTTTTTGATGAGAGATTTAGAACATTGGATTATGTTATAAAACCAGAATTTCTAAGAGGATATAAATTTACTTATGGGGGATTAAAAAAAGGAGGGTTAGGATACTACGATATGTTGGGCACTATTTCAAATTATAGCGGGACTCTATATGATATTTTTGCTTACTTATATAAGGAAGGAAGTAGATCGGTTGTAAAAGAAATTAGGAATGTAATTAGAAAGTATATTCCAATTCCTGATGGAATAGAGAAAATACCATTTGTTAAATACCTTAAAGATTATGTATTAAATAACCCATCTTTCAAAGAAAGCAAATTCAGAGATTTTATCAAAGGAATCCAATTTAAGTATAAAAAACTCGAGCATTTATTTGTCATAAAAACATCTGAACTTTGTAAGTTTGTCACAAAACAAGAAGAGATAGGAGAAAGAACAAAAAAGGAATTAGGATTAGGGGGTTGGATACCTCATCCAACAACCAGAGAAATTCTATTAAGAGGAAATCCACTCTTAACATTCAGACTCACCCGTAATGTAAAAATAGAGATAAAAAAAATAGAAGAAAGAGAAATGGAAAAAGTAATTAAATTTAGGTTCAATAGTATACCTAAAGAAACCATCCTTTCCAAAAAGGAAAAAATACCTTCTCTAATAGAAGAAGGAAGAATAATTGAATTCAAAGAAAAGCAACCTATTTATGAAGATAGAGTTGATGTAATAGCAAAATTGGGCGTAAGCATGCCTTGGGGGATAGCAAGAGTAAATGAAAAAGGTGAATTTGATAAATGGGTGGTAAGACCACAGCACTATAGGCATCCTGTAGATTTCATAGATGAAAAAGGAAAAAAAATAAAAGAAAAATTTACACCGTTCAGAGTAGTAGGCATACTTTGGATATTTGATTATAAAAAGGGAATGTTTGCTGGTGGAGATAAATCCCCTGGTACTTCCGTTGCGGCCCCTCTAAATCCATACTTTATCGAGCTGTTAAACAAAGAGGAGGAGAATAAAAAGAGATTTAAGAAATCTATTGGCGAGGAATCGCAAAAATTTATCGCCGCACTCGAAGTTATTTTTAAAGATAGAGAAAAAGATGTAATAAAATGGAATGAAGGTTACGACTACCCAATATTCTTCCAAGATGAATGTACGAGAGAAAAATATCAACGAAACTTTGTCGGTGTTCATAGATTGGACCATATCAAAAAGATAATAGTCAAAGATGTAGAATGGATTTGAGAAAAAAATGAAGAAAAAAAATTGTATTATGAGATATATGACAAGAATAGGCGTAACATATAATCCATATATTACAGAAATCGAACAATCAATCTTAAAATTAATTAACAAAATAGATTTTCTAGAAGTTAAAAACTTAGAACTTAGCTTATTGAATCAAAAGAAGATATTATAAAAAAATTCCCTGTATCAATGCATATCCAATATTTAACTAGACAAGAAAAACCATTACATTAAATTTAGTATCAGAAGAAACAAAAGAAATAATAAGCAATGAAAACTCAGAACTTTACAAGGCATTTGATTTTCCAAATCCTTTTATCGTTTCTTTTCATCTTGGTTTTTTCATCTAAACTTGGTATGATAATAAACCAACAAAAATTTGTAGAATTACTCCAACTAAAATACTTAAAAGCATTAAAAATAGAATATTGGCAAGACTTTAAGCGTTTTTATAGAACGGAATT
The DNA here is from genome assembly GCA_964503915.1 of uncultured Thermoplasmatales archaeon. GTDB lineage: Archaea > Thermoplasmatota > E2 > UBA202 > JdFR-43 > JAPDJP01. Next base: position 1,796 of record CAZDCH010000027.1, read on the forward strand.
TGAAAAGATTAAACAATGTAAAGATAAAATAAATACCTACAGGGAAAAGAGAAAGGATCACAAACAAAAAATTATGTAAATATTAAAGGAAAAATGGAAAAAGAATGAGTTAGAAGATATCAAGAAATACACTAAAAAATTGATTGAAGGTGTAAATTGGACGACTGGAGTCAATGAAGTTTTTAATGATGAGTATCAACCTTAGCAGAAAATATTTTACTAAAAGGAAAAGAAGGTTCTAACGTAGCTGATAAAATTTATAAAAATTAAGGGTTATGCAACACAGCACCATCTAAAAAAACTTAAAAGATAATGAATACCTAAATGATGAAAAAAAAATCTTGGATTAAAAATCAACTTAAAACATTTTTTGATAGAGATGCCCAGAAATTCCAAGAGGATAGATGGGGCAATAGACCAGAAGCAGTATACGATTTTATTATGACAAAAAGGGTTTTAAAAAAGGCAATAGATAACTTAAAAATTAAAAAACATTTGTATATCCTAGATTTAGGATGTGGAACTGGAAAGTGGGCAAGAGAAATGGACAAGATGAGGCATAATATAAAATATGTGGGAGTGGATTTTTCAGAAAAAATGTTAAGAAAAGCAGTAGAAGAAGATAGAAAACATAGCAAAATCGAACATCTTTATATCTTGTCAGACATGGAGATAATCGATTTTAATAAACAATTCGATTTAGTAATATGTATTCATTCTCTTGAGTATTTGTTAAAACCAGAAGAGTTATTTAAAAAAATCAATAAATGGTTGTCACCTGGTGGGGTATGTTTAATTATTACCAAAAATGCAAATGCTATTGTATGGAGATTATTTACGCTAATTTCAAATAAATTCATAAAAAATCCCTTAGTTTACCAAAGATGGTATACTGAGAACGAAATAATTAAGATGGCTAAGAAATCTCATCTTAATATCATAGAGATTGGAGGTATCAGTATGAGGCTCCCAACATATTTTGGGGATGTGAATGATGCTCTACCTAAACGAGTGCTTCCGCTCAACCTTACAAAATTGTTATGTAGCTTGATAATGATTATGGAACATAAGTTATCAAATAAATTCTTTTTTAGAAAATATTGTTGTTGGCATCTATATTTTCTTTTAACAAAACAAACCAAACCAAATGAATTTTCCATTTAAAATCAACTCCCAATAATTCTAAGTAATAATGATGACTCCTATTTTAACATCCTTTCAAGTTTGTCATATATTTTATCTCGATAATCATATAATATTAATTTGACTGTTTTATCATCAATTTCTCCACAATCTGGGCATCTAAGTTTTTTATCATATCCAATTTTTCTGCATTCTTCACAAATAACAAATATCAGTCGAAAATTATGTAATTTTTCCATTTTATGACTCCTAATTCCTTTTAGTGCTCCTTTCAATTTTTTAGAATTTTTGTAGGGGTCATTGATTAGTTTGTTTTTTATATAATCGTCTATTAATTTTCTATGGTTTTTACTCAATTTCGAGAAATCTTTTTTCACTCTTTCGTTAAAATATAAAATCTCATAGCTCAACCAATCCCTCGTAGGGAACGGATTTACCTTTACTCTTAATAGTTTGTAGAATATTGTTAGACGTTTCGTCATCCAACAATATATTTAAAGTTTCTATAGTTTCTTCATCTATTTCAAATCTAATTTTGGCTTTATCTTTTGGTAGCTTCGATAAAATATCAAAGAACATCGGTATTTCCTTTATCTTCATTTTAATAAATCCAAAAGTTTTTTCTAAATTGTAAACATATTGTTTAACTTGTTCCGTATCCATATTTGCTAATTTTTGAATTTGTTCATCAATTATTTGTATGACTTGCTTATTTTTTTGATATGTATTTTTTAATATTTCAAATACTCTCTCTCCTTTTTCTGTTAACTTTATTCTATCCTTATAAACGATTCCTAATCTTCTAAATAACTCTATATCTTTATAAAGTTGTTTGGATATTGGTCCATAATCATATCTAAAAAAATTATAATTTAAACCTTTTATTTTATTTTTATTCATTGAATTTTCACTTAAAAAAGCATATTTTTGGAGCTTTGTAATACCAAGATATCTACGACTGATTTCACTGTGTTTTTTTATAATGTACATAAGTAGCAAATGGTCACTTACAATCTCTTCTAGAGTGCGGTCTTCTTTAGCTTGTTCTAAAATTTCATTTAATTCCTTTCCCCCCATACTATTTTATACAATATGAGGTCATATAAAAATATATCGAGATATATATATGCTAGAAACATTTAGAAATATATAGTTTCCTTATGTAATTTGTAGCCACATCTTTCACAGCCAACAATATAATAAAAACCTTCTGGCTCAGGCTTCTCTAAAGTGCTTCCGAAATATGATGTTATTTCTTTAATCTTTCGACCACATTTAGGACAAATAGAGTAATGTAGTAGTGCTTCCTCTCGCCCCTTTATATTTGAAATAATTTTTATTAAGTTAACTAAATTTTCTAAATCTGAAGGAATGATGTCTTCTCCTTTTTTAATATGTTTTAGCCTTTCTTCCAATATTTTAACTAATTCGGGAATTTGTAGATAAAAATCCCCTTCGATATCTAACGAATGGCCCAAGGTGGCAACATATGGTTCTTCACCATACTCTTTAGAGATTAATTCTGCTTCTGAAATATACCAATTGGATAGATGATAAAATATCTCTTTAATAGTGAAGTATTTAAATTTTTTATAATACTCTTTTCCTATTCGAAATATCCATTCTCTAAACTTGGGGGCTTTTTCTCTGATGTCCAATAATTCGTGCATGTTTGGGTCATAATAGTCGGTATGTTCTACTCTATCACGAAAAGTGCATATTCTACTTATCAAACTGTTCCAATTTCTTGGTTCCCCAATGTATGAAAGACAGCCTTTTACTATTTCCCACCTACGCTTTAAATGCAATGGTTTAAGTAGTTCAGACTTTATACCACATAATTTTACACCTATCTCTAATAATATCTTTTGGAAATAATCATACAAAGGTTTTACAGCTGTTCTTCTTTCATGTATGGAATTTTTTCCTAATTTGTCAAATATTTCGAGGTTTTCTGAGTAACTATTATCTGTTTTCATAATAATCATTTTTTAATCCAATAATCATTTAAATGTTTGGCTTTCTTGATTTTTTGAATTATTCTTTCTCATTGGCCTTCTGCCACCCACTAGCCCTAGTTTTTCTTCCTTTGTCAAATCTGTTTCAAATAATTTTGTTATTTTCCTTAATTTTCGATACGACCATACTTTCTTTCCTAATCTTTGAATAAATGCTCTTACTGCTTCTTCCTTCTTTTCAGGAAGAAATGCAATACCATATCCTTTTATCTTCACCCATTGTATCTTAGGAAAATGCTTTCGCAAGATGTAAATTTTTGTTGATGGATTCCTTGCATTCGTGAGAACATATCCCTTTTCCATCAATTCCTTTAACATTTCCCATGTTCTCTCGCCAAATGTTTTGTTCCTTACTTTTATGTCCTTTGTATACTTTATCACGCTTTCATAAGGAATGTCCAATACTCTTGCTACCTCGCTTTTTATTCCTATCTCTCTGGTTAGCTGCCTAATTTTTTGTATAAACTCTTTCGTGTACTTTTTGCGAGCATATTTGGAGGGAATACCTTTTGTATATTTAGCCACAGTTTGACGGTGTACTCTCAATTCTCTCGCTACTTGTGATTTTGATTTTCCTTTTGCTACTTCTTCACGTATTTTTTTGATAAGAGATGGATGAAGAGAAGGCATTAATTAAAAATAAGCGATATGGTAGTATATAAAAATTACTCACTTGCTGGACAAACCCATCAGCGAAAACAATTTAAACGCAGATTTTATTAATAAAAAATAAAAAAGGAGAGCATGAAAGTTAGAATTGATGAAGTAGTAATAGATGAAGACATATACCCTAGAACAACTCTCTCCCGTAAGGTGGTTGAGGCATACCTCGAATCCCTTAAGGCTGGTGAGAAGTTCCCTCCCATAATCGTCCAACGCTTAAAGTATACGGATGAAAATGGAGATGAAGAGGTCAAGACGGTTCTTATAGATGGTCTACATCGTGTAGAAGCCTATAAACTATTCAACGAATGGCTAAAGAGGGAGAAAAGACAGAGAAAGCTTGTGGAAGATGAGGAATACGAGAAGATTCTCAACCTGCAACCTTTCGAGGAAGTTGAGTGTGAATACTGGAAGGATGAAGTTCTTGAGAAAGAAGAGTGGCTAACTCAGCTTCAGCTAGAGTCTGCTAGGCTGAATGCAAGGCACGGCTTCAGGCTGACGTATGAGGATATGAAGAGACAAGCACGAAAAATATGTGAGAAAAACCCTGACATTACAAGCAAGGAGATTGCATCTGCATTTGGTGTTTCACCTCGAACCGTTAGGGAATGGGTTAATGATATAAAGGCGAGGCAGAAGGCAGAGAGGGAAGCCATCGTCTACCGATTAAATCTGCTGGGATGGACACAAGAAGAAATGGCTGAGGCTATAGGAAGGGCTCAACAACGTGTTTCACAGATTCTACAAGAAATGGCAGACTTGCCAAAATTAGTAAAGTCATTTCTTGATAGAGGGGAATCTATTAAAGATGTCGCAGAGAAGCTTGGTATAGATATCCAGCTTGCTTGGGCTATAGCCTTGGAGGGGCTTAGCGACCTCGAAAGGTTAAGGAAGCTTGATAATGAGGTTAAGGGGCTTAACTGTAAGCCACGCCCCTATGATGTATGGAACTTTCCAGAATCTCATGAGTTGTTTGGCTATGATTATGAGGGGCGTATTCCAGGGCAGTTAATCCTTCAACTACTATACTTCTACACTAAACAGGGAGACCTTGTTGTTGACCCTATGGCTGGCTCTGGAACTGTAATAGATGCTTGCCTCTTAATGAATAGAAAGTGTTTAGCCTATGACATTAATCCAAAGTGTGCGGAGAAGCGTGTGGATATACGTGTGGCTGACGCTATTGAAGCAATTAGGGGTCTGAAGAGGAAGGCGAATCTAATCTTCATAGACCCTCCGTACTTCAAGAAGAAGGAGAAGGAATATGGAGAACTTTCAATCTCAAGTCTATCGAGAACCGAATACCTAGATTACTTCAGCAGGCTGGCGAGAGAGTGCATTAAGAAGCTGGCTCCAGATGGTAGAGTTGCTTTGTTGATGTCAGACTACACAGAGGAAGACCCATGTGAATCCATATTCATCCACCATTATATAGAGAGGTTTGAAAGGGAGGGCTTCATAGTTGAGCGAATAATTCAGTGTCCACTATCCACCCAACAGCTTCATCCAGACTTCCAGATTAAGTTCACAGAGAGACGTAAGCTAGGCAGGTTAGCAAGATATTTGGTGATATTCCGTGCGTCCAGACCTAAGTAAGATAACATCGCCTAAGATACGTTCCTTCCTTAGAAGACATCCCTATCGGAGATATGGCTACGTTCCACGAGATGTCGAATACCTTTTCCTCGAAACAATAACTCAAGCCGATGTCTTCTATATGCTCTGTGAGGAACTGTCACGCCCCCCAACACAAGAGGAGCTGGTAAGAAGATACCTAGACCTATGTAAGGCTGAAATCTCTGAAAAAGGAGTTAACCCTGATTATGTAGCTAACAGGATTGCTAGAGCATGGGCTACATACGTAGGTGAGCTTGACTTCTACTCTCAGGTTAGAGATTCAGGCTTGTTCGATAAGGTGATACTCGATACAGAGCTTGACTATAAGCTGGGCTACAATCTGGGAGTTGTCTATAAGAGGAAGACTTTCTACATACACCTCTACTATTATTATAAGGAGAGAAGAGGATGGGCTGAAAAATGGATTGAGACAAAGGATAAGAGGAAAAGGGAGATTCGTACACGTCTGGAGCTTCCAGACCCCATAGAATTCCCCCTCACTGATGAAGATGCTGATGTTGTAGGAGGAATACACCTCTATACGGCAGAACACGTCCAGAAATTAAGGAAAATGCTCGCCGACAGGAAAGGTATGCCATCAGTAGAAACCGTTCTTCAAAAACTAGAGGTGGACAAGGGATGGATGCAGATGTTCTAATAGTTTCCGATGACCCTGAACATGAATCCTTCCGACAAATTCTAATCTTAAAAAGAAATATTGAGGACATAAGCAGTAAACGAGTAGATTTAATCACATTATCAGATAAGGGAATATGTCTGAATGGAAAACTAATGACAAGGGATTTAAGCGAAATTTTCGCCATACTGAAAAATATCCTTAAGAGACCTTACTCAACGCTCATAATATCCCTCAGATTAAAACATCTCAAACGGCTATTTTCAAGAGGAAATAACATACTTGACTCGATATGCAAAGTTCAGCCCAACATCACCATCTTCATTTTTGGAGCAAACAGCATATTAAAAACAATAAAAAAGAGAGAAAATGTCTTCTTACGTTCAAGACGAGGAGTGGCAAAACTTACTCAAGAACTTAAAGAAGCAGTAATTCAACATATAAAAGGTCAGCCATAGCTAAATGTTAAACAATATAACATCTGAGCACATTCGAAACGCAACAAGCCAAGCTATATCCTCTCAAATTAAGTTAATTATGTAAGTTGCAGGAAAAATCATTGCAACTCTTGAAAACCATCAAAATCTTTATATCTGGCTTCTCTAGCTCCAAAACATTTCGAGCCGATTATTTTCTTTATTTTTCCATTTCCATCCATTTCAACAGTTACTTCACTACAAACAGAAGCAACTTCTTTAATGACATTTGCTAAATCTTCAACTTCTCTGTATCGTCCATTTTTTAGAATCTCAATTTTCTTTCCTTCTAGTTCCCTTACTACAGCCATTAAAATTAAAATCTCAGTTATTTAAAAATTTTTCGAAAAGATATTCCGAAAAATTTAACGCAAAATTAATTACATAGTTTTTGATATATATTGAGGTGGATTATGACAAGAAATTTAGTTAGAGAGGGAGAAAGAAATAGAAAGAAGATTGAAATAGTTTTGGCAGAGTCAGAACGTGGTATGACATTAAGTGAGATAGCAGAAAAAGCAAACTTGCCAGTATCCACTACCAAAAGACATTTAGATATATTAGCTTCCACAGGAATGGTGCACGTTGAACAATATAGAGGGTTTAATCTTTACAGATGGAATGGGAAAGAGATGCGACAGGATAAAGTATCTCTTTCGGAGGAACACATTTTATTTATTGAAGCTATGAAAAACTCATGGGGAAAACCATTCATCCGAATAAAGGAAAGAAAATATGGTAAGGATGTTGGAGCTATTACAATCGATGAGGAACACGTGGATGAATTTATAGCCAAACTAAAATCCATATCACAGGATATCAACGATAACTTCACTAAATAAAACTTGTTATCTCTCGATTAGCATTTTTTGGAGATAATCTATTTTCTCTTTCCCCAACAATTCTTTTATTTTCTGAATAGCTCTTTCTTTTACAGAGGGTAAAACATTTTCATTTGTTGCGATTTCTATTAGATAACCGATTGAAATCTCACCAAATTCTGCCAACGCATCTATCGCTTTTTCTTTCTCTGAGGGTAGTGTATCTTCACTTAAAACCATTCTCTTTAAACCTTCAATATATGGTTGTTTCATCCATAAATCCATGGCCTCTATTATCGCCTCTGTTAAATTGCCTCTTTTCATACCCTTTCTTTTAAATACTTCTTCTCTAAACTTTTGTTCAAAATCATCTGGGACAATCAAATTTATTCTTCCCATGATTATCAAAATGAGTATATGAGTATATAAGTTTTTCTGCAAAAGTTTATATACCCACTTTATATACATATATGTAGAAATGAGTAAAAACATAAATGTATTATTAATGCCGCCATGGGCTCCCAATTAAGCCCCAACCCATGGCGGCAGGAGGAACCATGCCCTCCAAAAATAATAAAAGCAAGGTTAATAAGCATAACGCTGTATTCATAGATACAAGAATAAAGAAAAGAATAGATAACAATATCTATTCTATTTTCAAATCTTTACAGGGAAATGAGGCAAAGGTTGTTGATATAATTTTACAACTCGATTTGAGTTTATTTAAGGGGAAGAATTACAGGAAAATAAAATTCTCATATATTGCCTTATTAAGAGCTATCATTCTGCTGAAGATAAAGAACTTAAGGTTCATAACAAGATTAGTTCGATATCTTCAAAATCATAAAAGAGAGGCAAAAAAGCTAGGACTAAAACAAATTCCAGATAGAAGAACGTTTGGCTATTTTGTTAATCATATCCTAGATAACAAAACAAAAGCCATGATTAACTATACTGCAAAGAAAATTGTTGAAGTGGCTGATAAATTTTCCATAGATTTGGACATTGAACCAATAATAGAAAAGCCAAAAAAGAAGCCAAGCAGAAGCACATTCTACCATAAAAGAATTAAGAAAGCAAAGGAATTGGCAAAACTGCTTAAAAAGAGGATTATGCCATTTTTGGATTTAAACCTCGGAAGAAATTGTACTTATAAAAAGAGGGATTTTCTTGATTTGCTAATTCACATGGCATTAACTCAGGATTTTGCTGAAAATGGTTCAAAAACTTTGAAAGAATTGAGAAAATTTGTCCCAGATGCAGACACATTGCTTTATCATTTGAAAAAATATAAAGATTTTAAAGAGTTACAGAAGATGTTCACAATTATTTTTGAAAAAATATGGGAAATGGCAAGAAAAGAAAATCTGTTTAATCCTTACAGAAAATATGATGTTGCCATTGATTTTACAGATTGGCTATTTTATGGAGATAAAAATGCACCTATGGTCGTAGGAACACAGCCAAAGAATGGGACAGATAGATGCTATAAATTTGCTACAATAAATATTGTTGAAGCAGATAGAAGATTTACATTGCTTACTTTACCAATTGGACAATTTGATAGAAAGGAAAATATTTTAACAAAATTGATTGAATATGCAAAAAGGAGGATAAAAATAAGGAAAGTATATCTGGATAGAGGCTTCTTTTCTACAAAGTGCATTCAAACACTCAATAAATATCATATGAATTTCTTGATGCCATGTACATCTTATTCTACAATCATTCATCTGTTGAAAATATCTCCAGCTCCTTCTGTTGTAAAAGATTTTAGAATAGGTGATGTTCCAATAAATGTTATAATTGTAGAAGATGGTGGCAAGAAATATGCCTTTGCAAGCAATGAAGACTGGGATGAAAATGATGTAGATTTAGCAGATAAAGTTTTCAGGCAATATGATAAAAGATGGGGAATTGAAACAAGTTATAGGGTAAAGAAACATTCATTTAGACCAAAGACAACTTCCAAGAATTATTTCATAAGATTCTTTTATTTCATGTTCTCCGTTTTAATGTATAATTTGTGGATTTTGCTCGATATTATTCTTTGCATTATCATATTTGGGATGAAACAAACAAAACATATTATAACTTCGAAATTATTTGCAACAATATTTTGGGTAACAGGGGATGGATAGTATGATGCTACATTGTGGTTTTTCAAAGCATATTTTAAGCTTGAAATAGCATGATTTTTGTGAAAATTTGTTGTTTTAACACGATTTTTACGTGTAAAAATTTAAGCTGTAATATTTTTGCTAATGCACGTAAATAAATTCAACAATAAAAATCGAAATTGTATGGCATTTGCAGCATACTTTCGAAACTACTGTTATAATAAAAATTTATTTATATTAGCTTTCATTTTTTAAAAATGAAAAAAGAAATAAAGGAAATATTGTTGATAGCCATTGTAATATCCATTGGTTGTGTATCAAAAGGAAAAGTAATAACAATGACTATGAAAGAATTGCAAAATGATATAGAGATAGGAGAAAATTATTCTTGTTTTAAATCTCTCCAACCTGGCGATATTTTAAAAATAAAAGATGAAATTGCATTGATTGAAGCAATGGATTGGAATAACAAAACAATTACTTTTATTACTTTAAAAAGTTGGCCAAACAATACTGTTCCTTTTGAAGGTAATTTAACCCATGAATATGAAATTGGAAACAAAATTGTAATAACTTTGCATATAATTGAAATAGAAAAAAATGGACGCAAGATAGAATTTTTTAAAGAAATGTGGGATGGAAAAAATTTAATACCGTTACCACCATCAACTATACAAAAAATATAATTATTAATAATATGCAAGATTTACTACAAGAATTGAAAAAGGCTAAACAGAAAGATGCAAAATATGATAGAATAATTGGTTCAATGTGCACATTCCCCCATAAAATAGCAATAAAAGCATATGAAATGTTTATTGAAACCAATTTAGGAGATTATGAACTTTTTAAAGGTTGCAAAGAAATGGAAGAAAAGGCAATAGAATGGGTTGCAAATTTATTAAACGCCCCCCATGGCTATGCTGGCATATTAACTTCTGGAGGAACAGAAAGTAATATAGTTGCAATGTGGATTTTTAAGATTCTAAGTCAAAAAAATGAAATAATTTTACCAAAGCATGCTCACTTCTCTTTTATAAAAGCTTCTTCATTATTGAACTTGGATCTTAAAATTGTTAATTGCAATTATTATATGAAAGCTAAAGATATTAAAAAAGAAATTTCTTCAAAAACAGCATGTGTTGTTGCAGTTGCTGGAAATACAAATTTTGGATATATTGATGAAATAGAAGAAATTGCAGAAATATGTCATGAAGAAAATGTTTTTATGCATGTAGATGCAGCATTTGGAGGATTTGTTATTCCATTTATAAGCAAAAAAATAATAGATTTTAGAGCTAAAATAAGCAGCATATGCATAGATGGGCATAAAATGGGAATGGCTTGCATTCCATGTGGATTTTTATTATTGAGAAAAAAAGAGTGGCTTGATAAAATAAAAATTAGAAGTAAATGTACTCACACAAAATTTCAATTTAGTTTATTGGGAACAAGACCTGGAGCGAGCGCAGCATCAGCATATGCAGTAATGAAATATTTAGGATATGATGGCTATAAAAAAATTGTAGAAAAATGCATGGAAAATACAATTTATTTAGCAAATTTGTTGAAAGAAAATAATATAGAATATGTTGAGCCTGAATTAAATGTTATTGCAATTAAAGTTAAA
>CAZDCH010000028.1:0-409 GCA_964503915.1 uncultured Thermoplasmatales archaeon
TGATGGAATAAAATCCTATCTATTCTATTTTCTTCATTATAAATTTCTACTGCAAATGTATTATTATAAAATTCCCCTTCTTCCAACAAATTATTTGATGAATTTATTTGTAATCCATAATAATTGTTATTCATGGTTATGTTGTATAGATATAATGAGGAGGATAAAGAGAACAATGCATAATAATTTTTATAAAAATGGGATGAAGCTAACTTCCCGCTACAATTTGTAATGTTCAATGAATAAGTATTTTCGCTAAAATTCGTATTAGCAATATTAATAAAGCTATTTTTTTTTTTAAATCTCAATTTCAATCTCCAATTGGATAGGTTCTTCTAATTGTTCAATAATTTCCTTTACACGCTCCATAAGACTATTTTGCCTTTCTTTATCTGAAATTAATTTTTGA
>CAZDCH010000028.1:419-12907 GCA_964503915.1 uncultured Thermoplasmatales archaeon
TCCTTTTTCCATACTTAGATTGCATTCATCTAATATTATTGCTTTTTCATTTCCAATAAAGCTGGCATTTTCTATTTTTATTGTTGAATCGAAAGCATTTATTCCGAGAAATGAATTATTTATTATACAATTTAGAAATAGTGTTGAATAACTAATATTTATGCAATATTTACAGCTAAAATTGCTATTTCTTATTTCCGCCTCCCCCATTTCAAGTATTATACCATTTTTTCCATATATGGAAGAATTATTTATAATGAAATTTGAATTAAATGCTCTTATTTCATTTTTACATATTGTATCATTAATATGTAAACCAACAACATTTTCCAGGTTTATTCCAACAGAATTTTTATCAAATAAACATTTTTCAATTTCTATATCAACTTCTTGTTTTTGAATATTAAACAAATTTATTCCCTTTATGTTTCCAATCAATATACTATGTTTTATGCTCATATTAATTGTAGATTTAGATGATATTCCATTTACATTGTATGAACAATTTACAAATAGCGTAATATTGTTGCCTTTCAAGATATATATACCATCAATATTTTTTGTAAATTTACAGTTATTTACATTTATATTTTCGCTATAAACGATTAATAAGCCTTCTCCATTATTCATTATTAATGCATTTTTCAATGTAATATTACTACAATTTATGAATGCAACATATCCATATTTGTTGCTTAATTCCTTATTGCTTTCGTTTATTAAATAAATTATTTTCTTACCATTTATTTTATTGCTTTCATCTATTTCTTGATAAAAGTGCTCCAATTTACTCCCTTCAATGTTAATATTGTATCTATTTCCTATAAAATTATTTCCTATAAGTTTGTTTAATGGAGAAAATAGAATTCTCATTCCATATGTATTATTAGAAATGCTATTATTTATCATCAAATTTCCTTTTCCATCTATTTGTATTCCAATTGTATTTTTTTCTATAGTATTGTTTTTTAGTTCATTTTTTTCATTTAAAATTGTTGCTATCAAATTATTTCTAAATATTGATGATAATATGGTTAAATTTTCTTCCATGTAGACTGCGATTTTATTTCCTATAAATTTGGAAATATTAACGAGCGAATTAGTGCTATTTATTGCATAATCATTTTCATAGAAATATGAATTTTTAACAAATGATTTAATATGATATATACCAACATAATTTTTTGAAAAATTACAATCCTGAATATTTGCTGAGCCATTTCCAACTATTCCATATTCATTAAATTCTATATTACAATTTTTTATAATTGCTTCTTTTTCAATTTTTATTCCATATGTTAGATTGGATATTACTGATTTTTCTATCTCTCCCTCTGCAATCTTAATTCCATATTTTCCACCATCTATTTTTATATTCTTAATAATTGCATATTTATTTGATATGATTGCAAATTCATTATCAAAAAAATTGGAATGATTTAAAATAAATGGAGAAGAAGCGGATATACCACTATAATAACTATTCTTAAAAAAATTCTTTCCTATTACAGTAAAATTATTTATTTTTATTCCATATAAGTTATAATCAAATATATTTCTTTCTATTATGTTATAGTTATAAATTTTTATTCCATATCCACAGTTTCTAATCAAATTACCTATAATTTCATTATTTTTTCCTTCTAAATATATACCCAAAATTATGCATAAGAACGTATTGTTTGCTATATTATTTTCCCCTCCTTCTATTTTGCATCCATACAATGCTTCAATATAATTGCCAAAAATATTGTTTCTATTTCCATAAACTGTTATAGAAATATTTTCTGAATCTATCAAACTGTTAGTTATCAAATTATCATTTCCAACAATTTCTATTCCTATATCATTTCCTCTAATTTCGCAATTTTTTATAATTATATTATTTGCATTTACAATTATTCCAATGCTCGCATTTATTATTGTGAGATTAGATATTAATACATCGTTTTTGCATAAATAAAATGAATAAATATTTCCAACAATAGTTGGATTCTCCCCAATTATCCGCAGGCTTTTGTTTATGTAAACATTTTCATAATATGTTCCATGTTTTATGTATATTAATGCATCATCTGTTGCATTATCAACTGCATCTTGTATTTTATCCCAAGTATGATTTACTGGGTCGTAAACGTTTTCTTCAACATAAAAATCTGCTATAAATAATTGCTTTTTAATTGCTGCTGTCTCACCATCATCATCCTTTACAATTAATGTAACAGTATATTTTCCATCATCTGCATAGCTATGAATAGGGTTTTTTTCGTAGCTATAATTTCCATCTCCAAAATACCATGTATAATTTACAATATATCCATCTAAATCGTAGCTTGATGAATTGAATGTAATGTTCTTATTTGGAAATGGATATTGAGGTTTCCAAGTAAAATTTGCTATTGGAGGAACATTGAATACTGTTATCTTTTTTGTTACCTTTCCATAACTTTTACTATCATCAATTACCAATAGAGTAACATTATATGTACCATCATCCTTATACCTATGCTTTGGGTTTTGTTCATAGCTTATGTTTCCATCTCCAAAATACCATATCCTTTTAATAATATTGCCATCTAAGTCATGGGATAAATCAGTAAATTGTACATCTTCTAAATCAGTTGGAAATTTTGGATTGAAATTAAAATTTGGAATTGGCATTTTATTTAGAGTATTTACATTAACATAGGTTTGATTTTCCCCCCCACAATCATCTTCAATAAATAATGTAACATTATATATACCATCTACTGCATATGCATGTGTAACTACTTTTCCATATGCTACACTGCCATCTCCAAAATTCCATGTATAATTTACTATATAACCATCTAAATCATAACTAAAACTTGCATTAAATAATATAGTATTATTTTCCTTTTTCCAATAAAATATTGCTACTGGATTTCTATTTCTAATCACTACCTGTTTTGTTTTAAAGCCAACGACTGTTTCATTATCTTGCAAAATAATTGTAACTGAATGATTTACGCCATATATTCCGGGTTTAAAATAAGTATGGAATGGATTTCTTTCATAGCTTATATTTCCATCTCCAAAATCCCAAAAAAATTCACATGGCCAATGACTAACATTTTCGTTTTTATAGGTTGAATTATCCCAAAAGTGGATAGCTTCCAAAGTATATGGGTTATTTGGGTCATAATAAAAATCTACTATTAAATCATCACTAACTGCTTTTATACTCGCACTTATCTGAAGCAAAATTGCTGTTAATAAGATAAAAATAACTACTCCCTTTTTTCCAATCATTCGGAACATGATAATCCACCTTAGAGTATAATTATTTGGTTATTTATAAATTATTATCATGATGGTATTCATCTAAACCTAACTGTTTCAAGATTTTTTATTGCTAAAGTAGTTATTCCGAATTTTTTATGAATAGTTGATGCTAAATCTAAGCATTTTATTTCTTCACCATGATTTATTATTATTCTCTTTGGTTTTGGAGATAGATTTTTTACATAATTTATTAACTGATTTCTATCTGAATGTCCTGAAAATCCTTCACAAGTTTCAACATTCATATTTATTTTAATGATTTTATCGCCAATTACAACTTCTTTCCATCCTTTCTGTATTTTCCTTCCCAATGTTCCTTCTGCTTGATATCCTACGAATATTAATGTATTTTTTTCATCTTCAGCCCATGCCTTAAAATATTCCATTATTGGGCCCCCGTTCATCATACCACTTGTTGCTAAAACAATGCATTCACTTCCCTCATCAATTATTTCCCTTCTTTTATCATAACTATCTACTCTTTCAAAAATCTCTGCCATCAATGGATTTTCTCCTTCTTGAAATATTTTCTTTCTTAAATCTGCATTTAAATATTCTGGATATACAGTATGGATGGCAGTTGCTTCCCAAATCATTCCATCTAAATAAACTGGAACTTCTGGTATTTCTTTATTTTTCATTAAATGTTCCAAAACAATCATAACTTCTTGAGACCTACCAATAGCAAAAACGGGAATCAAAACTTTTCCCTTACTTTCCAATGTTTTTTTTACTATTTCCTTGAGTTGTTCTGTTGCTTTTTTCCTAGATGGCTGGATATCATTTTTTCCTCCATATGTCCCTTCCAATATTAATGCTTCAAGTCTTGGAAAGTGAGTTGCAGCAGCACTAAATAGCCATGTCTTTTCATATTTTATATCTCCAGAAAATGCAATATTAAACAATCCATCTCCTATATGAAAATGGCAGATAGCTGAGCCAAGAATGTGCCCAGCCCTGTGCATCGTTAGCCTTATATCTGGAGCAATATCAGTAGTATCTCCATAATTTAAAGGTATAGTATTTCTTATTTCTTTTCTTATATGTTCAGAGCTATATGGTGCTTTCTTTGCTTCATCAGCACATACTCTTAAATAATCCATTTGGAGCAATACCATTACATCCCTTGTTGGATAAGTTGCATAAACTGGTCCATCATATCCATATTTGAATAGCATGGGGACGAGTCCGCTATGGTCAAGATGAGCATGAGTAACAACAACTCCATCAATTGAATCTAATGGTAAAACTTCAGGCATATGAAGATATGGAGAGCCATTTTCTGGAGAGGAAACATCTATGCCACAATCAATTAATATCTTGCTATCTGGTGTAGAGAGCAATGTACAGCTTCTTCCCACTTCTCTATACCCTCCCAAAGATGTAATTCTTATCCATTTTTCTCCCTCGCTTGTTCCTCTGTGCAAACGCCTGCCGAGTTTCCTTAAAAAATCTACCCTTTCTTCAGCAACCATTCTTAAATATCTTCTAATATCTTGAACAGTCTTAGAAGGCATTGGAGGAGCTCTAATTACTTTTGGAGCCCATCCAATAGCTTTTCTTATTTCATTTAGCAATATACCTTTTTTGCCTATTGCCAATCCCGGCTTCTCTACTTCTATTGTAACTTCTCCAACATCTGGCTCAAAGTATATATTAACTAGCTTTGCTTCTTGGGGTATCAATTCCTTTATTTTTTCTTCTGCCTTTTCTATTTCTTCTAATACTGAAGGATCCGCTCTTACAACTATTCTTTTTTGTAATTTCTTTGCAAGCTGTTTTACTAGCTCGCTTTTTTCTGCAAATTTTTCAGGGTCTTTTGTATAGATAACAAGTTCTGCTCCTTCAAATTCTATATCTGTTATTCTAATATCTGCTGGTATAACTGTTTTTATTTCTTCTTTTATCCTGTTTAAAACTTCTTCAACTGGCATGAATATTATAAATTGAGTTTTTTCTTTCTTTCATCAATTTCCTTTTGACTTAATTCAATATATTCCTTTTCTGTAATAGCAACAACATCCATCCCATCTCCAGATGCAGAATCTCTTTTCATTGCAGCAGATAGAGCTCTTATTGCTAAATCTATTGCTTCATCAATACTCATATCTTTCCTATAATGATCTTCTAATACTCCAAATACATAAGGTGAACCTGAGCCAGTTGTAGTATATATATCTTCTATTGCGCCCCCAGCTGGGTCTAAAGCAAAAATATGCGGTCCAGTTGAATCAACACCTCCTATAATTAATTGAACATAATAAGGATAGAACTTTCTTTGATTTAATATGTTCGCCAACAATGTAGCTGCTCCTTTTATGGGCATTCTTTCTTCTCTTTCAAGCTTATACAATTCTGATTCAACTCTTAAAAATCTTGCTAAAAGTTGGGCATCTCCAACCAAACCAGCTGTTGTAAGCAACATATGTTCATCTATTTTGAAAATTTTCTTCGCTACCTTATGAGCTATCATTGTGCCCATTGTTGCTCTCCTTTCTGCAGCTGCAACTATTCCTTCCCTACATACAAGCCCTATGGTTGTTGTTCCCTTTTTACTTTCCATAATCCACCTCAAAAGAGTAATTTTAATATTGAAAGGGGTATATAAAATTTTTTATATTTAATTTATAAATTTAAGAAAATGAGAAGAATTAAGAAAGAAAGAAAAAGAATAGCCTTCCAAAGAATATGCTGGCTTTTTAAACAAGCTGAAAGAAGAGCATTTGAAAACAGGATGGAACTTGCTAGTAGATACATTTATCTTGCAAGAAAAATTTCAATGAGATATCTAGTTAGAATACCAAAAAAGTTTAAGAGAAGATTTTGCAAGCATTGTTATTCATATCTTATACCGGGAAAAAATTGTAGGGTTAGGCTGAAAAAGCACAAAATTGTAATAACTTGTTTAAATTGCAAAAATATAATGAGATATCCATATCTAAAAGAAATAAAGTTGAAGAGGAAATAAAATGAAAATTGAAGAAATTGAAGAGGAAATAAAAAAATGTAATAAATGCAGGCTTTGGAAAAATAGAAAAAAGGCTGTTCCTGGAGAGGGAAATTATAAAGCAGATTTAATGTTAATTGGCGAAGCACCAGGAAAAACAGAAGATGAATATGGAAGGCCATTTGTTGGAAAGGCTGGACAATTATTAACACAAATATTGAAGGAAAATGGTATAGAAAGAAAAGAAATATATATAACAAATGTTGTTAAATGCCGCCCCCCTAATAATAGAAATCCATTTAAAGATGAAATAGAGAAATGCTTTCCATATTTAAAGAAACAAATTGAAATAATAAAGCCAAAAATTATAGTTACTTTGGGAAATTTTGCAGCTCAAACCATTCTAAATTTTTATGGATTTAAATTTGAATCAATAAGCAAAATGAGAGGAAAAATTTTTGAAAGCCCATTGCACAAAATAAAAATATTGCCAACTTACCATCCTGCTGCTTGTATATATGCGCCATGGCTTTTGGATAAATTTAAGCAAGATATAAAAATGATATCAAGCTTAATTAATTCATTTTAATCATCACTTTTATATATTACTTTACATATTTGGGTAAAAATGGTACAACATAGTAAGCCAAAGAGAGGTTCATTAGCTTTCTCGCCTCGTAAAAGAGCTAGTTCTGAGAATCCTCGCATAAAATCATGGCCTTTAGATGGGGATAAGCCTTGTTTGCAAGGTTTTGCTGGCTATAAAGCTGGAATGACACATGTTTTAGTTGTAGATTATAGGCCAACTAGCACAACTTCTGGTCAAGAAGTTTTTGTTCCTGTTAGTGTAGTAGAAACTCCTCCAATGAAAATCGCTGCAATTAGATTTTATGAATATACTCCTTATGGATTAAAAACAAAAACAGAAATATGGGCTGATGGAATAGAAGAATTAGCAAAAAGATTATCATTGCCTAAAAAAAAGAAAGGTAAGGAAGTTAAAGAATTCGATGAAATAAGAGTTTTAGCATATACTGAACCATGGAAAATAACAGGTATACCAAAAAAAATTCCAGATTTGATAGAAATAAGAATTGGAGGAGGTGGCTTAGAAGATAGGTTAAAATTTGCTGAAGATTTGTTAGGAAAAGAAGTTAATATTAAAAACGTTTTTAAAGAAGGAGAAATGATAGATGTTATTGCTGTTACAAAAGGAAAGGGATTTCAAGGACATATTAAAAGATGGGGGGTAAAGCTTTTGCATCACAAAAATAGGAAACATCGCCGTATGATTGGGACATTGGGGCCTTGGCTTTC
The DNA here is from genome assembly GCA_964503915.1 of uncultured Thermoplasmatales archaeon. Classification (GTDB taxonomy): domain Archaea; phylum Thermoplasmatota; class E2; order UBA202; family JdFR-43; genus JAPDJP01. The sequence continues at coordinate 7,990 of CAZDCH010000028.1, forward strand.
ATGGGTTCGTCCTACTGTTCCACAAGCTGGTCAAATGGGCTATCATAAAAGGACGGAATATAATAAAAGGATTTTGAAAATAGGAGAAAAGGGAGAAGAAATTACTCCAGATGGAGGATTTCCTCATTATGGAATAGTAAGAAATGAATATGTTGTTTTGCATGGAAGTATTCCAGGCCCAGTAAAAAGATTGATAAAAATGAGACAAGCTGTTAGGTATTGGAAAGGAATAAAAGTTGAGAAGCCTGAAATAACTTATATATCTACAACGAGCAAACAAGGTGTATAAATGAAGGCAAAAGTTTATAATATAGAAGGAGAAATATTAAAAGAAATTGATTTGCCATCATGTTTCAATTATGAATATCGTCCAGATATAATAAAAAAAGCTTTTAATGTTATAAGAGCCAATAGACGCCAGCCATATGGAGTTAAAAAAACAGCAGGAATAGAATATGTTGCATATTCATTTGGACCTGGAAGAGGGCTGGCAAGAGTGCCAAGACTGCCTAGAGGGAGAGCCGTTAAAGTGCCAGGAACAGTAAAAGGTAGACAAGCACATCCTCCCAAACCAGAAAAAATATGGGAAAGGAAAATAAATAAAAAAGAGATGTTGCTTGCAAAACTTTCTGCTTTAGCAGCTACAATAAATGAAGAATTGGTAAGGAAAAGAGGGCATAAATTTAATGCTGAATTGCCAGTTATAGTGGAAAATAGGTTTGAAGAAATTGAAAAAACAAAGGATATTTTGAAATTTTTGGAAAAAGTTGGATTAAAAGAAGACATTGAGAGGGCAAGAAAAGGAAAGCATATAAGAGCTGGAAAAGGGAAAAGAAGGGGAAGGAAGTATAAAGTTCCGAAATCTTTATTAATAATTACTTTAAATAAAGAAAAGGTGGAAAAAGCTGCAAATAATTTGATAGGAGTAGATGTAATTACTCCAGATGAAATAAATGTTGAATATCTTGCTCCTGGAGGACATGCTGGAAGGCTAACCTTATTTACTTTAAATGCTTTGGAAAGGATAGGTGAGAAATATGAATCCATATGAAATTATAATGCATCCATATGTTACAGAAAAAACATTTATGCTAATAGAAAAAAATAATGCATTGCAATTTGTAGTTAAAATAGATGCAAATAAGAAAATGATAAAGGAAGCGGTAGAAAAAATATTTAATGTTAAAGTGGAAAAAGTAAATACTCGCATTACAAAAAAGGGTAAAATAGCAACAGTTAAATTAAAGCCAGAATATAAAGCTGAAGATATAGGAATGAGAATAGGTATATTCTGAGGTGTAAAAATGGGAAAAAGGTTAAGGTTGCAAAGGCGTGGGTCTGGAAATCCTCCTTATACGAGCCCATCATTTAAGCATAAAGGACCTATATCATATCCAAAAATTGGGGAATATGAAGGAATAGTTAAAGATATAATTCACAATCCAGGTTCCACAGCACCTTTAGCAATAGTTGATGTTAATGGTAAAAAAGTAAAGCTAATTGCACATGAAGGAATGATGGTTGGAGAAACTATTAAATTTACAAATGAAAGCATTATAAGGCCTGGAAATGTATTGCCTCTTGCAGCAATTCCTCAAGGAGCTCCTATCTTCAATATAGAAGGCGAGCCTGGAGATGGAGGAAAATATGTAAGAGCAGCTGGAAGCTATGCAACGATTGTATCTCATGAAAAAGATGGGGTTATTGTAAAGCTACCATCTGGTAAGCATAAAAAATTCTTGCCAAATTGTAGAGCAACAATAGGCTTACCAGCAGGAGGAGGGAGGGAAGATAAGCCATTTGTTAAAGCTGGTAAAAAATATCATGCAATGAAAGCTAGGGCTAAGCTATGGCCAATTACAAGTGGAGTAGCTATGAATCCTGTTGACCATCCCCATGGAGGAGGAAGCCATCAACATGTTGGTAGGCCAAAAACGGTTTCAAGAGGAGCTCCTCCTGGAAGAAAAGTTGGTTCCATTGCTGCTAGAAAAACTGGAAGGAGGTGAAAAATGGTTAAGAAGAGAAGAAGGAAAATTGAAATTACTGGAAGAAAAGAATTTACATATAGGGGATATAAATTTGAAGAGCTTTCAAAAATGAGTATAGAAGAATTGCTTCCTTTATTGCCTGCTAGAATGAGAAGAAGCTTAAAAAGAGGATTAACGCCAGTTCAATATAGGTTACTCGAAAAAATAAGAAAAACAGAAAAAGGGAAAATAATAAGAACTCATTTAAGGGATATGGTTATATTGCCTGAATTTGTTGGCCATACTATTGCTGTTCATAATGGAAAAGAGTTTGTTCCAATAAAAATAAAGCCAGAAATGATTGGACATTATTTGGGAGAGTTTGCTTTAACAAGGAAGGAAGTTAAGCATAGTGGCCCGGGAGTAGGAGCAACTCGCAGCTCAAAATATTTGCCATTGAAGTGATGCTATGAAATATTCAATGGAACTGGATGAAGAAAAAACTGCAAAGGCTTATGGTAGGGAGCTTCATTGCTCCCCTAAACATTGTGAAAATATAGCTATTGCTATAAAGGGAATGATGGTAAAAGATGCAAAAAAATTTTTAGAAGATGTAATAAAGTTAAAGAAAGCAATTCCATTTAGAAGGCATAATAAAAAGAGGGCTCATAAAAAAGGAATAGGCCCTGGCGCTTATCCAAAAAAAGCTTGCAAATTAATATTAAAGGTATTGGAAAATGCTGAAAATAATGCTGAATATAAAGGATTAAATCCAGAAAATATGTATATTGCTCATATCTCTGCTTATAGAGGGAGAATGATAAAAAATTATATGCCTCGCGCTTTTGGAAGAGCTACAGCATGGTTTGAAAGAACAACAAATGTTGAAATAATAATTGCTGAAAAGGAGGAATAAGATGGCTATAGAAAGGAAATTTGTTATGGAAAGTCAAAAAAGAGTCTTATTAAAAGAATTTTTAAGGAGAGAAAGCGAGAGAGCAGGATTTGGAGGTTTAAAAATTCAAAGAACTCCTTTAGGAACATTAATAACAATGCAAATTGAAAGACCTGGTTTAATAATAGGAAGGGGAGGGAAGAGAGTAAAAGAGATTACAGAAATAATTGAGAAAAGATTTGGAATAGAAAATCCACAAATAGAAATAGAAGAAGTTGGAGATGCAGTAGCATTGAATGCACAACTTATGGCCCAAAAAGTTGCTGCAGCATTGGAAAGAGGATGGCATTTTAGGCGAGTCGGGCATTCAACAGTTCGCCGCATTATGGATGCTGGAGCGAGAGGATGTCAAGTTATTATATCTGGTAAGTTAACTGGAGCTCGTCATAGAACAGAAAAATTTACTGCTGGCTACATTAAGTATTGTGGGGAAGTTGCAAAACAAGTAATGGAGGAAGGAAGGGCAATAGCATTGACAAAGCCAGGAGTTATAGGAGTTAAAGTAAGAATTATGATGCCAGATGCTAAATTGCCAGATGAAATTGAAATATTTGAAGAAAGAAAGGAAGAAATTAAGGAAGAAATTAGAAGAGCTGAAGAAAGAAAGGAAGAAGCATTAGAAAAATTGGAAAAAGTAGATGTTATGGAATTGAAAGGTATACCATCCAATATATTAAAAGCTTTGAAAAAGGCTGGTGTAAAAAATGCTAGAGAAATATATGAAATGGATATAAACGATTTAATTGAAATAAAAGGAATAGGTATAAAAAGGGCTGAAAAATTAAAAGAAATAGTAAAGGAGGTGCTAGAAAGGAATGAAAGCGAAGGAAATAAGGGCAATGAGTAGCGAGGAAAGATTAAAAAAGCTTAGAGAATTAAGAAATGAATTGATGGAAGAATATGGTAGGGCGTCAATGGGAGGCTCTCCTCCCTCGCCAGGGAGGATTAGATATTTGAGGAGAACGATAGCTAGATTTTTAACAATAATGAAAGAAAAGGGAGAAATAGGATGAGTGATATATGCAAAGTTTGTGGACTGCCAAAAGAACTTTGTGTTTGTGAAAAGATAGCAAGGGAAGGGCAAGAAATAAAAATTACTACTGAAAGAAGGAGGTATGGAAAAGTTGTTACCATCATTTCTGGTTTTGATTCTTCTGTAGATATTGCAGAACTTGCTACAGAACTGAAAAGGTTTTGTGCATCTGGTGGGACTGTTAAGAAAAATTCTATAGAATTGCAAGGGGATCATAAAGAAAAAGCAAGGAAGAAATTGGAGGAAATGGGATTTAGTGTTGAAGTAGAATGAAAAGGAGCAAAAATTTTTTAAAGCAGGAATTTATTGGGTTGCCAGTTAAAATAATAAAATGTACTGATAAAAGTTTGGAAGGAGTAGAAGGAGAAATTATTGATGAAACAAAAAATATGTTAATAATTGAAAGCAATGGAAAAATAAAAAAAATTGCAAAAGATATTGCAATATTTGAAATAGATGGAAAAATCGTTGATGGGAAAAAAATTAAATATAGGCCTGAAGATAGAATTAGAAAAATAAAAGGCTGATTAAATGATAGGAATAAATGTTGAAGAGCCAAAAGAAAAATGCAATGATATAAATTGCCCATTTCACGGGCATTTAAAAGTTAGAGGAGTAATTATAAAAGGAAAAGTTGTTTCAACAGCAATGCAAAAAACTGTTGTTGTAGAAAGAGAAAGATTACATTATGTTCCAAAATATGAAAGGTATGAAAAGAGGACTAGTAGATATAAAGCCCATCTCCCCCCTTGTATAAAAGTTAAAAAGGGCGATGAAGTAATTATTATGGAATGTCGTCCTTTAAGCAAAACAAAGCATTTTGTTGTGGTGGCTAAAAAATGAAAGGAGTAGCAGCTTCTATAACGAGAGGATTACCAACTGGAGCAAGGCTTGAATGTGCAGATAATACTGGAGCAAGAATAGTTGAGATTATAGCAGTAAAAAATATAAAAACTGTTCATA
>CAZDCH010000029.1:0-12695 GCA_964503915.1 uncultured Thermoplasmatales archaeon
GATAGAATATGTTTAAGAATTATAAATTTATGATTATAGATAAAATTCTTTACCTGATTAAAAACTTGTGCTAGTTATTACATAAAATCATAAGAAATCGCTTATCTTAGTGTGTTTTACTTTATCATTTCTAAATAGAGAATCAACAAATTTTTCAAATAAAATAAGCCTTTGTTTTGTATAGTTTGATATATTGAATTTTTCTACAAGTTGTTTCGCAAGCTCTAAATATTTTCTAATGGATTTCTCATGAACAGTTAAAACCAAATCGTTTCCACATTTTATGCATTTTCCTTTTAATGGAATTCTTCTATATTTTGTATTGCATTTAATGCACCTAAATTGTTGCCTAGTAAATGCTCTTAAATTTCCTAATAAATCTGGAAGGAAATGGGTTTGTATAACTCTACTTGCAACATCTTCTTCATCAACAGCCCTTATTTTTATTGCTAATGAAATTTGAGCATTTAGCTTATCTGCCATTTTTTCCAATAATTTATATTTTGATATTTTGGGTCCATCCATTATATTTTTAGTATCATGAGTAAATCCAAATTTGCTATATTCTTTTCCAGTTCCTATTCTATATGCAACTAAATCCATTATCTTTTCCAATTCTTTCGGATGTGGATAATTTATTGTTTTTCTATAAAACTCTAATGGATATTCTTCAAGCAAATCAATATTTAATGCTTCTTTATCTATTTCACTTGGATGTATCCTAGTTGCAATAACTAATGGTAAATCCATTTTTCCTCCCCTTTTTTCAGGAATATATTCTTTTGAAAAATTTAGCAAAACATCCATTAAAAGCATTAAAGCATCTTCATCCCCATCACAATTTCTTCTCTTTGCAGCATGAAAAAAAGGGTGAGCGCAGCAAACGTTTCCATCAACAAATCCTATTATTCTTCCTATTACTCCAGAAGATGTATGAGGAGATAGACCAACTACAAGATGCCCAATCAAATCTTTTATATTTTTTGCATTGTAATATGGCTTTATTCCATACAATTTTACTAATAAATCATCAATAAATTTCGATACTCGCAATAAATACTCTCCACATTTTTTTGAAGGAATGATATCTTGAGGCTTAAGCTCGCATATTTGGTCTTCTCTTTCAAGCTTAATTCCTTTATAATCATATTCATATCCTAATTCCTTCAATTTTTCAATGCTCGTTCCAATTTCATATGGTTTAAAATGGGTTAATGGCATATTTGTCATATCAAAACGAGAAGTTCCATCTTTAAATACAAATATTCCATATTTTGCTCTCAATATTCCTTTTTCTATACATTCTGGAGTTTTGCTATATGAAGTTAATCCAATTACTCCCTTTATTTTTTCGGGCAAAGAAATGTTTAATCTAATTTCAGCTTTTCTAAGCTCATTTTCTAAATTTATTTTAAATTTTCTTATTTTTCCAGTAAAATATGAATGCCCCCCACATTCACATTTTGCCTTGTATATTATCTTTCCACAATTTTCACATTTTCTTTCTCCAACTTCAACTTCAACTTCTTTTGCAATATTTAAAATTCTTTCCTTTCCGCCTTTCATTCCAACTGGGAAAAGTAAATGGGGGGAAGCCTTCATTTTTCTTTCTGCTGCTTTTTCTGGCCTTCCCATTCTTGCTCCAATTCTATGGGGAGATTTTGGATATATTTTTATTCCCGAAATTTCTTGAACAGCTTCCATCGGATTTCTATTGCTATTTTTAATTTCTATTAATTTTCCATCTTTTAATATAAATCCACAACATTTAAGCAATGTAAAAGCATATTTTTCTATTACATATTCTTCTTCCTTTTCCTTGTGTAAAACACCTAAATTCAACAATATTTCTTTTAATTTCTTATCTTTTTTTAAATAGAGCTTTCCATCATATTTTCCATTTTTAATCGATTTCTTTAAATAATAAAAATCTTCTTTAGAAATATCATGCCAAAATAAATTATATGAAGGATGAAGAGGAACATTATATTCTTCAGATATTTTAAATGCTGTTTTCTCATCAATTTGCTTAAAATCATCTATTTTATATTTCTCCTTTATTTCATTAATCTTTTCCTTAATTTCCTGAATCCACCATTCATAACAATAGCTAGCTGGAGGTAAAATAGCATTATTTTCCGCAAATTCTCCAAATGGAATTAAAATTTCTCCTAAGTCAATTATTTCAACCACTCTTTTTTTTAACTTCTTTGCTTCTTCCAAGCTATTTATTTGCAAGAAATCTCCATTATCTAATAAAACCATTGGCCCTTCTATTGTATCGCAAGGCGTAGCAATTGTTCCTTTTCCTGGTCTTTCAATTTTAAGTTGTGTCCCTATTGCAATAAATTCATCCAATAGATACATTGTAGCTGGATGAATAGCTAGAGCAGCTAGCCCACAACTTCTTCCCCTTCCATATCTAAGTCTAAATCCTCCTTTCCTTGAAGGATGGCTTAAAACTGGCCTCCCAGCTATTATATCATGAACATATTTATCAGAAGGAGTAATTTCCTTTTTTTCATTTTCTTCATAAACAAATTTTTTTAAAAAATCCCAGCCTTTTAGTCCTAAATTTGAAACATGTTTTAGCAATTTTGGAGCTTTTAAACATAATCCTTCAGCAATAACTAGGCAAGCCCCACCTCTTATCTTATTAGTTTTAATTCTTGGTAAATCTCTTTTTCCCATAACTTCCTTATCTTCTGTTGCTTCTCCATTTATACAAACTGGACAATTTCTTACTATTATTTCTATTTCTTCAGGAGTTGGAAGATATTGCAAATTTGTTATTCTATCATATAAAGGTATTTCTTCTTTATATCTTTCAATTTCATCTTCAGTTGGCTTATACCTATCTATTCCTAACTTTCTCCTAACAACATCTGCTATTAAAACACTCATTGCTTCTCCTGTGCCACCAGCAGAGCGGATAGGACCTGCAAAATATAAATCTACATATCTTGTTCCATCATCATTTTTTCCTATTTCAACTCCAGAAATTCCTTCTATTGGAGCAACTAAAACACCTTCCGTCAATATAGCTAATCCAGTTCTTACAGCTTGTTCAACAATATTTGCAAAGCTTCCTTGCATGTTTTCAGCTATTTCAATAGCAATTTGAATTGCAGTTTCTTCTCTTCCCTTTTCCTTCAAATATTTCCTTATTTTGCTTGCGATTCCTCTTGGCCCAACTAATTCTTCAACTCTATCTGCCAAATCTTTAGCAAAAGATATTTCAACTTCTTTCTTTGGGTCAAATCCTTTTTTTCTAGCTTTTGAAGCAATTTCATGACATTCTTTCGCTTTTCTTTCTATTTCTTTAAAATAATTTTCCACAAATGGAAAATAGAATGAGATTATAAAACTATTTATTAATGCGCTATTTTTATATTACGCCGTAATACTAGAAGCTTTTGGAGATAAGAAAGGGATATTAAACATAATAATGCAATTGCATAAAGGAGCAAAGCTTGAAGAAGTTAAGCAAAAAGCAAAAGAAAATTTGAAAGAATTAACGCCAAAAGAAATTGCTGAAGTAGAGCAGGAATTAATTAAGGAAGGTATATCAAGAGATGAAATTCCATACAATTTTGATTTTATTCCTATAGCTTCTTCATTACCTCTATATGTTTGTGCAGCAGGTTCGATTCCAATAGTGCTGCTTTGATTCAAAAAGGATTTTCGCCAAGAGCAGCTTTAATATTTTAATAGCTGGCCCAGCAACAAATACCATTACTCTTTGTAAGATATAAGTTGGGCAGAAAAAGTTTTTATATATATGTTGCAAGCATATCAATTCTTTCATTAATAGCTGGCATTATTTTCAATTTAATATGGAAAGAATTTAATTTATCAATGCATTATGGATATGCTATAATTCCATATGAATTAAAAATAATAGCTGCAATTTTATTAGCTGCTTTAAATTGTAAAATCATTTATTAAAATAGGAAAAAAAGAAAAAGCAATAGAAGCAATTAAATGGATATGAAGCAAATGAAAAAGAAATAAGAAATAAAAAGAAAATAAACAAAAGTATTTAATATGACAATTTTATGATGAAATAGAATGAGGGAAAGAGAGGTTATATTGAGAGTTGCTGAAGGATTAAGTCAAGATGTAGGAGCAGGGAGAGCAAGATTAGATGCTGAAACAAGAATACAACTTGGCGTTTCTCCAGGAGATGTTGTTGAAATTGAAGGTGGAAGGAAAACTGGCGCTATTGTATGGAGAGCTCGGCCTGTTGATGAAGGAAAAGGAATAATTAGGATTGATAATTTAACTAGAAAAAATGCGAGAGTTGGAATAGGAGATAAGGTTATTGTTAGGAAAGCAGAGCCAAAGATTGCCCAAAAAGTTATTATTGCTCCAGCTATTCCTCAGAGTCAGCGCATTCAGTTTGGACATGGGATAGAAAATATTGTTAAGCGAGGCTTATTAAAAAGACCAGTAAATGCTGGTGATACTGTCGTTATACCAGGTATAGCTTTGTTTGGAAATTCATTGCCATTTGGAATAGTAAAAACAGAGCCAAAAGGAATAGTTTTAATTGGGGAGGAAACAGAAATAATTGTTAGAGAAGAGCCGATAAAGGAAGAATTGCTTAAATTACCGCAAGTAAGCTATGAAGACATAGGAGGATTGCATGAAGAAATAATGAAAATAAGAGAAATGATTGAATTGCCATTAAAGCATCCCGAGCTATTTGAAAGGCTTGGAATAGATCCTCCAAAAGGAGTATTGTTATATGGCCCACCTGGCACAGGAAAAACTTTAATAGCAAGAGCAGTAGCAAATGAATCTGGAGCGAGTTTCTTTACAATAAATGGGCCAGAAATAATGAGCAAATTTTATGGACAAAGCGAAGAAAATTTAAGAAAAACATTTGAAGAAGCAGAAAAGAATGCTCCTTCTATAATTTTTATAGATGAAATAGATGCTATTGCTCCAAAAAGAGAAGAAGTTCATGGTGAAGTAGAAAGAAGAGTTGTTTCCCAGCTTTTAACACTAATGGATGGATTGAAAGGAAGGGGAAAAGTTATTGTTATTGGCGCTACAAATAGGCCAGATTCAATCGACCCTGCTTTAAGGCGGCCAGGAAGATTTGATAGAGAAATAGAAATTGGTGTTCCAGATAGAAATGGAAGGAAAGAAATATTGCAAATTCATACGAGAGGAATGCCTTTGGCGGAGGATGTAGATTTAGATTATTTAGCAGATGTTACTCATGGATTTGTTGGAGCAGATTTAGCTGCTCTGGCCAGAGAGGCAGCAATGAATGCTTTGCGAAGATATCTTCCAGAAATAGATTTAGATAAGCCTATACCAACGGAAGTTTTAAGGAAAATGGAAGTTACAATGAGAGATTTTAAACAAGCATTGAAATCAATAGAGCCATCTGCTTTGAGAGAAGTTTTGATTGAAATTCCAAAAGTTAAATGGGAAGATATAGGGGGATTGGAAGAAGTAAAACAAAGATTAAAAGAAGCTGTAGAATGGCCATTAAAAAATCCAAAAGTATTTAAAAGAATGGGAATAAGGCCTCCAAAAGGAATTTTGCTTTATGGCCCACCTGGCACAGGAAAAACTTTATTGGCTAAAGCAGTAGCTACAGAAAGCGAAGCAAACTTTCTATCAATAAAAGGACCAGAAATATTTAGTAAGTGGGTTGGAGAAAGTGAGAAAGCAATAAGAGAAATATTTAAAAAAGCTAAACAAGTAGCTCCTTCAATTATTTTCCTAGATGAAGTTGATGCTATTGCTCCCAAAAGAGGGAGCTATGAAGGAACAAGAGTAACTGAAACGGTTGTTAATCAATTGCTTACTTCAATGGATGGGCTAGAAAAAATGACTGATGTTGTTGTAATAGGAGCAACAAACAGGCCAGATATTGTTGATCCTTCTTTGCTTCGCCCAGGAAGATTCGATGAGCTAATTTTAGTTGGTCCTCCAGATAAAGAAGCGAGGAAAGAAATATTTAAAATCCATACTAGAAACATGCCTTTAGCAGAAGATGTTGATTTGGACGAGCTTGCTGATTTGACAGATGGATATGTAGGAGCTGATATAGAAGGAATATGTAGGGAAGCAGGAATGATTGCATTAAGAGAAGATATGAATGCAAAAGTTGTTAAAAGAGAACATTTTATGAAGGCAATGAAAGAGGTTCATCCTTCTATTGATGAAGAAATGATGGACTATTATAAAGAAATTGAAAAGAAATTGGGTAAAGGAGTATCGAAAAAAGAAATAAAGAAAGGAATAGAAGTAATGTAAGTATTGATGGAGGTATAAAAATGAAAAAGCCCCTACTTATTTTATTGTTAGGTATGTGTATATTTCCAATATCTCCTCCAGAATTTGATTTTGAAATTAAAGAGGAATGGGCATATTTATTTATACAACAAAAGAAAGCATATGGTATGGGGGTTCCTAAAATTTACCAAAAATTTACTAAAATTTACCTAAAATTTCACAAATTTTACAAAATTTACCTAAAACCTAAAAACCACAAATTTAAAAAATGTAAATTCATATCATTCTGATTAAAATGAAAATAATGGAAAATGAGTTAAGAGGAAAAAAATTGATGAGCAATGGTGGGCTTTATTTAGGCATTATCAAAAATATTACTGTAGACGAAAAAACTGGTAAATTATTGGATTTAGTTGTTGAACCATCTGATAAAATAGATCCTCGTTTATATCATCAAAATGAAGAAGGATATCTTCTTTTTCCGTTTGATTCAGTAAAATCTGTAAAAGATGTTGTTGTAGTTGAAGAAGAATAATGCACAAATTCTTTAATCCAAATAAAGTTGTATTAATAGGAGCTTCAAGCAGGAAAGGAAAAATAGGATATGAGATTCTAAAAAATATTTTGAAAAGTAAAGTAAAAGTTTATCCTGTAAATCCTAAAAGAGATAAAATTTTGGGAAGAAAATGTTATAAGAGTATAGAAGAAATAAATGATAAAATAGATTTGGCAGTGATAGCAATAGATGCAGAAAAATGTGTTGAGGAAATAAAAAAATGTGGTGAAAATGGAATAAAAAATGTTATTATAATTTCTGGAGGATTTAAAGAAATTGGAAATATAAAATTGGAAAAAGATTTGATAGGAATAGCAAAAAAATATGGAATAAGGATAATTGGCCCAAATTGTATAGGGGTATTTAATGGAAAAAATAGATTTAATACATTTTTCCAAAGAAATATGGATTTGCCTTCATATGGAAATGTTTCCATTTTAACTCAATCTGGTACATTCGGAATAGCATTACTAGAAAAGTTGGCAAATAATGGCATTGGTATAAGTAAATTTGTTTCATATGGAAATAAGGCTGATGTAAATGAAATTGATATAGTAAATTATCTAGAGGAGGATAATGATACAAGAATTGTTGCAATGTATGTTGAGGAAATAGGAAAAGAATTTTTTGAAAAGGAATATAAAAAGCCAATAGTAATATTGAAAGCTGGTAGAAATAAGCTTGGCAGCAAGGCAGCCAGCTTACATACGGGGGCAATGGCAACAAATTATGAAATTTTTAAAGGAATATGCAGACAAAAGAATATCATTTTTGCAGATGATTTTGAAGAATTCTTTGGAATAATTGAAATAATTGCAATGAATTGGTTGCCATATGGAAACAAAATTTCTATTATAACAAATGGTGCAGGGCCTGCTGTTCTTGCTTGCGATTTTTTGGATGAGGCAGAAAATTTAAAGCTACATGATTTTATTGATTTAACAGGGAGTGCAACTGCTAATGATTTTTTGAAGGCAATTGATGAAAGCAAAGCTGATATAATATTATTAACTTTTGTTTTTCAAGATGCGCCTTTAGCAGAAACATTAAATGAATTATATGATGGACTTAAGAAAAGAAAAAGATTTTATTTAGCTCTAGTATTGGGGGGGAAATTTGTTGAAAAGCAAAAAAAGAAATTGATTGACTTAAAAATACCAACATTTGAAGAACCAAAAAATGTTATAAAAAGTATTGATAAAATTGTTGGATATGTAAAGAACAAAAAGAACAAAAAGAATAAGATAAAAAATAAAAAATAAAAAATAAAAGAAAAAATGAGGATAGCTGTAATAGATAGAGATAGGTGCCAGCCGAAAAAATGCTCGATAGAATGTATTAAATATTGTCCCCGTGTTAGAGGAGGGATAGAAGCAATAGTAATGAATAAAAAACCAATTATATCTGAAGAATTGTGTGTTGGATGCGGAATTTGCGTACATAAATGCCCTTTTAAAGCAATACATATTGAAAATTTGCCAGAAGAATTACAAGAAGAAGTTGTTCATCAGTATGGAAAAAATGGTTTTAGGCTTTTTAGATTGCCATTACCAAAAAAAGGAAAAGTTGTTGGCTTATTAGGGGAAAATGGAATTGGAAAAACAACCGCACTAAAAATTTTATCCGGTAAATTGAAACCAAATTTAGGAATGGAAAAAGAACCAGATTGGGACGAAGTAATTGAAAGGTGGAGAGGAACTGAATTAGCTAATTTCTTTAAAGAAATACAAAATTTGAAAATTAGTTATAAGCCACAATATATTGACAAGCTTTCCCTATATAATGGAAAAGTAAAAGATTTTATTGATGAAATGGGGGTTGAAGGAAATGGATTAGAGGATATAATGAACAGGAAAATGAACGAAATTTCTGGAGGGGAATTGCAAAAGTTGGCAATAACAGTTGCAATGGAAAAGAAAGCAGATATATATTTTTTTGATGAACCATCTTCATATTTAGATATAAAAAATAGGCTCGAAATTGCAAAAAAAATAAGAGAATTGGCTAAAAAAATGAAGATGGTTGTAGTTGTTGAGCATGATTTAGCAGTTTTAGATTTTCTTGCAGATATTGTTCATATACTATATGGAAAAAAGGGAGCATATGGAATAGTTGCTGGAGCAAAAAGTGTGAGACATGGCATAAATTTATATTTATCGGGATATTTAAAAGAAGAGAATGTTAGATTTGGAGAGGAAATAAAATTTGAAAAGCACCCTCCTAGACAGCTAAAAGAAGGGGATGTTTTAATATCATTTGAAAAGCTGAGGAAAAAATTTGATGGATTTGAACTGGAAGTTGAGAGAGGAGAAATTTTAAAAGGAGAAGTTGTTGGCGTAGTTGGTCCAAATGGAATTGGAAAAACAACTTTTGTTAAAATGTTAGCTGGATTGATTAAGCCAACAGAAGGAAAAATAGAAGCGAAAGTTAAAGTTAGTTATAAGCCACAATATATAAAGCCAACAGAAGGAAAAGTAAAAGAATTATTTGAAAAAAATAAGGAAAAATTTCATGTTTTATATGAAAAAGAAATTTTAAATCCATTAGGAATAAAAGATTATTACGATTATGAAATAAAAAGTTTATCTGGGGGAGAATTGCAAACCATTGCAATTGCTTTTTGTTTAAGTTTGGAAGCAGATATTTATTTGATAGACGAGCCATCTGCATATTTAGATGCAAAGCAAAGAATGAAAGTAGCAAAAGTTATAAAGAGGATAATGGAAAAAGAAAATAAAGCAGCTTTAGTTGTTGAACATGATGTTTATTTTATAGATATGGTGAGTCAATCTTTAATGGTTTTTTCTGGTATGCCTGGAAAGAAAGGAATAGCAAAAGGACCATTTAGTTTAAGAGAAGGAATGAATCTATTTTTGAAGGATTTAGGAATAACATTTAGAAGAGATGAAGATAGTTATAGGCCCAGAGTAAATAAAATTGGCTCTTCTTTAGATAGACAACAAAAAGCTATAGGAGAGTACTATTATGAATTGTAAAAGTTGCAATTATAGCTTGTCCAAAAGATATGCCGCCATCTCCACAAGGAACTACTTCATTTATATAAAATTTATAGCCATTTTTTTCAACAATTTCTTTTATTCTTGTTGAAATATGCTCATTGTATGCACATCCTCCAGATATAACTATATTGTTTATTCCCTTTTCATCTGCTTTTTCCATAGCTATCTCAGCCAACGATTTTGCAATATACTCCTCTGCTGAATATGCCAAGTCCTCTTTCTTTAATTTGCTAGAATTTTCCCATATTTGCTCAACTAAATATTTTGTATTTATTACATTATTTTTAATAATTGGCTCAAGCTTCAGAACATCTTTTCCTTTTTTTGCCTTGCTTTCAAGCTTCATTGCTGGCTCTCCTTCATAGTCCATTATATGGCATATATCTAATAAAGCAGAGATTGCATCTAATAATCTTCCACAACTACTGCATCTTCTTTTTTCTTTTTTTAACTGTTTGAAAATTATTTCTATTTCTATTTCTTTATGCGGAAAGAAATTTCTTCTTTCATATACAAAATCATAAATTTCATTTCCCAATATGCCAATAAGCATTCTTAATGGATATTTTGTTGCTAAATCTCCCCCAATCATTACATGATTTTGTAAGTGTGCTAACCTTTCATAATCTTTTAAATTTGAATACAAGATTTCTCCTCCCCATATGTTTCCATCTTTTCCATATCCAACTCCATCTATTGCTATTCCTATTGCTTCTTTTATTTCATGCTCAGCCATAACGCTTGCAATGTGGGCGTGGTGATGTTGTATTTTGATAACATTTTGAGAAATTTCTTCAGCATATTTAGTTGTAACAAAATTTGGATGCATATCGCATGCTACAATATCTGCCTTGAAATTTAGCAAATTTTCCATATGTTTTAAGGCATTTTTTAAAAATTCAAATGTTTCATAATGGCTAACTTTTCCAATATGTTGGCTTAAAAAGGCATTCCCTTTTTTTAATAAACAAATTGTTACATTTTCTTCCGCTCCTAATGCAAGTATATTTTTTTTATTTAGTCTATTTAATTTTATTCCTAGTGGAACAAATCCTCTACTCCTCCTTATTAAAACTGGTTTATTCCCTATAAATTTTATTATTGAATCGTCGCACCTCTGCCATATATCTCTATTATAAAATAAGATATAATCTGCAATTTTTTCAATTTCTTTTTCATTATTTATAATTGGTTTTCCTGGCAAGTTAGCTGAAGTCATTATTAGTGGCTCATTTATTTTCTTAAAAATAAGATGATGCAAGCCAGTATATGGCAGCATTATTCCATAGTTATGCAAGCCAGGTGCAACGTTTGGCAACTCAACTTTTTTTTCCAATAGAACAATTGGCTTAATATAACTTTTAAGCACCTTTTCTTCATATTCATTTACAACTGCAATTTCTTTTGCCATTTCAATATTTTTTACCATTAAAGCAAATGGTTTCTCCTTTCTATTTAATTTAATCCTTAATTTTTTGGCTTCATCAACTACACAAGCTAAATGATATCCTCCAATTCCCTTAATTGCTAATATTTCCCCATTCATCAATAAATTACAAGCATCCCATATAGCATCTATGCCTTCTTCAATTTTTTTATTCCTTTTTAAAAATATTTTAGGTCCACAATTTTTGCATGCAATAGTTTGAGCATGATATCTTCTATCTAATGGATTAGTAAACTCTTTATGGCATTCTGAACACATTTCAAATTTTTCCATTGTTGTATTTTCTCTATCATATGGCAATTTTTTTATTATGGTAAAACGTGGTCCACAGTTGGTGCATGTTGTAAAAAAATAATTATGCCTTCTCCCCTTTTTTTCCATATCATTTATACATTCATTGCATATGGAAATATCTGGGGGAATTATTGATATGCCATTATTTCTTTCTTCCCTGCTTTTCCTTATTTCAAATGTTCTATATTTTTTTCTTTCTTTTAACCATTCAATTTTTATTTCATGTATTTCTGCTAAAGGAGGTTTTTTATCTTTCAAAAATTTGATAAATCTATCAATTTCTTCTTTTTTACCTTCTACTTCTATTTCAACTCCTGCATCTCCTAAATTTAATATATATCCTTTTAGATTTAATTTCGAAGCAATTCTATATACAAATGGCCTAAAGCCAATTCCTTGTACAATTCCACTTATTTTTAATTTTGCTAACACGAAGGAAAATGCATATTTTCTATTTTTTAATTTCTCTTGCTGGAGTTCCAACAACATTATTTTCTATCTCAACGGACATTATAAAAGAATCTCCACCAATTCTGCTACATGTCAGTTATTAGTGCTCTACCTCCAATCATTGTATTATCTTCGATTTCTGTAACAAAGGGTCAGCTATCCATTCTTAGCCAAAAATTTTATAGGGGGAAGAACAAATATATTTAGTAGCTTATAGGTTGGTAGTAAAGAACAAAATATAAAGTATACTTAAAAGCAGTTTTATCTTTTAATGACTTCCCATACTCTCCTTCATTATATATCTATAAAATACATATTCCATTAAACTCAATTTTTCTCTCTTTGTATTTCATAAAAAATAATAAGAAGAAAAAATATAAAAAATATAATGTATGAAAAATCTGTTAACAGCAACTACAACCAAAATTTTTATAAATCAGTGAGGAATATATACTTTGGCCCAAGTAACCGGCTATGCTCCTGATTTGTGAGGGAGCTTATTCCGCTTGGGCCTAAATTGAATGGGGATTCGAGAAAACTACCCGTATTAGGGTAGGCTATCTCGAATCCGACAAACGCAGAAGCATTGGCTAATGGCAAAGCTTGATGGACATTTGCGACCGTATTCCAACACCGGTTGATCCTGCCGGAGGCCACTGCTATGGGAGTC
>CAZDCH010000030.1:0-12478 GCA_964503915.1 uncultured Thermoplasmatales archaeon
GGGATAAAAAAGAGATTTTATACAAAAGATGATATAGAAATGGCAAAAAAAGCTATAGAAGAAGTTGGTTTGTTAAATCTATGGGATAGTAAATTTAATTCATTAAGCCAAGGGCAACAGCAGAGAATTTTATTTGCAAGGGCAATAGTTAAAGACCCAAAATTAATCATACTAGATGAGCCATTTAATGCAGTTGATTTGCCAAGTAGGGATAAAATGATAGAAATTTTAACAGAAAAGAAAAAAGAAGGAAAAGAAATTATTGTAGTCGTTCATAATATAAATCCCATTTTACACGAAGTTGATAAAATATTGCTTTTAAATAAAATTAAGATAGCTTTTGGAGAGCCAAAGGAAGTTTTAAATCAAGAAAATTTGAGAAGAGCATATGGAACAGATGTTCAAATTATTGTTTGTGAAGAAGGATATTGTCATCCATTAATAGGAGATACGCATGCTTGATGAATATATTATAAGGGCAATAATAGCTATAATTTTGCTTTCAATAAATGCTTCCTTATCTGGCTCATTTACAATTTTCAAGAATATTCCATTTCTTATTGCTTGTTCAGCTCATTCTGCTTTAGCAGGAGCTTCCCTTTTTATTGCTATTTCATTGAATCCAATAATAGGAGCAATTATTTTTGCAATTTTTGTTGCATTAATAGCAGGAAGAGCAAAACAAGTTAATATTGCAATAGGAATATCATTTGCATTTTCTATGGCTATTGCTGTTTTATTCATTTCATTGATAAGGGAGCAAGCAGCGAGGGTTTGGGGGCTACTTTTTGGCGATTTACTGCTGCTAACAGATGAAGATATATTTTTGATGGCAATTATGACAGTAGTTTTATTAATCATTTATTTAATTTTTTACAGAGAATTTCTTTTTATATCTTTTGATATGGAAGGAGCAATGGTTCAAGGAATAAATGTAAAATTTTTCAATTATTTGCTTCTTTCAATAATTTCAATTTCAACTGTTATAATAATGAAAGCAATTGGCGCTATTTTAGTATATGCTATGCTTGTTGCTCCAGCAGGAGCTGCAAATAAAAAAGCAAATAATATTATGCAAGTTTTTATATTTGCTACATTAATTGCAATGATTGCAGGATTTTTAGGATTGATAATTTCATTTTATTTTCCATTTTCTCCTTCAGCTATTTCTGGCCTAATTGCTACTTCAATTTATTTCATTTTATTTATGAAGTAAAATTATTCTTTTTCGCCAAATATCGTATGCGTTTCTATAGCATACCATCTTGTAGTATCTCTAAATTTTTTCCAGAATTTTTGAAAGGCTTCAAAATTATTCGCTTCTAATAAAATAAAGCCATTATAATTCGTTCCCCACGCATGAGCATATTCACCTATAATTCTTATATCTTCTCCTAAGGAATTTTTAAATTCCTCCCATTCCTTTCTTGCTTTCTTAGCCTCTTCTTCGCTCATTGGCGTTTTCAATTTATACAATATAACTACTCCTATCATTCTATCCCATTTTTAAATCATTAGTATTTTTATAAATTTTAGGAAATCTTGATTACAACCTATATTATCTTTCTGTAACATTTTTTTATCACTTCTTTTCTTATTTTTATTTTTCAATCATTACGATAGTTTTCTATCATTTATAATGTTTTCCATGATTCGATTTCTTTGTATCCTTTTATATCGCATTTAAAATTTTCTTATCAAGTTTGTTTATTTCGCTATATCTTTAATACTAATAAACCATGCAAAAATGTTTGGAAAATATAACTACATTAAAAAAATGAGAAGAGAAACCAATAGCAAGCCAATTATACCGCTTACCTGCCAGATAGGATAGTTTAGCATGCCCTTTATCCTCAAGATTTTTTCTTTTATCTCCTTCTCTTTTATGCATATTTTGATGAGGCGCCATATTCCTCTAACTGGAAGATAATATGCAATAATCAGTATAATGAAGCAAAATACAGCAATAAAAACCTCTTTAAGGAAAAACCATATGCCAATAAAAGAAATCATAAGCCCAATTATCGACAAAATCAAAGCTATAATGAGCGTTTCAGTAAGCCCCCACCTGATGGCTGGCGTCCTCAGGCCTGCTTCCATATCCTCCATGTAATCCTGCGATTGGTTGACGAGGGCAATGCCATAATGGGTTATTGTCAGAGCAGCCATTATAAGAAATATTGGAAAGGATGGAAAACCATCTATTACATAGTATAGGAAGATAGAAGGGGCAAACATTGCCGAAAATGCAAGGGTTGTATGAAAAATTCCTCTGATTTTAAAATGAAATGGTTTGATGGAGTATGCCAAGCCGAAAAAAGTGGCTATTGAAACAAAAATGAACAACCATACATTGGAAAGCTGTAAGGAAATGTGAAAAGTTAAAAGAAGAGCAATAGATACCTGAGCAATAAGAATTATTTTTGCTGCCTTCACTCCAAGTTCTTCAATGGCATTTGCAACATACTCCTTATATTTCTTATCCACTTCTATATCTGATAAGGAATTTATTAAAAAGCCGCTCCAGTATAATAAAAAGAATATAAGCAATGCTTCTATAATGGCTATATTTATAACGAGTTTTTTTGCAAGCAAAAAAGGAATTATTATTCCTATTATTTCAGCTGGAAAATATTCTATTCTACAGGCTTTTAGATATGCCATTAACCTATTCATTAACAATCGTATATTTTTTTATTTATAATTATTTTTTAAACATCCCTTTAATGCTATTACAATGCATTTAATTAAAAAATTTTTTAAAAGTAATAAATTGGAATAAATTTTGAGAAAATTTGGTAAATTAGTATAAATATAAATTAACAGATATGGCTTACAAATCTTAAGGCAAAATATTTTAATAAATTATTGATTCATTTTTAGCCCCGGTGGTGTAGCGGTTATCATGTGGGCCTGTCGAAATTCCTGCAGAAAGCCCACGACCCGAGTTCAAATCTCGGCCGGGGCGTTATAATATTAATGAAGCTATATACATGGAGAAATATGAAGCCATTGGAATGGTAAAATTATCTTTCTTAGAATATACTTCTGCAAGCATTCCTATTATTGTTCCAATAAATGCTAAATTTTTTACCATTAAAAAGACGAATGGAAATGAAATTGTAATGCCAGCAAAAGTTCCTATAAAAGTTCTTTGGGAATATGGAAATTTTCTTTTTCCATATTTTCTTCCAATTAAATTTGAAAATGTATCTCCAATTGAAAAAACTATCATTGCCGCAATTCCTATTTCGTTTTTATTAAAAAGAAAGCATGAAATAGAAATTATACTAACTGCTAAAAAATACCAAAAAATTCTTTCTATTTCTTTATATTTAATAAAGAAAAAAGAAGAAATGCACAAAAAAATGAAAAAAATTGATAAATAGAAAGGATGCAAATAAAAAAGTATAGCAAATAAGCAACCAAATACAAGATGAATTAACTTTCTTATATTATGATGAAAAATTATATATTCATATACATTTCTTATTGTGAGCATTGGGAATTTTATTATTAAAAATAGAAAGAGATTTTTAATTTTAATTATTTGCATAACCATATTCTTCATAAGTATTTTATCAAAAGGAATTAAATATGAATTTGAAGAGGAAAGCTTTTTGCCAGAAAATGAAATTGTAAGAGCAAATGAAAGAATATTAAAGGAATATACAAATGAATATTTAGTTCCGATATTAATAAAATCAAAAAGTGGAAATGTATTAAATAAGAGCAATTTAGTCGAAATATTAATTATAGAAAAAAAATTGTATGAAAATTTTAGCGTAATGCCAATTAGTATTGCAGATATTATTATAACGAATGCAACTTATGAAGAAAAAATAGAAGTAATAAAAAAATTGAGCAATAAAAACATTACACAAATAATAAGCCTACCATTTTTTAAAAAATATGCCTCCCTTTTTCTCTCAAAAGATTTTAATGGAAAAGAAGCAAAGGCAGCAATAATAAAATTTGGCTTAAATGCTTCGTTAATAAAGAATAGGAAATACGCATTGGAAAATGAAAGCAAAATTTTTGCTATAATAGGAGACAATTATAAATACATAGAAGTAAGCGTTTTAGGGCCAAGAAGTATTGCCAAACAAATAATGGATGCAAACAATGAGTCATTGATTATTTTATTGCCATTGTCCTTTATACTTGTTGTTATAATTCTAATTTTTGTCTTTGGAAATTTTAAGGATGTTATAGTTAGTTTGTTTGCGTTAGCCTTAGCAATTATATGGATGATTGGATTTGGATGCTTATTAAATTTTACTTTTAACCCTCTTCTTACTTCAATACCAGTATTACTTGTTGGCTTAGGTATTGATTATGGAATCCATATTAAGAAGAAAATTGAAGAAAGTGGAATCGATGGCGTTGATAAAGTTGCAATGGCTTTATTTTTATCTGCATTTACAACTTCTATAGCTTTCTTATCAAACACTTCTTCAACCATTCAAAGTTTAAAACAGTTTGGAATTCTTTCTTCCTTTGGAATTCTTTCTAGCCTATTTATAATGCTTTTTTTTATGACAACTGAAAAAGAAAAAAAGGAAAAAAGTAAAAGGGAATTAATAAAAATAGCTCATTTTATCCAAAGAAATAGAAAAGTCATCATCACTTTAACTTTTATTCTAACCATAATATTTTCATTTTTTGCTCTTTCCATAAAAGCAGAATTTGACATGCTCGATTTCTTGCCAAAAGAAATGAAAGTTACTCATGATATAGAATATTTGTTAGAAAATTTTAAGGCGGGGGGAGAAGAAGCAATAATTGTAATAAAAGGAGATATTTTAGAGCCATCTATTTTTAAAAAAATACATAATATAGAAGAAAATTTAGGAGATGATAAATATGTTGTTAAAGAGGGAATTTTATCAATATCTTCATTAATGGAAGATTATGCAGATGTTTATGGTATTAGATATAATAAAAGCTTTTCCTTACTATATAAAAAATATTTTGAGGATGGATTGCCAAAAGAAAATGTAACAAGAGAAAATATTAGAGAACTATATGATTTGCTATACAGGATCAATCCATATGATGTCAAAAGAATACTACATGAGGGATATAATGAATGCATAATAAGAATTCCAACAAATACGCAAAAGGAAGAGAAAAATATAAAAATTTTATATAAAGAATTAAAAGAAGATTGCAATGATGGATTAATAACTGGAGGTATAATAACAAGTTATGTCATATTAAAAGAATTGAGAAGAAGCCAAATAGATTCTCTAATGATAACTATATTAGTTTCATTTATAATTTTAAGCATTTTTATGAAAAAGAAAAAATTTATTGGTATAATTTCTTTATCTCCAGTTATAATATCCGCCATATGGATTATTGGAACAATGTCCCTTCTTAATATACCTCTTACAATAACAACTATAACAGTTGCTTCTTTAGCTGTCGGTTTAGGGATAGATTATTCTATCCATATGACGTATAGTTTCATAAGAGAAAAGGATATGATTAAATGTATATCTTCAACAAGCATTGCTTTATTCGGTTCTGCTTTAACAACAATAGCATCTTTTTCCTTATTATCTTTTTCTTTATTACCTCCTTTAAAAATTTTTGGTATATCGATAGCAATTGCAATATCATATAGTTTTATATTATGTGTTTTTGTATTGCCAACTATATTAATGTATTGCCAACTATATTAAAAGCCAACTATATTAAAACTACTTCCAACCCTCCAGTAATTTCCCATTTTTTGCAGAATATATGGAAGCCAAACTCAAAATTGATATGATGCATGCAAAAGCGAGCATAAATAAAACAAGCATTATGAATTGACTGATCATCTCATATTCCATAAGAAAAATTGGCACCCCTCCACCAATCAATGCAATTGTTGCCTCAGCCAATGAAGGACTTTTCCTGCTTAATGCTATTTTTATTGATTTGAGCCCACTCTTTGTCTTAATTTCTTCTCTTACCCTTTCTGTAATATGGACTGCAAAATCAATGCCAACACCAATTGCAATTGATGAAACAGTAATAGTTGAAACATTTAATGGTATTTTCAGCAATACTAATATGCTTGGTTCCAATATTAAAAGAAGAATTATTGGAATTATTGTAAATATTGCATATTTAAAAGAACGAAAAACAAGCAAAAGGCAAATGAAAACTAATATTAATGAAATGAACATAAATCTGAATTGCTGGCTCATTAACATAGCATTTAATTCAACTGTTATTGCTGCTAATCCAGTTAATTTAGATATTTTTCCATATTCATTTTTATTATATTGCTCAATTATTTGATTTATTGAAGAGACGCTCCTCTTCGTTTCCTCCAAAGGCATTATTGGCATTTCAACATAAATTAAAGTTTTGCTAAGCTCATCATCTAGCATCATAATTTTATATTTTTCTGGCATTTTGTCAATCACTTTTCTAACTTCTTCTTTTGTTTTTGGTAGTCTTCCAAAATTGATGCTTTTTATTGCATCTACAATAGAATAAACAGATACATTTTCTATACCAGTATTTAATATTTTTTCCATATTATCCAATTTTTCTAGAAGCTTAGGCTCTAGCATTCCCTCCTTTTTATTTGTTTCAACTAATATTACTCCAGATTGTCCAGCTTCAAATTTTTTTGAATATTCATGCATTATTACATTGCTTTCCATTTTTAGTGGCATCATTTCCCAAACAGAAGTTCTAGTTGATACTTGAGGAATAGAAGAAATTGATACCAAACAAACCATTGCTAATAATAATAAAATTTGTTTTCTATATCTAGTCAAATTAGATAAAGATTTCCATTCAATTGCAACTCTTTTTCTTGGAGGGAATGCGAGCAATAAGCAAGGAATTAAAATCATTGTTGAAATAAAACAATATAATACGCCGATAAAGAAAGCTAATCCCATATTTGATATTGGCGGCATTTCAGAAGTTAATAAGGAAGCAAAGCCAACTATTGTAGTAATTGCAGATAAAAAAACAGCTTTTCCAGTTGTATTTATAACCTTTTTAACTGCGTTCTTTGGTTTATAGCCAATTAATTCCATAAAATAATTTATCATGTGCAATGAATAAGCTACTCCTAATGCTCCAAGCAATGGTAATACTGCAATTACTGTAGGAGCAAATTCTATATTCATCATTCCCATTGTTCCAAAAGTTAAAGCTATTGAATATAAAACAGGAGCAATTGCTATTATTACTGTTTTCATATCCCTATGAAAAGCAAATAGAATAAGCAAAATTAATACTAAAGAAAGAAGAGCAATGCTATTTATCCTTTCCATAATCCAATCAATTGTTTCTTTATATAAGGTTAGCATTCCAGTTGGAAATGCTTTAATTTTTTTTGTTGTTTTAACAATAGGATATACATTTTCATCTAATAATACATCTACATTTGCATCTTTACTAGTTGTTAGAATTATAACTCCATTTTTATTATCTTCTGAAACCAATTTTTCTTTTATTTCCTCAGGAATTAATTTTAAAAGAGCATTTACATAAATTTGATTGTTTGGAATCTCATCTTTTCCAATAGGGATTTTTGCATTGGTTTCTTTTATTAATGAAGCAATACTTGCAGTATACATAACTTGGTCTTCCATTCCTTCATAAGGATTTAAAGCGCTTTCTACACCATCCATCTCTTTTAATGAAGCAATGCTTGTTATATTATCTGATTCAACATATATCATTAAAGAATCAATTGGCCATTCTTGCCTTATTTTATTAAGCAATACAACGCTTGGTTGCTTCTCAGGCATATAAACTTCTATATCTGATGTTATTTTCATATTAACAGCTTGAATAGAAATAAAAAAAGTTATAATTGTGAAAATCAAGATAGTAAGCTTCGGTCTTTTAAGCAATAAATCATATTGCATTTTTTCCTAATTTTTTCCTTCTATTTAAAACTACCTAAATCTTCTTCTTAAAAATATTAGTATAATTGCAATCATTGCAGATATGGCGGCGAAGCCTGGAGTTTCCTCCCTTTTTTCAACATTTATTTTTATAGTTGCTTTTGATTCTTCTCCATAATTGTCCATTACAATTAATGTAACAGTATATTCTCCAGCTTTTGAATAAATATGGCTTGGATTTTGTTGATTGCTACTTTTTCCATCTCCAAAATCCCAGAAATAGTAAACTATTTTTCCATCTTCATCTTTACTTTTACTTTCAAATAAAATCTTTGTTCCTACTTTTGGTTCTTTTGGAGAATATTCAATAGATGCAATTGGCGGCTTGTTTTCTCTCTCTTCATGTTTATAATCATTAGTTAGTTGAAGCTGTAAAAAAACACCTTTTTCCATATTTATTACTTTTTCAATCATTCCCTTTTCTCCATTCCAAATTATGGTTGTTGCTGAAGAAATGTTTTCAAAAGGAGTTAATCCTCCTAGCGGATTGTAAGTTGATTCAATTTGATAAACATTTTCTCCTAACTTCTTTACACATTTAAAGGAAAAAGATATTTCTTGAGTGATTGGCTCTTCTTCCATACCATATGCAGTTACATTTGTTACAGCTTTCCATTCCTCTCCTTCATATATTGGGAAATCTAAAAAGTCTAAAGGAGGATTATATTCAGTTACTACATGAACTGGACTTGAAGGAATAATGCCATACAAAGGTATATTTGGAGAAATTGTTACATTGAAATATACATCATTTTCATTGCTAACTACTGCAATTTCCTTTGTTGTAAAGTATATTGTTCCAATTGTCTTTATATCAAATATTCCATCTATCTTTTGCGATTTTTCTCCAAAAGTCCCTTCAATAACCAAGCTTCCTGAAATATTTGCATAAATTTTTGCAACATAGCATCCTTTTAATTCATTATTTATTTTTTTTACTTCAGTATCAACAATTTTTATTTTTGCATCCATTTTTTGAGTAACTATTTTAAGGCTAAATGAAAAATTTTCAAATGACATTTCTTCATTATACCTAAATTCTCCAGTATAATTCCAATAATCACCTATACTCCAATTTTGTGAATTTGCTAATGGAATTAATAATATTAATAATATTGATAGGTATTTAAATTTCATAATTGTTTTATTCTAATGTCATATAAATTTTTTTGCATTCTAATTCTAATTCTAAATTTCCCTTCTCTCCGAAATTTCTCCAGCTATATTTCTTTTCATTGCTTCCTCTACATCTTTTTCATTTGCCAAAACCCACATTAATTTTATCCATGCTACTTCTGGAAGCATATCTTCTCCTTCTATCACGCCCGCTTTTATCAATTTTCTTCCTGTAGAATATACATTTAAATTTACTCTTCCATAAAGACATTGAGTTGTTATTACAACTGGTATTCCTTGCTTTGTCAATTTTTTGATAGATGGAATTAATTTTTCATTTACATGTCCAAGTCCAGTTGCAGCTATTACTACACCATCTTTTCCATCAGTTATTTTTTCAAAGTCTTCTCTTTTCATTCCAGGATAAAAATAAACTAAAGAAACATTTTCATTTAATCTATCCATAACTTTTACTTTTCCTTTACTCCTCTTCCTATATTTTCCATAAAATTCTATTTTATTATCGTTTACAAAGCCAATTGGCATGCAATTTATAGAAACAAAGGCATCTCTACGCGAGGAATGCATTTTTCTTACTTTTGTAGCTCTATGAATATAGCATCCATTTGAAGAAATGCTACTATGCATTACAACAACAACTTCTCCTATGTTGCTTAATGCAACTTTAACAGCATTTATTAAATTCAAAAAAGCATCGCTACTCGGCCTATCTGAAGAGCGTTGAGAGCCAACGAAAACTACAGGAGCATTTAGATTTTTAAGCATAAAAGATAAAGCTGCTGAAGAATAAGCCATTGTATCAGTTCCATGAGCTATTACTACACCATCTTTTTTATTTAAATATTTGGCAGCTTCTCTCGCCATTTTTTTCCAATCTTTTGGTGTAATGTTTTCGCTAAATTTTTGGAATAAAATTTTTGCTTCTATATTACATAAATCAAAGATTTCTGGAATTGAAAGAGCAAGTTCTTCAGCAGTTGTTATAGGATGAACTGCTCCAGTTTCATAGTCAACATAGCTTGCAATAGTTCCTCCAGTGCCAATTAATGCAACATTTTTTTTGTTTGGATCAAATGGAATTTCTCCCATCTCTTTCCTAATTTTTCTACCTTTCTTCAAAACTTTTATTTTACAATTTTTATCTATTTTTATTCCAATATTATATCCATTTTCAAGCTTTATAACAATAATGTTTCTCCCACTAAAAGCATGATGAGGCATCAATATTCCTTTATATACCTTGCCATCTTTTTTTATTTCTATTAAATCACCAACATTCATTAAAAATTAAATATAAGTTTGTATATAAGCAATGCTGATAGCCCCGTGGTGTAGTGGTCAAGCATGGCGGACTTTGGATCCGCCGACGGCAGTTCGAATCTGCCCGGGGCTATGCTCCCGTGGTGTAGCCCGGCCAATCATTTCGGCCTTTCGAAAGCAAGCTTGAAGAAAGCCGAAGACTCGGGTTCAAATCCCGACGGGAGCACTTTTATATTTTTTCTTTGCCTAGATTAAAAGCTTTTATATTCATCTCCACATATTTTTCTGGAACCGTTTCTTTTATTGTTTTAATATAACTCTCTTCTTTTATTGGCAAAATTTTTAATGCATGCAAGCATC
Organism: uncultured Thermoplasmatales archaeon; assembly: GCA_964503915.1. Classification (GTDB taxonomy): domain Archaea; phylum Thermoplasmatota; class E2; order UBA202; family JdFR-43; genus JAPDJP01. The sequence continues at coordinate 10,689 of CAZDCH010000030.1, forward strand.
CAAGCATTACAACATTTTTTGTTAATATGCTTCCAGCTTTCCTTGCCAAATCATCTGCATTTATTTTAATGAGTTTGCAATGCTTAGCAATTCTATCAAAAATTTCTTCAAGCTTTGGATAATTTCCTATGCCCAGTGAAACTAATGGCGGAATAATAGGATTTATATCTGTAAGAACTATTCCATTTTTCTTAACTTTTGGCAAATTTCTTAAGGCTTCTAATGGTTCAAAAGATATAATAGCATCTGCTGTTCCATTGGCAACTATAGGTGAGTAAACATTTCCTATTCTTACAGTACATTCTACATTGCCTCCACGCTGAGCCATTCCATGCAATTCTGACATTACAACATTATAGCCATCCTTTAAAGCTGCTTTTGCTACAATATTTGCTGCTGTTATTACTCCTTGTCCTCCAATGCCAGCTATAACAATGCTTTTCTTCATTTCATCACCTCTATTGCATCAAATGGACAAACTTGCGGACAAACTCCACATCCTGTACAGAGAGCAGGATTTATTTTAACTTCATTTTTATCCATATAAAAAGCTGGGCAAGCAAATTTTGTTATGCAAATTTTGCACTTCTTACATTTTTCTTGATTAATTTGATATAGCTTCCTTTCTTTCTTTAATTTTCTTTCTAATAAAATGCAAGGAGCTTTTGATATAATAACAGATAAGCCATCATATTCTAAAGCCCTTTTTATTGCTTCTTTTGCTTCATTTAAATTTCTTGGGTCAATTACTTCAACATGCTTTACTCCCATGCCTTTAACAAGCTTTTCCATATCTATTGGCAAAGCTTCATTTCCCATTCCATTTATTTCATTTCCTGGATGAGGCTGATGACCTGTCATGGCTGTAGTATAGTTATCCAATATAACAACAACAAAGTTATGGTTGTGATGAACAGCATTTATTAAAGCAGGCAATCCAGCATGGTAAAAAGTAGAATCGCCTATAAAAGAAATTACTTTTTGCTTTGTTGCATAAGAAAATCCACATCCAGTTCCTATGCTTGAGCCCATGCAGAGGAGGAAATCAGCTGTTTCATATGGAGGAAGCAAGCCAAGAGTATAGCATCCAATATCTGTTGGATAAATTGTATTTTTAGGAGCTACTTGTTTAACAGCATAATAAGTAGCTCTATGCGGGCATCCTGGGCAAAGAATAGGAGGGCGAGGAGCAACATTAACTTCAATATCATTAACTTCAATATTTTCCTTTTTCCATTCTTTTCCAAAGAATTCTGCAAGCGTTGAATATACAATATCTGGATTGTATTCATAATATCTTTTTAAGTTACCATATCCCTTGCCAATTATTTCTACATCTATTCCTTTTTCCTTTGCAATAACTTTTATTCCTTCTTCCAAAAATGGCTCTAACTCCTCAACAACAATAACTTTTTTGCATTTCTTTAAGAAATCTGCAATTTTCTCATCTGGCAATGGATAGCTCATTCCTATCTTAAAAATCTTGCATTCTATACCTAAATCATCTAAAGCTTCCTTTACATAATTATATGAAACTCCAGAAGTTATTATTCCATATTCTCCATTGCCTTCTATAAAATTAAGCTCGCTTTCATTAGAAATTTTTCTTGCTTTTTCAATCTTTTCAAGCAATATAGGATGCAATTTTCTTGCTATCGCTGGCACAGTAACAGCTAATCCCCCTTTCTCAAATTTTCCCTCCTTCTTTTTCATATTCATATTAAGTTCTTTAAGCTCAACAACTCCTCTTGCATGAGCAACTCTTGTTGTTATCCTCAATATTACAGGAA
>CAZDCH010000031.1:0-12195 GCA_964503915.1 uncultured Thermoplasmatales archaeon
ACCAATACCCTTTGGCGTCAAAATATTTTGATGCTACTTCAATATGAATAAAATCAAAGCCGATAACACATCATTTATTCTACTAACCAGTTCTCTAATATTTTCGCTTTCTTCGGAATGATTATAGAAACATCAATATCTTTATAGTGTATTCAAACTTACAGCTTTCCGCTTTTATGGAAAGGTCTAAAATCAAGAAGCGGGAAGAACATCCAAACGCACAGGAACTTTGATAGAATCCATAATGGATCGTGCGGGTCTTTTGTAGTTTGTCCCTTTAGCCAAGGGTCTACTTATACAAAGAAGCCCGTATAATCAAGTATGAACATGACCGCAATAAAACTTAAGAAACACAGGAGGAATAAGAGAATTCCGTCTTTGGTTAGAAAATGGAATCGTCGGTTAAGGAAAAATAGTAGGGGGATTCCAACAAGGAGGACTATTATACTTCCTTCGAACGGACCGAAATGGGGATGCATTGGAGGTGGATCACCGAAATGGGAGTAGACATTTGGGTATTGATCATAAAAATTCCATAAACGAACTCATAAACTGCCATGGAAAGAAAGACAAATAAGAAAGCGATCAAGAATTTTTTGACTGGTGTGTGAGGTTTGATGACGAGATACGTAGTCAGGTAGAATGTAGTAATTGGTAGCAAGGTAAATGTATGGATTTTGAAAGGGAGTGGAATTAGATATGTATAGCTGTATAAACCATTTATAAATAGACTGGATATCCCATTGAGAAGCCATGCCACTGCAGGAAGAAGCAATATCACACCAATCATTTTATTGAGATTTTTCATTTTTCCACATCCATATATCAAATATCCTACTATTCAAATATACTATGATAACGTTTTGCTATAGCTGTTATATTCTTTTCTAATTTCATTCAAACTTTTTATAAAGAAGATTTTTAAAAATCAACAAGGCTATGCTCGGACAAAGAGATGCAAAATATAAGATGCTTTTCAGTCAGCAAGCTCATACATTAGAAGGCAAAATTTTGTTCATTATTTACCAGTTATTGTTCAGCCTACAGATATAGCGAATGAGAGCTGGGCTTTTATATGGGCTGTCATAAGACATTATGACAATTTAACAGATAATCGTGGTTTATCTTATGAACAAAAAGATGAGTTACATGCCAAGGTATGGAAAGTTGCTCATGAAATTTATAATAATTCTTTTGATGTTAAGAAAGTTAATGATAATTTAATAAAGTGGCTATATTTCTATATCCAAAATGATATAGAATATGAATTTAATACGTATAAATATTTAGTTTTGCTTTATGAGTCAAATGTTGGAGACCATAGAAGAAGAGGCAAAATATATACCAATAAACAGCTTAGCAGCTGGAAATGCTGGTGCGCTATCCGAGAGTTAAGTTAGTATGTTATGAAAAATTGTTGAAGAATCCTCATAGTGAGTTGGAAAGATGTTATGGTTATTATTGTTGATTCTATGTAGATTTTAGGAAAATATTTTCTCTTATTTTATTGCTAAGTAAAGTGCTTATTCTTTTGTGCCTCCTTTTGCTTGCATCTGCCAATAGGAATAGAACAGCTGTTGCTCTCTCCGTCTCTCTTGCATTTTCTCTCCTTTTTTGCTACATTCGTTTTATACACGGCTATACAAGAGATGGAAAAAGCATGCATAAATGCATGGAGACAGGCAAGGGAATTACGAGGGTCGCATTGATCAAAATAGCAAGCATAATTTCACGGATTTACAAGAAAGAACGGAAATAACTTTACAACTCCACTGGAAAAGGATATCATTGCAACAATTTTGCGCGCAAGCGGCTTAAAGCGGAGGGAAGCATAATGCATGATAAAAGTCATAGCATGGAGAATGCTCCTGCCGGCAAAAACATCATGCAAAACCCTATCAAAAATAAATGGGCCCGGCCGGATTTGAACCGGCGACCATCTGGTTATGAGCCAGACGCTCCACCTGGCTAAGCTACGGGCCCTATAAATGAAATATAGACTTTATATTAAAAATTTTAGTAAAAATTTTAGTTATTTAATTCTAAGAGTTGGGTCTCCAAGCAAAATAAATTCTTGTACTGTCCATTTATCCCAAGGATTTTTATTAACATACTTCTCTTGAGCTTCTACAAATATTTCGCCAAGTAATTTTGTTTCATTGTATGAACTAAAAAATGTGTATGCCAGATAGCTTGCTCCCCATTTTGGCCCATTTTGGTCAACTCCAGTAAATGCAACTCTCGTTGCTCCTATCGTTGCTATTGCTCCACCGTATGGGCAACGAACAAAACACCATGCAAAACAAGGCAAATTATGTTTGATGGGAATACCTAAATCTGTCAAATTAAAATCAATTTTTGCTGTTAAACAAGCATCAAGAAATACAATGGGCAGTCTATATAAATTAAATAAAGCAAAAATATAAGGAGTGTAATATTCTCCAATCCATTCATCACTTCCCTTTGGATGAGTTGCCCATCCATATGGAAATCCATGCCCTGAGTAATAAAGAAAGCCAGCTCCCATTTCTAAAGCTTTTTGAATTTCTATTGTATTTAAATTTCCTAAGGAATACCATATCTTATATGGTTCAAATTCTTTCATAATATTTGCAATATAGTTATTCATATATTCTCCTTCCAAAATTCCCCAATTTGGGAAAGTATCTCCACCAACTAAAATTATCCTTTTAAACCACCTACCATTGCTATCATAATTTATTATTTTTCTTATAACTTGCTTTAATATAAATTTATTTTCACATGCTAATCTTCCAAGATAAACATCAGGATATAAATCAATAATGTCATTCTCTCCTATTCCTCCAGCATAACTTTCTCCATATATTCCATTTCCATTGGTATCCCATGATGAAAATACAATTTTCCCATTCTCATACCTATAAATATCTGCATAGTATAAATCTGTTGGAAGCCATTCTTTATAAATCTTTCCTCCACTTTCCCATGCATATAACACATATCTTATAGGTATTTTATCTATGCTTCCCAAAAGTAGGACATATTTTATTCCCAATTTCTCAATAGATTCTTTAATACAATATTTTATTTTCTCTGCCAAATCTCTTCCATTATTATGGATTTCATTTAATCCAACAATTATTGTTTTTATTCCTTCTTTTTCTTTATGTTTTTTAAACTTTCCAAGAAATTTTATCCAATCATCTGGACATATTATCAATAAATCATATTTACTTTCAATTGGCAAACATTTTGTTTCATGCCTCAAAAATATAGCTCTTTTCCCATCTTTTATCCCTACTCCATCTAAATTGACTTCTTTTATTTCTATATAAGGATGTTTTTCATTAAGCCATTTTATTCCTTGCTCAATTGATATACTATTTATATCACATAATAAAAAAATAAGCATTGATATTATTGCATACTTCATGTATTTATAAATGTCAAAATATATAAACTTATTTTGATTGAAAAATATGAAATATATTTGGGCGCGTGGCCTAGCCAGGATATGGCGGCAGCCTCCTAAGCTGCAGGTCGCGGGTTCAAATCCCGCCGCGCCCGCTTTTTAAAGCAATAAATATAGCAACAATCAGAATAAGAATAGTAAATGATGGTATTTTCTTTTCATTTTTTATGATAAAATGGCATATATCTACACCAATCAATTTTCCATTTTCATATCCTTCTATTTTTAAAATATATTTTCCATTCTCATATTTCTTAGTGTCCCATTTTAATATGCCCACATTGCTTATATTTTCTGCAATTATGCTCCAATTTTTACCCTCTTTACTGCATTTTATAGTAATATTTTCAGCAGTTGCATTCCATTTTATATCTACAATTCCTTTCAAAGTTTCATTACCTTTCGGACTTATTAATCTAACAAATGCTTTTCTTTCTATCCTTACTTTCAAAATAGGAGACCATGAAGAATATGCTCCATATTCATTTTTAGCTTTAACTTTTATTTCGTATGTTCCTTCCTTATTCCATGTATGGCTGATGGTACATTTTTCTCCAGATTTATAATATGCTGTCCATTCATCTACTATATCATCATTATTCCAATCCCATCCATATGAAATATTGAAATTGCTGGGGTCGATAGCCACACTAGAAAAATCATATGATTTGTTAATGTAGCCATAGGTAATGCCAGCAGGCTTTTCTGGTGCAGAAGGTGGCAATGGATAAAGATGAATATCTGGAACTCTTTGGTTGGGGTAATTTAAATTTATTATTAATGTTGCATTTCCTTCCCATGGAGGAGAAAAATCTAATCCTTTTACTTTAACTTCAACTAGACTTCCATTTTCCCAATCTAATGGAAAGCCCACTTCTATCTGATAATAATTTTTGTTTCTATATATATAATGGCTTTCATTTGTAATAATTTCTCCTGTATTATGATTAATTACGGTCATTGAAAAATTATACGCTGGCTTGTTTTCTCCATAAAAGATATATCCATATAATGTATGGGGAAATTGAGAATGAGCTTCTAATGAAATTATTAATAAAAGCATTGCCAGTATTGCAAACTTAACTTTCATAGCTTTAAAAAATATAGTATAAAAAAACTTTTCTAATAAAAATTAAAAGGGGGAGAGGTTAGTACCAGTTAGCAATAAGTTAGCAATGCCATATGTCGATAGCATGCCAGTAGCTATCTTTGTTTGTCCATACAGCTACTCCCATTCCTCTTTTTATTACTGGATTTGGTGATTCATTTACGCCTACTATATGTGATATATATGTGCTATTTATTGGGTCCCACACGCTCACAGCACTACAATATGGAATTTCTTTTGCTAATTCGCTTGCATTTGTATCTTGTTGCTTGAACCATCCTATAAGATTCCATCTTGGCACATATGGTGTTTCATTCACATTTAATGTAACATTTACTTCATGTATTGGATAACCATTAATTATTGTGGTTGTTTCATTCATAGTCCATATGAAGTATCCTATGCCTGGTTCTATTTCAAAGTCTGTGGAAAATTCATTTCCTGGAATATAACTTATCCATGTGTTATTTACTCCATCCCACTTGCTAATTTGTAAATAGTACGAATCAATTAATTCCGCCAAATCGCTTGCATATACTATACCCGTCTCTCTAACTGGAATAGTAATTAAATTCCATTTCCATCCATATAGGTGTAATGTAAAGTTTATCCTATGCAATACACAAATTTGTTTTGTAATTGTTGCATTTGCATTGTGATTATCTACCACCATCAAAGTTACATTGAATTTTCCACTTGTATTAAATGCATGTGTTAAAGTTGGTATATTAGTTATATCATCATATATACCATCGCCATTCCAATCCCATCTATATTCTACTATACTTCCATCTGGGTCATAGCTTAAGCTTGCATCGAAATCAACGGTTTCATTTGGAATTGGATTAATTGGATACCAAGTAAAGTTAGCTATTGGTGGAATAATTCCAACTGGAACTTCTTTTACTATATATGATTTATCGCCATCATTATCTATAACTGTTAGATTGACGTAATATCTTCCTTTTTCATAAAATATGTGGCTTGGATTTTGCTCATAGCTTATGCTTCCATCATCAAAATTCCATGTCCAATTTATTATATAACCATCTAAATCAATGGATAAATCTGTAAAGTTGATTTGGGTTCCTTCTGGCGGATTAAATGGTTCAAATGTAAAGTTAGCTATTGGTGGAAGATTTTCTACAAAAACTTCTTGGATGCATATATCATATGTGCCATCATCATCTCTTACAATTAATGAAACTATATAGCCTTCTTTATTTGGATAAATATGGGAAATAGTTGGGCTATAATTGCTTAAATTCATGTAATAAACGCTTTCATCACCAAAGCTCCATTGCCATTCTACTATACTTCCATCTGAATCATTTGATAAATCATAGAAGGTTATTTCAAATGGACCTGTTTGTTCCCAAGTAAAGTTAGCTATTGGTGCAGTATTGTTTGGCGGAACTGGCGTTGGCTGCACATATAATCCTTCCGAATGGGTTGCTATTGGATATCCATCAAATGCAATAATAGTTAGATTTACAATATATCCACCTGGATTATCATATCTATGAGTTGTTGGATTTCCATATCCTATGCTTCCATCTCCAAATTCCCATGTATAGTTTACAAAATCATTTTGTTGAGCTGTAAACATTACAATATCTCCTGTATAAGGATTTTCAGGCATCCATGTGAAGCTTGCATTCAATGGATAAATTACATGGAATATTGCGTTTTTGATGGGTTCATTCCATAGACCATCAGAAGCATACCATTCTAATAAATGCTCTCCAGATGTGTTGAAATGCAATATGATAGTTTCATGCCAATCTCCAACTTGCCAATCTTTTTCATCTATTCTATAATGGATTCTCCATTGCGGCTCGCATCCTGAATCATCTCCAGCTATATAAATAGGTGTTTCTGTAGATATATTATAAATGTTATCATAGCTACCATATAATGGCTCTCCTACTGTTAATTCTGAATGTGGCACCGTATCATCTACATAAAATGTTTCATTATCTATAGCAATATGACCGAGCTTATCTATAGCTTTTATTTCTAAATAGTGCAAACATTCTTCTTCAAAATTGAGTATATATGGCAATAAGTTGGTTATATTGTGCCATTGACTCCAACCATTATACCATATACGATATGAAACATTCTTTATTCCGACTCCTCCATTGCATCCTTCATCGATAGCATTTATTGTAATATTTGTTAATTGGCTAACGCGCCATACTACATCCACTTCTTCTTGATATTTTGGATCGCCAACTTCTTTTATTATAGCTGGTGGGCTATTATCAACGTAATATATTTGATGGTGGATTTGGCTATGATGGCTAACATTGTCTTTTGCAAAGTAATATAAGTCATGCCTACATTCATTTACGAAATAAATTGGTGAAGTATAAACATACCATAGATAATCTGCAATTTCTGGTTCATTTGGATAATAATTGCTCAAATCAACAACGTTGGGGCCAAGCTTATTTGGATAACTTGTTCCATTGTATTCATATCTGTAATAAATTGCTTCTATTCCTGCTGAACAATAGCCATCATCATAGGCAGCTAATACAATTTCTTCATTGCTTTTTGTATAGTATGCTGTTTCATTTATTTTGATGAATAAGCCAACATGGTCTTTCGTTACATTTGGAGGAGTAGCATCAACATAATATTCTTGTTTATAAATTGGGCCTTCATTTCCTAACAAATCTTCTGCCCAATACAACAATTCATGTTTGCAAGACTCATTGAAATGTATTGGCTCTGTATATTCATACCACCATTTTCCATATTTTTGTATAGCTGGTTTATTTCCGTCATAATAATCAAATTCATGCGCTGGATGCCATTCGCCATCGTATATAAATGCCCAATATAGTTTTGGTGGGCTGGAACATTCTCCTGGGTCTGTAGCATTAAGATAAATTGGGCTACATGCTTTTAAGTAATCATATGATGTTAAAATGGTCCAATTTGCTTTTGCTCCCGTTACAGTTACACCTGGCTTTAGATATAAGCCGAAATGTACCCAATTGCAAGGCTCAACAGGATGATTTGTATCAATCCATTTTATTTCAACTCCTCCAGGAATATCTTTTATTATAGGTGAGCATCCCCATCCTCCATACCACACATTCCATTGTCCTTCATATAGATATGGTATTGGAACAGCATGGTCATAGTACCATCCAATTATATCTGATGAATCTATGCCATATAACTCTAATTCAAAGTTATCTACTTCCTGGCTTAGATAATTATGCACATCAAAGTTTGAAAGCTGTCCAACTATTTCATCTTCTAATAATACTTCATTTATTACATGAGCAAATGGTTCCATTCCTGAAGTATAGACTGTATATCTTACTAATACTGCCTTATGTACAGAAGGATCAAATAATATATCATATGTTTTGGATTCCCCTGGAGTTATTGGAATAGGTGAAGCATCTATCTCAATCCATGTTAATGAATTCATCTTCTCATCGAACCATGTTAAATTATCTAATGGAATCCATTCTTCAGATAAAGCATACTCTCTCTGTATCGATAGCTCTGGAGCATCACTTGCTAAGGTGATTATATCTCGTACTTCATCCGAAGAGATAAGTTCCCAACTTTGCCATGGAATCCATCTTCCTTCTAATTTTACTTGCTCATGTTCTTTGTATCCATGCCATTCGTGCTCTTTTGTTATTACTGGAGGAGTAGAATCAACATAAAATGTTACATTATATATTGGGCTTGAATTATTTAATGCATCTTCTGCCCAATATACCATATAATGTATGCAATCATCGCTCCAGTCAAACTGGCTAAATGTAAATGAAACATTTTCATCTTTACTTGTATAATTGTGCCATTCTCCATTATATAATATATGATAATGAATTGTATAGTTTTTAACTGGGCAAATGCACAAATCTGTTACATTTATCCATATCGGTGTATATCCAGCTATATAGTATGTTGTATCATTTAATTTTATTCTTGGATTTCCTATATCCATATTTATATATGGCGGTATATTGTCAACATAAACTGTTACATTATGAAGCTCTTCTTTGTTTCCTAAATCATCTACTGCATAATATTCAATATAATGCCTGCAATCATTTCCTAATCCTATTTCATCCATTGTAAATATGACTGGTGAGCTTTCATTACCACGCATCCAATCTGTCCATGAGCCATTATACCATACTCTGTAATGTATGAAATAAGAATCAACCTTACAATCGCCATTATCGGATGCATTTAGTTTAATTGGGGTATCTTTCGTTATAAATTCTTTGCCATCTCTTTTATAATATGGTTTTCCATATTTTAAAGATGTAGTTGGTGGGCTACCATCTACATGATATTCCTGTATATGCAATTTTTCTTTATTTCCTAATATATCTACTGCAAAATATTTAAGGATATGTACACATTCCTCTTCCCAATGAATTGGCTTATTAGCATTATATACATACCAATATTTATGTCCATATTCATCAATTTGTTTTATATCTTCTGGTGTGTTATAGTTACCATAGAAATCATTTTCATCAGATGGATGCCAGTTTCCATTTTCATCTTCCCATCCCCAGTATATTGTAACATAGCCAACGTTGCATTCTCCCAGTTCGTATGAAATGAAAGTAATGTTGCTACAGAGCTTTTCATACCAATAAACATGTTTTACAATAATATCAGTTGCAACTTCTTCAACAGCCCATGAAGATTCGCTACCAGTTTTATCTGTTAATTCAATAGTATCTCCGAATGATAGTTTGCCATCGTTATTATTATCAATCCATCCAGTCAAATTATACAATGTTTGTCCAGGCATACTATACCATTGTGTTCCTACTGGGTTATACATTGCATAGCTTATTTGTTCATATCCTTCTGTAAATTCAATATACATTTTTATATTTGCATCTTCAGCATTCTTTAGGAATAGAGTTATTGTCAAATCTTCTACGTGATAAACTTTTATTTTGCCTGAGCTATTTAAAACAATGTAATCGCATGGGCTTAGCTTATTATCGCAATTATCTGCCCATTCTATCAAATGATACTCCTCTCCATCAATCCATGGTTGATTCCAATAAGTGCAAATTGGGTTTTCAAGATATAATGGATTTGTTTTATTATGTAAATTCAAAGTCTCTCCTTCTTTATATATGAATGGTTGTGGTGGCTTATATTCCTCATTTGGAATTTCCCCATCATGGAGTTTTTGTGTATAAGGTGGCTTATTATCTACTATAATTTCTTCTTCGTGTTGCTCTTCAACATTTCCTACTTTATCTACTCCATAATATATTATCTTGTGTCTGCAATCTTCTTTAAATCTAAAGAGTAATTTATTTGTATATTCATCTCCTTCTGCTTTTTCAATCCAATTGCTCCCATTCCATACTAAAACATTTGCTGGAATCCAGTTTCCAATGCTTTCATTCCATATATATGCTTCCCAATGTAGATATAAGCAACCAACATCACATTCTATATCCTCATCTGTTGTATTTATCCATATCTTTGTTTGGCTTGTAACATACCATGTTCCATCATAATAATTTGGCTCTCCTATTTCAATTTCTGAATCTGGTGGATTATCATCTACTTTATATGTTTGATTAAATCTTGGACAAATTACAACCATATCAAAGAAATCTTGCCATTTTCCATCATATAAAATTTTATTAGTCGTTGTATTGAATTTTGTGTCAATATATCTTCCAACCCATGGATCCATTAAATCTATGTCAACCAAACCATTAGCATCTGGTTGTAGTCCTATTGAAACAGCAACCATTACATGCCCTGGTGTTCCAAATAAAACATCTTGGCATGCAGTCAAATTCTCTTTTAATTGCTCATATGTTGGATTGGTAGTATTTCTAACTACTATTCTTCCTCCCAATTTTAGATCATTAATGTATTTTCTTAATCCCTCAACTTTGTTCTTGATCATTGTGCCACTATTCGGATCCGTTTTCATGTATTTCTTGCCCAATATATCAGCAAGTTCAGCAATGCTTTTCGCATTTCCTTTTAAAGCAGGTATATTATACCAGTCAGCAAACCACCATAAACACGAAGCTGCTGAAGAAGGAACACACCAGCCACATCCCCATGGTCCATCATCGCTTCCTGGCCATCCACATTCATCCCATTCATCTACATTTCCATCTCCATCATCATCTTTCCCAGCTATTCCTGGCTTTCCATCTGGTCCAAATGCATCATCTCCTCCTGCTGGTCCCTCTGGCCCATCATCTTTTCCATTTGGTCCAAGGAGTTGATTTATCCTGTAGGTATAATCATCTGTTCCTGGCCATCCTTCCTCATCTTTTTCATCTACTTCCCCATCTCCATCATCATCATAATTTGCCTTACCTGGCTTTCTATCTGGTCCATATCTATAAGCTGGCTTTAGATAGTAGTTATCATCATCGGAATCATCTTCATAACAATCTTTCTTTTCTAATTCGGAGTTATTCAAAGCATCTATTGAGAAGTAAATTAGCTCATGAGTACAGTTTTCAAGCCAATGTATTGGTCTATTTGGATCATATTTAAACCAATATTTATCATTTATTACAACAATATCATTTGAAGTATAATTTCCATATTCTTGATGCATATAACTTGGATATCTTTCTCCATCTATAATAACTGCCCAAAAAGTCATTGTATCTCCTACTGCACATATGCCTGGATCAACAGGAATTAAGTATATTGGTGTGCAAGGCTTAATATACCATGTATCATTTGTAGCATCGTAATATATTTTGCCATCATGTTCTTTATAAGTATATGGAGGAGTAGAATCAACACAATCTGTTTCATTATATTTAACGCTTGTATGATTTAACGCATCTTCTGCCCAATATTCAACATAATGTATGCAATCATCGCTCCAGTCAAACTGGTTAAATTTAAATGTAACTGTATCCTCTCCTAAGTTAGTAACAAATTCGTGCCATTCTCCATTATACCATATTCTATAATGTATTCTTACCAAGCCAACAGGGCAATTTCCTCCATCCGATGCCTCGAAAGTTATAGGTGTGTCTGGGGTTACATAATATTTTCCATCTTTAAATACGTGAGGCCTGCCAACATATTTATTTATAACTGGTGGGGTATTATCAACGTAATGCTGCTGTCTATGTTGATCTTCTTTATTCCCTAAGCAATCTATAGCCCACCATCTTATTTCATGTAAGCATTCATATGGCAAATAAATTAATGCCTTGTTATCTGTTTCATTTCCTTCCAATAGTTTTGTATCAATTTGTCCATCTCCATTGCTATCCCACCATACTTCCCAATGCAAATAAGTGCAACCAACTTTTTCATCGCTTGCATTAAGCCATATGGGTGTTGATGAAGTAACATACCATACATCAGTAACTACTTCATATTTTGGCTCTCCTATTTCTTTGCTTGTTGAAGGAGGTGAATCATCAACTTCTACTTCTATAATATGATGCTCTTCTTCATTTCCTAACGCATCTACAGCATAATATTCTATACGATGCAAACATTCGTCTTCATGCCCATAATATTCTTCAATTGTGAATTCGACAACAGTATTATTTTCTCCTTCTTTCCATTCTCCCCATCCTGAGCTTTCATTCCATACTCTATAATATATCTT
>CAZDCH010000032.1:0-3619 GCA_964503915.1 uncultured Thermoplasmatales archaeon
TATTTATAAAAATTTAGGTTATTATTTCATTTATATTTATTCTTGCTCTTTTTACAATTTCATCTATTTTTCCCTTTTCATCCGGAAGAATTGTTGGTAAAATACTTTCAACAAGCTTTGCTACCGTATATGTATCTGGTCGGACAGAAAGCAAAGGAATTTCTTTCTCATTTGCTTTTGCCAATATATTTGCAGAAGGGATAATGTTGTTAGTTAATATTATGCCCGATGTCCCATTTTCAATACATGCTGTAATTGCATCTGCTCTATCCCCTCCAGTTATTATCAATTTCTCTTCTTTTTTGAAATCTGGATGCCTTTTTATTTCTGGGGCTGATAAGGCGGCAATAAAAACATTTTTTACATATTTATTTAATCCTTTTTCACCTGCAACAACATTTGCAAACAATTTTTCTGCAATGTATCCAACTTTCATCTTCTTCAATTTTTCTATATATGGCAAATATCCCAAAAATTTTAATCCTTTATTTTCTATTTCTTTCTCCAGTTCTTCAATTTCCTCTTCCCTTATCTTATTCAATATTATTCCTTTAATTGGTATATCTTGCTTGCTCAAATAATGAATTTCATCCAATATTTCATAATAATCTCCAGATATTACAAAAATTATATCGCAACCAATCATTTTGCTGATTGAAATTGTATCAAGTTTTAATGAAGAAGCTTTCCATAAATATTCTCCACCTTCTATTATAAGAATTTCTTTCCCTTCAGCCATTTTCCAATATCTTTCCATAAATTCTTTTTCAATGTCTTTATAAAAATGCAAAATTTTTGAATGATGAAAACCTAAACACATGCTATCAGCAGGATGTTCAATTTCAAAAATTTCTTTAAATAAGATTGCATCGTAATCAAATACTTTTTTTTCTTTATATATTGGATTATCTCCTATTGGCTTCATATATCCTATTTTTTTATTTGAAAGCTTTGCTATTGCAATTGCAACTGTTGTTTTTCCAGATTTTTCATTTAATGACGATATCATAACATTTTTAATTTCTTTCATTTTATCACCATCCTTGCATCAACTACTTTTGCACCTTTTTCATATACCATTAATGGATTTATATCTAACTCAACTATTTCATCTATTTTATAAACAAGCCATCCAACCTTATAAATTGCATCAACTATTGCATTTATATCCTTTCTCTTCTCCCCTCTTACTCCAGCCAATATTGGATAAGATTCTATTTCTCTTAACATTCTTTTTATTTCCTTTTTAGGAACAGGCGCAATTCTGAAAGATACATCCTTCATTACTTCAACATATATACCTCCAAGCCCAAACATAACCACTTTTCCAAAAGAAGCATCAGTAGTTGAGCCAATTATTGTTTCAATTCCTTTTGGCAACATTTTTGAAATTTCTATTCCTCTTATCTTTGCATGTGGTACCTTTCTTTTACAATTTTCCATTATCGCTTCAAATGCTTCCACTACTTCATCATCATTTTCAATATTTAAAATAACTCCTCCAACATCTGTTTTATGTATAATATTCTCTGAAACAACTTTCATTGCAACTGGATAACCAATTTTCCTTGAAAATTCAATTGCTTCTTTTATATTCTTTGCTAAATAAAAATCTGGAACATCTAAATTTGCCAATCTTAAAATTTCCTTTGCTTCGTGACTCAATAATTTATTCCTATTTTCTTTTTTCGCTTTTTCTATAATTTTTAATATGCCCTCCTCATCTATCTTTATTTCTTCCAATTTTCCTTCATCTTTTTCTTCATTTACTTTATAAAGAGCATATAATGATGAAACAGCATCTTCAACATCACTGAAAGCTGGCATTTTTTCTTTTTTTAACGCTTCAACAATGCTTGTTGCTCCAAAAATTGTATAAAGAATTGGCTTATTTGCATAATTTTTATGCACTTCAATTAAAGCATTTTTTATTTCTTCTATTCCATTTCCCCTATCACAATATAAAGCCAATATTGCATGGATGCTATCTTCCTTAAAAGCTCTTTC
Source organism: uncultured Thermoplasmatales archaeon (assembly GCA_964503915.1). Lineage (GTDB taxonomy): Archaea > Thermoplasmatota > E2 > UBA202 > JdFR-43 > JAPDJP01. The sequence goes on from CAZDCH010000032.1 coordinate 2,008, forward strand.
CAAAGCCTTTTTATATTCTTTCCCTCCAGCTTGTCCAGTAATATCAACTGGATTTTTATAGGAACCAAATTCAGGTATTACATCTTCAAACGTCTTCTTCAAAACTTCCATATCATCAAATAAATGCAAACCATATTTTTCGCAAGCATCTGCAGCTATTACGCCCAGCCCGCCACCATTTGTTATAATTACGACATTTTTTCCTTTTGGAGGAGGGGATAAAGCAATTGTAGTAACCCAGTTTAGCCCATCTTCTAAACTATTTGCTCTTAATATGCCTACTTGTCTAAAAGCAGCATCAAATATGGCATCGCTTCCCGCTAAGCTTCCAGTATGGCTAGCTACCGCTCTTGCTCCCGCCTTGCTCCTTCCAGCTTTCAAAACAACTATTGATTTATTTGGTGGTTTTTTTCTTATAATTTCTAAAAATTCTCTACCATTTTCTAATCCTTCTATATATAAAAAAACAACTTTTGTTAAGTCATCAGAAAAAAGATATGATAGGATTTCTACTTCTGTTATATCTGCTTTATTTCCTATTGAAACAATGGCAGATAATCCAATGTTTTCTTCTGCTGTTTTTCCTATCATTGCTATTCCTAAAGCTCCAGATTGAGAAACAACTGCAATATTTCCTTTTTTTATTTTCGATGGCCCAAAAGTAGCATTTATAGGAGGTTTTGCAGAATATATTCCAAAAACATTTGGGCCCAATATACGACTATTGTGCTTCTTTGCTTTTTCAACTAATTTCCTTTCTCCTTCTATATTCCCAACTTCAGAAAATCCTGATGTAATAACAACAATAAACTTTGATTTTTTTGCAACATCTTCAATTATTTCAACTGCTATTTTTGCTGGAACTGCTATAATTGCTAAATCAATTTTTTCCTCAACTTCCAATATACTTTTGTAAACTTTTAGTCCCAAAATTTTTCCTCCTTTTGGATTTATAGGATATATCTTGCCCTTGTAGCCAGATTCAACAATATTTTTAACAACTATATGCCCTATTTTATCAGGATTATGAGATGCTCCCACAATTGCAACATTCTTTGGATTAAATAGTTCTTCCACACTTGTATATTATGCTATATTATATACATTATGTAGCCTTTCCTATTTTCTTTAAAAATTGATGAGCTTTTTCCAAAACTTTTCTATCATTTTCATGGGTAATTTTTTCTAAAGCTTCTTCATATGAAAGCCATTTGTATGCAGTATGTTCATAAGATAATTTAACATCAAAAGTTTTGCTTTCTGCAAGCAAATAAATTACTTCCTTATATATGGTTTTCCCTTCTTTCCTATAAAAATAATTTATTTTTTCTCTAAAACCATAAATAATTTCTAAATCTTCTTTTTTTAGCCCCGCCTCCTCCTCTGCTTCCCTCAAAAATGTTTTCTCTAAGCTTTCTCCTTTTTCAATATTACCTTTAACAAATCCCCAATGTCCCCATTCATATTTAAGCAATAAATATTTTCCATCCTTAAATATTACAGCTCCACAACTTCTTTCAACTGGCATTTAACCAGCCTCTTTAATCATTTCATTTAATGCTTTTTTATATTCTTCAGGGTAGTTGTTAATCAATTTTCTAAATTCATTTTC
>CAZDCH010000032.1:3629-11415 GCA_964503915.1 uncultured Thermoplasmatales archaeon
TGCTTTTTTATATTCTTCTCCATTACATTTCAATAATCTCTTGACATATTTTGCTAAATGTTTTCCAAATTCTATTTCCATTTTTGAATATTTCCATTCTTCTCCCTTTATATTTGAAGCGTAAAGGAAAGCATAGGAAATTGCTTTTTCTTTTACATTCATTTTTTTCTTTTCCCTAATTTCTTTTAAAAGAGAATCCTTTCCATATAATTTATAAATTTTGGCAAGTTTATCTGCAAATTCAGCTAACTCATTTCCCTTTATTTCTGGCAATTTTTTTAATATTTCTTGCTTTTTTTCTTCATCATATATTCTTTTCAAATCTTCAGAAGATATACCATATTTTTCAAGCAACTTTGCTGATGATGCTTGTTCAATAATAACTGCTCTCCTCTCTTTTTCCAATAAATTTAAAATGGTGTTTTTTTCCCATTCCTTGGGGGATATTTCCTTTAAAAATGCTTTCAAATTATCTCCATAGCATTTATTTCCAATAATAAAAATTTTTTCTTTTTCAATATTCCATCTAATTTTTTTCTTATAATTTTCAATAAATTTTTCATCTGACATTCCATTTAAATAATGGATCACATCAAGTTTTTCTGCTTTTTTAATATAGCATTCATTACATCTATTCATGCACTGGAATAAATTAATCTTTACATCTATTTTTATCTCATTTTCAAAATTAGGATAATAAAAATAATTTTTCATTAAAATCAATGAATTTTCTTTTCCACAGCATTTCATTTCAATTTCTCTCCATTTTATTGATATATATTCATTGCCGTTGCACTGAAATTTTTTTGAAATAAAATCCAAAAATTCTTTTGGAACATCATTTGAACAAATTATTTTATTGGGTAGGGAAAATAAATTCAATTTTTTCTTTTTTGCAATATCAATGTATGCAAGCATTCTTATTCTTGGGTCATTCCAATTTTGAAAAGCTACCAAATATTTATCTTCAACTTTTCCTCTTTTTGCATAATAATATGTTTTTCCATCCATTTTAATGTAGGTAACATAAGGTATTTTAGAAAGTAGGATTGTAGCAGCTAATCCTGCCAAAAATCCTTTCTTATTCGCAATTTTTTTTAAATAATCCTCCTCTTTAAATTTATCAATATTTTTTTTAAATTTATCAAAATAGCATTTCTTGCAATTTCCTTTGCATTCTGGCAAGACTTTAAATGGATTTTTCTTTAAATCATTTGCAATTTCTAATATCTTTTTTTCAATCTGTTTTGTTGCGATTCTAATCATTAATAATATATTTTTTAAAATTATTTAAATTAATGGCATGAAAATTTATTCAATTGGACATTCAAATAGGAATATTGAAGAATTTATCAATCTGCTTAAAAAATATGGAATAGAAATTGTTGCAGATGTAAGAAGATTTCCTACTTCTAAATTTTTATGCTATAAAAAAGAAAATTTGAAGGAGATATTGGAAAAAAATGGTATTGAATATATACATTTTGAAAATTTAGGAGGATATAGAAGAGGATATGAAAAATGGATGCGTAGCAGTGAATGGAAGGAGGCATATATGGAATTAAAAAGAATTGCTATAAAGAAAAAAGTTGCAATAATGTGTGCAGAAAAATTTCCCTTTAGATGTCATAGAAGATATATAACGAAGAAATTGGTAGAAGAGAAATGGAATGTTATCCATATTATAAATGACAAAATATGGGAAGAAAAGTAGGAATTTTGGAATAACTTAATGTTTAAAAATCAAAAAATTCGAATGCTATTCCTTTTTCTAAATAATATGGGCAGTTTATCTCTTCAAAAGAATTTTCTATTTTCTTTCCATATTTTATTCCTTTTGGTTCTATGCATCTAACGCCATCGAAATTTAAGCAGAATTCACATTTAACCACAATAATTTATTAAATTCTTTTTATAAATTTAATCTTTAAATTTATTAATCTCCAAGATTTTAATATTATAATGTGGATTAAAGAAATAATATTGGAAAATTTCATGTCATATGAATATTGCAGAATTCCTTTCAAGAAAGGAATCAATCTTATATGTGGTCCAAATGGAGCTGGAAAATCATCCATATTGCTTGCAATATCTGTTGCTTTAGGGCAAACATCAACAGAAAGAGGAAAAAGATTAAGAGATTTGATAAGGCATGGAAAAGAAATTGCAAGAATTTCATTAATCATTGATAACAGCAAAATAAATGGGCGCCGTCCTTTCCCTTCAAATTCTGACGAAGTTATGATATCGAGATATATAAAAAAGAATGGTGAATATTGGTATGAGTTGGACTATAAAAAAATAGATAAGGAAGAGATTGTCGATGTTTTCAAAAAGTTTGGAATAAGTCCAGATAATATGCTTATAATAATGCATCAAAATACAATGGAAAAATTTGCCCTAACTTCTCCAGAAGAAAAATTAAGAATGCTAGAAGAAGCTGTTGGAATACATGATTATAGGAGGAAATTGTTGGAAGCAGAAGAAAAATTAAGGAGAGTTGAAGAAGAAGAAAAGAAAATAAAGGAAGAAATAAGTGAAATGGAGAAAAATGCAAATTATTGGGATGAACAATATAAAAAATATTTAAAGAAAGCGGAGCTTATAAAAAGAAAGAGAGAATTGGAAAACGAGCTAATATGGGCGAAAGTTTTTGAAAAGGAAGAAAGGAAGAAAAATTTGGAAGAAAAATATAGGGAAAAAGAAAGAGAGGAAGAGGAAATAAAGAAAGAAATCGAAGATATTGGGGAAAGAATAAAAGATATTGAAAGAGGTTTTAATGAATGGTGGGCTATAATTAGGAAAATATTTTATTCAAATAAGGAAATAGAATTTGAAGGAATGAGAAAAGAATTAGAAAAAAGAATAGAAAAATTTGTTGAATATAAGGTTAAATTGGAAATCTTGAAATTTAAGCTTGGCGTAATAAAAAAAGAGAAGAAAGAAATCAAGGAAAAATTGGTTTTGATAAATGAAAAGTTAAAAGAATTGCTTAAAATATCTGGAAAAAGAATATATACAGATAGGAAAGTGAAGGAAATAGAAAATGAATTAGAAATCATAAATGCACATATTGAAGCAATAAAAGTTCCAATAGAAGCGGAGGAAATGTACAAACGATTTTCAGAAATTATGAAGGATCTTAAGAAAAAGGAAGAGATTGTAAAAAGAAATAAGGAGAGAGGAATTAAAGAAATTGAAAGGAGAAAAAAGATATGGAGAAAAAAAATAAATGATATAGTTAAAAATATTGAAAAAATATACAATGAAATTTTGAAAAAAATAGGAGCAAATGGGAAATTAGAAATAATTGGAAATGGCATTGAAAATGCTGGTTTACAAATAAAAGTTGGTTTTGGCTCTTCATTATTTCCATTAGATGCTTATACACAAAGTGGAGGGGAGAGAAGCGTCTGTATTATGGCTTTATTGCTTGCATTGCAGAATTATTTAAAATCTCCTTTTAGAGGAATTGATGAATTTGATTTGCACATGGATCCAAAAAATAGGGAAACAATTTATAAAATGATTTTATCTTCAATGAAGGAAGGACAGAGCTTTATAATAACTCCATCTCAATTAACTTTTTTTGATGAAGACATGAATTTAATTATTGTACAGAAAACTGGTGGAAAATCAACGGTGATGGAAGTTGAAAGATAGAATTGAAAGGATAATAAAGTTATGTGAAAGTGCAGAAAAGGGTTTAAATCCTTTTGAAATAGAAATTGAAAAGTTATTTGATATTTTAGAAAGTTATCTTCCATATTTAAAATCAATTGATGACTTAATATTGGATGCTGAAAGTATAAGAAAATTAGCTTCGGTAATATATCTTCAGAAAGATTTTTTAAAAGAAGATTTGAAAAAATTTATTTTGCCAGAATTAATCAAAGCAAAAATACTATTAATTGGAAAGGAAGAAATGGTAAAAATTTTTTTAAATGCATGGAATCCCATTTTAAGCCTAGAATTTTTAACTGAAAAAAGGCTTGAAGATGCTATTAAATATTTTAAAAATAAAAAGATAGAAAGTTTTGGGGAAAGAGAATTTAAAATTAAAATTATGAATTTTACTGATTTTCTTAAATCGAGAATTTTCCCCTTATTTTTCTCTAAAGAAAGTTTTGAAAGAATGAAAAAAGAGATATATAATGAATTGAAAGATAAAGGAAAAATAAGTTATTGGAAATTTGTAAAAGGAAAGGATTTTAAAGAAACATATTTAAGAGCATATATATTAAGCCATTTAATAACAGAAGGACTTGCAATAATTGAAGAAAAACCATTAGAAGGAAAGATATTTATAATGGCTGAAAAAGCAAAAGGAGAAAAGCAATCTATTGCAATATCTTTAGGAAAATGGAAATAGAAGAGAAAAAGAAAAAGGCTGCACAATTACTTTTATTTAAGAAAAAATTATCTTCAGAAGAATTAAAAAGAAAAATTGGAAAGAATTATGAAAAAATTTTAGAAATATTACAGGAAGAATTTAAAGGATTTGGATTAAAAATTAAAAGCATTGAGCATGAAGGAAACAAATTATATTTTATTTCATTAGATGATGCTAAAATCGATAAAGCAAATGGATTGAGAATAGATGATTTATCAATTTTAGCATATATTCTATCCATTTTATTTATAAAAGAAAAATGTAAAATAAAAGAAATAGAAGAGATATTAAAAGAAAAATTTCCCATATGGAAAATAAGAATGGCTATAAAAAAATTTGAGAAGATGGGCTATTTAGAAATAAACGATTTTTTAAAAATTGGATGGAGAGCTAAAGCTGAAATTGATGAAAAGAAATTTTTAGAATTAATATTTAAGCACGGTTTAGAAAAATTTCATTAATTCTCTCTTTTCAGCCTTTATTATTTCCTTTATTATCTCCTCTTTTTCTTTACATTTATTTAATATAGAAGAAGCTGTTTTTAAGTTAATATTTGCAGCTAGAGCAAGCAAAGCATTTTCTTTATATCTTAAAATAAGATTTGCTGTTTTTTCCAATTTATCCTTATATTTCTTAATTTCTTTCTTAACATCTTCTTTAACTTTTAATATGCCAATCTTTCCCGATTTGCAATTTGGACAAACAAAAGGAAAATTTTTGGTTTCACATCTTATGCTATAATAGCATTTTAAACAAACTGCTGTTATAATTTCGTTCATAAATCTTGCTTCTGCATATTTCAAAATTAATTTTTCTAATCTTTCTGGATGAACAATGTCATAATTCTGATAACTTTTAATGGAAGCTTTTCCAATTGGTGTTTCTTCTTCAACTATTTTTATTTCTATTTTTCCATTCCTTATTTCCTCGACAACTTTTTTTGCATTTTCCAAATCGAAATCCTTTTCTAAACATTCTCTAATAGCTTCTTTATAAACTATTGTTCCTTTAAAAGCACTAATTATTTTTTGCATGTCTGTCTTTGTTATATCTGCATCCTTTGAAATTGCTCCCATTTTTCTTGCAATTCGCAAAAATCTATAAGTAAATATTTTGCTATTTTCTAATGATTTTAAAAGAGATTTCTCTAAATTTAATTTCATGATTTCTAAAAAACATTCTTTTATGTTAACATCTGAACTTACTATTATTTTATAAGCATCATAAGAAATAGGTATTGGATAACCAACTTTATTTGACAATATATTTCCCAAAATCATTGATATTGTTCTATTTACAAGTAAGCCAAATGAAGAATGTATAATGAATTTATTTTTGATTTTTTCAATGACAATCCTTTTATCTGTTGGAATAGGATAATTTTTTTCATACTGTTCAAATAATTTTTCCAATATATTTTCCATTGTCTTCTTTTTGCATGGATAAAGCTTTGTCAATTCTTCAACAACTTCTTCTTTTCTTCTTTTCTTTAACATTTCTTCAACTCTTCTTCTTATATTTCCTACTTCTTTAGCAATTTCATATGGAACAGGAATTTCTTCGCCTATCCATGAAGGAATGGCCCCAATAATATCATCATCTTTTTTAACATAAATCTTATTTTTATGAACATACAAAATCTTCCAAACTTTTCCTCCTTCAATAAATTTCATATTTGGCTCTCCATAATATGCAACGAATGCTTCATCTAATACTCCTATTGGCTCATTTTTTTCTTCATCAATAACTAAATATTGTTTTTCATCTGGAATCATTGATAAATTTTCAAAATAAAATGAAAATGTTCCTCTCGTTTTATAAGAATTTTTTAGAAAATTATTCTTTCTCATATAATCTATTGCCATTTCAAACTCCTCTCTTTTTAAATTTCTATATGGATAGGAATTTTTAATTAAATTATAAATTTCATTCATATCCCTTTCTCCTTCTATAATTATTCCAGCAATTTGATGAATTAGTACATCATATGGCTTATTTGGAATTTTTATTTCTTCCAATTTCATTTCATATGCTCTTTTTGATATAACTAATGATTCTAAAGCATCTTCATCATCTTGAGCAATTATTATTCCTTTTGCTATCTTGCCAATTCTATGTCCGCTTCTTCCAACTCTTTGAACAAGCCTAGTTACTTGATGAGGAGAGCCATAATGAATGACTAAGTCTAATGAACCAATATCAATTCCCAATTCTAAAGAGGAAGTACAAATTATTCCTTTTATTTCTCTATTTTTTAATTTTTTCTCAACATCCAGCCTATATAATTTTGAAAGAGAGCTGTGGTGTATTCCAATTGGAAAATCTGTATCTAATACTCTAAATCTACTAGTTAAAATTTCTGTTATTGCTCGAGTATTTGTAAAGACAAGAGTAGATTGATGTTTTTCAATAGCCTTTTTAATAAGCCTTAAACGGCAAGCAACTTCTGGAAAAGTTAACAATTTTTTTGAAATCTTATAATCTATTAACTTTGGTTTTTCATATATTACTTCTAATTTCATTTTTCTTTCCATTTTCAAATCAATTATTTTACAATTTTTAAGAAAATTTGCCAATTTTTTAGGCGAGCCAACTGTTGCAGATAAGCCAATTTTTTGAAAATTTGCTAAACATTGCAACCTTTCTAAAGCAATTGAAAGCTGACTCCCTCTTTTATCTGTTGCAATTTCATGCAATTCATCTATAATCACATGTTTTAATTTCTTTAAATGCTTCCTCAATATTTTTCCAGTTAATAATGCTTGAAGCATTTCTGGAGTAGTGATTAAGATATGGGGGGGAGCAATCGATTGAAATTTTCTTTCTTCCATTGACGTATCTCCATGTCTAACTGCTAGTTTTAAATCAAGCTTTCTACACCACCATTCCATTCTTTCCAATAAATCTCTATTAAGTGCTTTTAATGGAGTTATATACAGCGCGCTTATTCTATTTCTACCATTCCTTAAGATTAAATCAAAAACAGGTAATAAAGCGGCTTCAGTTTTTCCTGTTCCTGTTGGAGCAATAATAATGCAATTTTCTCCTTTTAAAACATGTGGAATACTTTTTTCTTGAACTTCTGTTGGTCCTCCAAATTTTTCCCTTGCTGCTTTTCTAACTGGTAAGCAAAGTAAATCGAACGCATCCATTTATTTATTAAAATAAAAAGTTATTTATTAAATTATTATTAACAGAATATGTATATAAGCGTAATTGGAGGAGAACATTGTAGCAGAGAAATTTATGAGTTGGCAGTGGAAGTTGGAAGAAGAATTGCAGAAATGAAGGCAATTTTGGTAACTGGAGGAAGAGGAGGAGTAATGGAAGCAGCAAGTAAAGGAGCAAAAGAAGCTGGAGGAACTACAATTGGTATACTTCCAAGTGATAACA
>CAZDCH010000032.1:11425-11910 GCA_964503915.1 uncultured Thermoplasmatales archaeon
ACAGGAAGGAAGGAAATAAATATTTGGATTATTCAATAGTAACTGGCATTGGATATGCAAGAAATGTTTTGGTAATATTGAATGGAGATATTGTTATTGCTATAGATGGGCGATATGGTACTTTATCTGAAATTGCTCTAGCTCTTGAATATGGAAAGCCAGTATATGGATTAATGAGTTGGGATGTTGGAATAAAAAATTTTAATAACGTTGATGAATTGTTCAATGAAATTAAAAAAGATTTAAAATTAAAAAATTAATAAATTAATCTAAAATTAAAATTTAATTTTTCCTCCATGTAAAGATTCCCTAGTTCTAATTTCAACAAAAATTGGTACAGTTAATGGTAAGCCAGCAACTATTGCTGTTCCTATAGGAAGCATTTGTATTTCTTCAGATGCTCTTGTATCTAAGCCTTCAACGCTTGATATTATTGCTTTTAAATCGTTTGGATTTGTTGTTTTCAATATTATATGGGTATTGCA
>CAZDCH010000033.1:0-11852 GCA_964503915.1 uncultured Thermoplasmatales archaeon
ATTGAAATGACACCTGATGCAATAGTTCTTTCAATAATTTTAGTAATTGCTGCCATACTAGTATGGGAAATAATTCTTTTAATTAAGGACCCAAAGGGAGTTTTAAGAAAGCGAGAATAGAAAGAATAAAATTAGTCAAAAGCAAAAAAACTATATGACAGTGTAAATTACATAATAAAATGCCATTTAATAAGTCAAAGCAAATGGAATTTCCAAGAGATGTTGTAGTTGGGCATGGCGTAATAGATGAAATTGACGATTTATGCCATAGAGTAAATTTGGAAGGAATTGGCTTAGTGGTTCATGATGAACTTACAAAAAAGATAGCGGGGGAAAGAGTCATTAGTATTCTTAATAAGGATTATAAAATATATGATGTTGTTGTAAATAAAGCAACTGTTAAAGAAGTTGAAAGAGTGCAAAGATTTGCTAAAAAAATAAATGCTAATTTTTTAATAGCTGTAGGAGGAGGAAGCGTAATAGATATTGCAAAATTATCAGCTTTTAAATGCAAAGTCCCATTTTTAAGTGTGCCTACTGCTGCTTCTCATGATGGCATAGCATCGCCAAGAGCATCAATAAAAGACAATGGAATTTCCATTTCAAAGGAAGCTCGTTCCCCTCTAGCCATATTGGCAGATACAGCTATAATATCAAAAGCTCCTTACAGAATGCTTGCATCTGGATGTGCAGATGTAATATCTAATTTGACAGCTATTTTGGACTGGCAACTTGCAGCCCGTTTGAAAGGAGAATATTACAGTTCTTTTGCTGCTGCTTTAGCAAAAACTGCTGCTGAATTGCTTATAGAAAATGCAAAATATATAAAGCCTGGGATAGAGGAAGGGGTTTGGATTGCTGTAAAATCTATGATTGTATCGGGTGTTGCAATGAGCGTAGCTAATTCTTCCCGCCCAGCTAGTGGAGCTGAGCACATGTTTTCTCACGCTTTAGATAGGATAGCTCCAGGAAAAGCAATGCATGGGGAGCAATGTGGGGTTGGCGCAATAATGATGATGTATTTGCATGGAGGGAGTTGGGAAACAATAAAATATGCTTTAAAAGAAATAGGGGCTCCAACTACAGCTAAAGAATTAGGAATACCAAAGAAATATATAATAAAGGCGTTAACTATGGCTCACAAAATGAGGCCAGATAGATACACAATTTTGGGAACAGATGGAATAACAAAAGAAGCAGCTGAAAAATTGGTAAAAGTAACTGGAGTTGTATAAGGAGGTGAAAAATGGTTTTAATAACTCTTGTTGGGAAAAAACTTGCAAAAGTTGGAAATGAATTTATTTATGTAGGAATAACACAAAAATGTAGGAACTGCAAATTGAAAACAGTTTGTTCGAACTTGCAAGAGGGAAGAACATATAAAATAATTAAAGTCAGAAATAAATTTCATGATTGCGCCATTCATGATGGAGGAGTTGTTGTAGTAGAAGTGGAAAAGCAGCCAGCAACAGCAAACATTAAAAAAGAAGAAGCAGAAGCAACAGCAGTTGAATATCATGCTATCAAATGCGATAATATTTCATGTAATGAATATGATTTTTGTAATACATTGTTAAAAGAAAAGGAATATAAAATATTGGAAATTATTGGAGATGTTGATTGCCCAAAAAAATATAAATTGAAGAAAGTTTTGATAGATGATATCAGATAGAAAAATATATATTCAATTCTAAATTAAAGACATATGGCAAAATACAGTACAATTTCTGTTCCAAAAGAATTACACGAAGAAATCAAAAAAGTTGTTATTGAAAATCCAAGATATAAATATTCGAGTGTTGCAGAATTTTCTTTGGAAGCAATAAAAATAAGATTGGAAGAAATAAAGAAAATGCTTGAAGATGAAAAAGGAGTTAGGAAAAAAAGGATAAAAAAAGCAATAGAAAATATAAGAAAAGCTTTATCAGATTAATTTTTCTTTACAAAATTCTCTCCTAACGCAGTTTAAACATTTTCTTTTATTGAAATGGTTTCTATGTGCTTCTCCTTTTTCTAAATCTTTGAGCAACTTTTTCCTCAGCTGTATTACCATGTTTTTCCATCTTATTTCATATGGTATTTTGAATTGATTTTCTTTATATTTTATTATGCCATATGGAGGAGATTTTCCATATTTATCCTCTACAAGCATGCAATATGCAGTTACTTGGATAACATGGGAAAGAGGAGGGGATTGCAAATTAGCAGATTTTTCTTCAACTGGGATAAAATCATCATCTATGCACAATATATAATCTGGTTTTCCTCTTATTCCATATTTCTCCGAAATAATTTCTTTTCCTTCCTTATTTGCCCCTATATATTCAATTTTGCTTTTAAGAGGAACATATTTTATCTTTTTAACCAATATATCTTCAGATAGATATATTAATCTGTAAAAAATAATATTTGCTATAGTAATCCATACTAAAGCCAGAATTTCTAAAAATTTGCTAAATTCTGGATTTGCTGGTATTGCCATTATTACAACAAAAAATGCAATCAATGTTGCCCCCATTGATGAAATTAAAAACATTTTTTCATATTTTGCTTGTAATATTTCAATAGCTTTTGTTGCTCTATATAAAAAGAAAGAAGAGTTTAAAAGCCATATTAAGGAGATTGTTATAAATAGATAATTCCAAAATTTTTCCATTCCGTGATGAAGGAAAGCCAAGCCAGAAATTGCAATTATAGATGCAAAAATTGATGAAAAAAGAATGTATTTTTCATAAAATTTTACTTTTTTCTCCTTAATTTTTATCTCTTTTAATTTTTGCTCTATTTCCTTATGTTTTTCAATCCCATTTTTAGAAACAATTTTATATTCTTTACTTAACCACCATGAAAGTGGGCAGTATGAATACTTTTCTAAATCTCCTACAGATACATACACTATAAGAAAATAAAATGTGTTTATTTTTATTTTTTTATTTTTTATTATTAGAATCCACTTATGCACATTCAAAAATTTATAAATTTATAAATATCAGGAGAGTTTAATATATGGGATGGGAAAAAAATTAAAAGATGAGGAAAAGGAAGAGAAGAAAAAAGCGAGTTGGTTAATAAGTAAATATAAAATTAGCGATTTGTTAGCAACAAAAAGAAAAATTTTGGAAGAGTTAAAAAATCTTGAAGAAATGGAGGAAAAATATAGGGCTAAAGAATTAATAGTCAAGATAAGGAGGGGAGAAGAAATAGAAAAAATATTTGGAGAATATAAAAAATTGGTTGATTTATCTCTTCCAAAAGAAGATTATATTGAAGTTGTTGAAGTTCATCCCATTGTAAAGCCATATGCATATGCAAGAATAGTTTATGATAATAAAAACCATGAATACATTTATGAAGTTATTGAACCAACTTTAACTATTGAAGATAGAAAAATTTTGGAATTTATTAAGGAAACTTTAATAAGAACAATGGATATAGAATTAACAGAATTTACATATGATGAAGCAAAAGAATATTTAAGGAAAAATGTTAACAAAATTATAAAAGATTATTCTATTAGTATTGATGATATTACAAGAGAAAAAATTATGTATTACATTATAAGGGATTTTTTAGGATATGGAAAAATAGATGTTTTAATGAGAGACCCGATGATAGAAGATATATCTTGCGATGCTGCAGGCGTGCCGGTATTTTTATATCATAGAAATTATGAATCAATAAAAACAAATATTATTTTTTCTTCAGAAGATGAATTAGATTCCTTTGTTATTCAGCTGGCTCAAAAATGTGGTAGACATATTTCTATAGCTCGCCCATTGCTAGATGCAACAATGCCAGATGGCTCTAGATTGCAAGCTTGCTTGGCAAGAGAAGTTTCTTCAATGGGCTCAAATTTCACAATAAGGAGATTTAGGGAAGAACCTTTTACTCCAAGCCACTTAGTAGAATTTAATACAATGTCAGCTGAAATGGCAGCTTATTTTTGGATGGCAATAGAACATGGAGCATCAGCTATTATAGCTGGAGGAACAGCTTCAGGCAAAACAACAACATTAAATGCATTAAGTTTATTCATTCCTCCTCAAATGAAAATAGTTTCTATAGAAGATACGAGAGAAATAAATTTACCTCATCCAAATTGGATTGCATCTGTTACAAGGGAAACATCTGGAGAGAGTGAAGAAAGTAAAATAGGAATGTTTGATTTATTAAAAGCTGCTTTAAGGCAAAGGCCTGAATATATCTTGGTAGGAGAAATTAGAGGAGAGGAAGCAGTTGTATTATTTCAAGCAATGGCAACAGGTCATACTGTTTATTCTACCATGCATGCAGATTCAATATTTTCTGTTGTTCATAGGCTAGAAGGAGAGCCAATTAATATTCCTAGGATTCAGCTTCAAGCATTGGATATTGTAGCCATACAAGGATTAATGAGAATTGGTAAAAAGAGAGTAAGGAGAATAAAAGAAGTTGTTGAAGTTGTTGGAATCGACCCAACTACAGACGATTTGTTAACAAATGAAGTATTTAGATGGAACCCAAGAAAAGATGCTTTTGATTATTATGGCAAGGGATATGTTATGGATAGGATTGCAGAGCAAAGAAATTGGACAGATAAGCAGTTAAATGAAGAATTTAATAGAAGAAAGGAAGTTATAAAATGGATGGTTGAAAATGGAATAAAGCATTATGTGGATGTTGGAAATGTTATAGCTGCTTATTATAAGGATCCAAATAAAGTTATGGAAAGAATAAGGGAGGATAAAAATGCTAACAAAATATCAAAGCCTGTGCTTTAAAATATTTGGTAAAAAAGCTTCTAAATCCTCCCAAATAGAATATATAAAGAGGGCATTAGAAAAAGCTTTCATGGAAATAAGGCCTGAAGCTTATATTTCTTTTGCATGGATGAACGGAATATTGGGAGGAATTGTTGGAATAATGATTATATTAATTTATTTTTACATTATTCCTTTATTTTTTGAACCTCCTACAAAATTGCTTGCAATCGTTATACCTTCGCCTCTGCTAATTGGCTCTTTAGCATATTTTATAACAATGATGATTCCAGAAAGCAGGGCAAATAAAAGAAAAAAGGATATAGATGTAAAACTTCCATATGCATTAAATTTTATTGCTGCAATGGCAACAGCTGGCTTAACTCCATCAGAAATTTTTAAAAATTTGGCGGAGCAGCCAATATATGGTGAGGTACATAAGGAGGCTTCATGGATATATAGAGATGTAGCAATTTTTAACATTGATATTATAACAGCTTTGAGAAATGCTGCAAATAGGACACCTTCTGTTAAATTTCAAGAATTTTTACAGGGAGCAATAACAACAATTACTTCGGGAGGAGATTTGAAAAAATATTTTATGGCAAAAGCAGATGAATATATGAGAGAGAATAGGAGACAGCAAAAAGAATTTTTAGAAACTTTAGGCTTATTAGCAGAAAGCTATATAACTGTTGTTGTTGCAGCTCCTCTATTCCTTATAATAATATTTTCTGTTATGGCTTTATTTGGTGGGCCAGCTGTTACTGCTATCATATTATATCTAATAGCTTTTGTTATGCTTCCCGTTGCAAATTTTGGATTTGCAATGGCCATCCAATCTATGGCTCCAGAGGTGTAAAATGATTGGGAAAAAGATAACAACATTTGCTTTTACAACGCTAACAATTTTAATAATTTTATCAATTGCACTAAGAATAAAAGAATATTTTGCATTATCAAATATAATGTTTTCATTATCTATCCTTATTTTCCTACTTTTTGTATGGATGCAAAGAAAAATAAAGGAAGATATGCTCCCATTTTTAACTGATGAATATAAGAAAAGGGAATGGAGATATTATTTTTCTTCCTTAATAGCTTTTATTTTATTAATTTTTGCTACATTTCTCAATATTTTTATTGTATTTTTTGAATTGCCCATTTCTAGAATTTTTATTAATCTTTTGTTGGGAATAGTCATTTTATTAATGTTATATACAGTTTTTTCTATTCCAAATGTTGAAAAAACAATTATCTATCCCATCTTTTTATTATTTTCTTTCATTTTCTCCATGATTGTAATAGCTTCTCAACTTGATATTGGCTATCATTTACCAGAAAACATTTCTCCATTTGTTTATAGAATGGCTGACCCGCTTTTTATAATCAATATGGCGATTATTTCTTGCATGGCTTCATTAATTGCTGGAGGAGAAATGCCCAGCCCAACTGAAGCAATTATAGGAATGCATGAAAGAGGGAAGAGAATTAGAGAAGAAATTATTTTAAGAAAGAATATTTTTTATTTCATAATAGTTGCATTGATTTCTCTTTACATTTTGATAAATTTGGCAACAATGATAGGAATGCCAAAAAAAATAGAAATCAGTAAATTTGAATGGGGATATGCTTTGATTTTTTTAAGCATTGCTATTTTAATTACAGTAGTTATATATATTGTATTTATTCTTCCAGAAAAAGCTGGGAAAATAAAAGAAAAATATGATATAGAAAAGCTGTATGCAACAATTATTTTAGCTTCTTCAGCTTTCATTGCTGGAATATTTATTTTAATTGCTATTTTACTCCAAATTGGAAAATTATCATATATTGGCCCTATTCATCTATCCAAAAAGAATGCAATAGATTTTGCAATTTTTGCAATTTTAACTTTAATTGGACCATTTGGATTGTATGAATATAGGAGATATAGAAAAATTGATTTAATAGAAGAAAGATTCCCAGATTTTCTTAGAGATTTGGCAGAATCAAGAAAAGCTGGAATGACAATGGCGAAAGCTGTTGAAATGGCTGCAAAAGGAGATTATGGATATTTAACGCCTGAGATAAAAAAAATGGCCGTTCAAATTTCTTGGGGTCTTTCATTTAGTGAGGCACTAAGAAGATTTGGAGAAAGAATTAAAACGCCATTAGTAAAAAGAACAACTGCTATGGTAGTAAAAGCATCTGAAGCAGGAGGGAAAGTTGCAGATGTTATTGAAGCAGCTGCAAAAAATGTTAGAGAGATAAAAATTTTGCAATCGGAAAGAAGAACAGAAATGAAAATGTATCTTATGATAATCTATATATCTTTTTTTGTATTTCTTGCTGTTGTTGTGGCTTTAGCTAGCATGTTTCTTCCTAAATTGTTGGAAGCATCTCAAACTGCAGGAACATTAGTGGGAGGGGGAGCAAGGATATCCTTAGATGAATATAAGTTTATATATATATGTACAGCTTTATCTCAAGCAATAGGAAATGGAATAGTAGCAGGTTCGTTATCCGAAGGAAGAGCATTAGCTGGATTAAGACATGGGACAATCATGATTTTAATAACATATGTTGTTTTCAAGCTTCTTTTGTAATAAATAGTATTTTTAGAAAGTTTTATTAGCTATAATTATTTTTAAAAGGATATGAAAGAAGCTTATATGAAAATAATCAGCGATTTGAAAGCAAAAGCAAATATAGAAGGAGCTTGTGTTGCTGGAAGAGATGGACTTTTGATTTTTTCTGATATGGAAGGGATGCGGGCCCAAGTTTTTGCTGCAATGTCTGCAACTTTACTAGGATCAGCAGAAGTTGTGATGGACGAATTGAAGGAAGGTTTACCAAAAAAAATTGTTGTTGAAGGTAAAAATAGGAAAATTATGGTAATAGGGGCTGGTTCAAATGCTTTATTGGCTGTAATAACTAAAAATGAGGATGTTTATCCGGCAGTTGAAAAAGCTGTTCAAGAAATTAAGAAGATTTTAAAATGATAGAAACAGGTATACCCAAGCTTGATGAATATTTAAAAGGCATTCCAGAAGGTAAATCATTACTTTTTCAAATACAGCCTGGTGTTGAAGAAAGCAATATCGGAATTCATATTTTGCATCATAATTTAGAAAAAGGATTGAAGGGCATCTATATTTCTTCAGAAAGTTCTCCAAAAAATTTAGAAAAATCATTTAGCGAGTTTGGATGGGATATTAAAAAATATAATAATTTAGTTATTGTTGATGGCTATTCTCCATTAATTGGGGCTCCTTCGGAACAAAATTATATTGTGGAAGAGCCCCATGATATAGAAAGTTATGAAGAAATTTTACAAGAAATTTTCGAAAAAGAAAAAAATGGCATTATTGTTTTCGATTCTTTATCCAATATAATGGATATGTGTGGGGAAAGAAAAGCATTGGAGGGAATAGAGAGAATAAATAATGAAATAAAAAAGGAAGGATTTGTAGCAATCTATAATTTTATTGCATGGCCATATAAAGAATCAATAATGTATAAAATAAAGAAAATATTTAATGCAATTATTGAAGTTGAATTGATAGAAGATAAGATAGCAAGACAATGTATGCGTATAAAGAAAAACGATTGGGGAGGGAATGAAGGGAAAAGATTAGAATTTAAAATATTTAAACCAGAAGGAATTAGAATATATTTCCCAAAAATATGTGTTATTGGACCTGTTCGATCAGGAAAAACAAGTTTTATAAGATATATTTCTAAAAGTTTTGTACCTGTTGAAAGGCTGGGAACAACAGTTGGTATAGAGTATGGAATAATTGATTATAAAGGATATAGAGCAGAAGTTTTTGGAATACCAAGTCATGAGAGATTTTTGCCATTAATAGAAAAATTTTTGGAATCAGCAGTTGGATTCATATTAGTTATTGATTCAACAAAGCCAGAAGATTTTAAATTTGCTAAAGAAATGATAAATAAATTTGGAAAAGTTCCATATGTAATTGTTGCAAATAAACAAGATTTGCCAAATGCATTAAGGAAAAAGGAAATAGAGAATATGATGGGATTGGATGAAAATGTTGCAATAATTGAAGCAGTTGTTAAGGAAGGAAAGGGAATTTTTGAATCTTTTGAAATATTATCAGAGAAAATTTTAGATTATTTGAATAGGAGTGTTTAAATGCTTGCAAAAACTGGAATAGATAGGTTAGATGAATTACTAAAAGGAGGAATACCAGTTAGGAGCAATGTATTAGTTTATGCTCCACCTTTTATAGGAAAGGAAATTATTTTAAAGAGATTTGCGATATCAGGATTGCAAGAAGGGGAAAGAGTTATATTTGTTTTAACAGATAAATCATTTTCTGATTTAAGGGAGGAGATGAAAAAAATAGATAAAAGATATGAAGAATATGAAAATATGGGAATGATTAGATATATTGATGTTTATTCTCCAAGTGTTGAATTAAAAGAGGAGAGTAAATGGGCTATTTTTATTGATAGCCCGATTAATAGGGAAAGAATAGCATCATCAATAATACAGATTCAAAGAAAAAATGCTGGAAATTACAGAATAATTTTTGATTCTTTATCTACTCTAATTGTGTATTCAGATGCAAAAGCTGTTTTTAGATTTCTTCAAGTCTTAAGCGGGATGTGTAAGAGAATGGGTGCTACTTCAATGTTTAGCATGACGAGAGGAATGCATGAAGAAATAGAGGTTCAAACAATAAAGCATTTAATGGATGGCGTAATAGAAATGAGAGAGGAAGGGGCAAGGTCTCAATTAAGAGTGCAGGGATGTGGAGAAGCGATATCAAGACATTGGATTGATTACGTGTTAGAAGAAAATGAAATAAGATTAACTGGTGCGTTTAGAATGGGAAGAGTTGCTTAACTTTTCTTTTTATTAATTGAAATTAAAATTGATTCGATCATTTTTCTAAATTCGCTAGGTAAAATAGTTCTTTCAATGATTTCCTTAGCCCCCGCTTCTTTCAATTTATAAGCCCATTCAGTTGCAAACCAAGCTGTATAACCATAAATATTTGCTTTAGGATCGATTTTAAGTATTCTTCTCGTTGCTTCAACACCATCGATTTTTCCTTCCCCCCATTGAGTAAGATTTAAATCCATAATTACTAAATCTGGCTTTTTTCCTTTTTCCATCAATTCTTTATATTTTTCAACTCCTTCTTCCCCACTTAATGCGCTATATACTGCAATTGGTATTTTGCACCTTTCCAAATTTCTCTTTATTAAATCTTGCATTGTTTCTTCATCATCTATAACTAGAACGATTTTCTTTTCCACAAGATTATATTTCTCTCCTTTAAATTTTTTATCTTACATATTTGCTAAGCAATCATTAAAAAAATTTATTAAAAAAATTTAATAAAATGGGAATAAGAAATATTATCGTGCTTTTTGTCTTATTAGGAGAAATGTCTATTTTTTATGAAACAAATGGCAATTCTCTAATAACATTATCATTGTTGATAACGAGGGAGATGGAGATTATATAGATATTCAGCAAGCTATTGAGAATGCTAGTGAAGGAGATCTAATTAAGGTATATAGTGGATCCTATGAAGGAAATATAAAGATAAATAAGAAAATTATTTTATTTGGCACACCAGAGGAACTCGGGAGGGGTAATGATAGTAAGCCAATTATAGAGAGTGATAACATAGTAGTTACTATTATAGCCAACAATATCAGGATAAAGAATGGAAAAACTGGCTTGAAAATATTTTCAGATTATAATCATATAGAAGGAAATGTTCTTAGAAATTGCGAAATTGGCGTTTACCTAATTATGGCAAATAATAACATAATTATTCATAATGAGATTATAAATAGCTCTCTTTATTTGTATTTACCTTCGTGCTGATTCCAATCACAATATAATTTGCAGGAATAACTTATCAATGAATGGCGCAAATATTTTTGTTACGTTTAGTCACAACAACATAATTTTAGAAAATAAAATAAATTTTGGGCTGAGTGGCATATTTATTCAAAGGGGAACACAATTTCATTAAATTTAATATCAAATCAAGATTTCGGCGTTTTGCTTTATAAAGTTGTTGATAGCACCATTTCAAATAATAACTTTATAAAAAATAATATTCATGCGTTGTTTGTAGGATTCTCTTTATTTACTCGCTGGAATGGAAATTACTGGGATAACTGGCATTTAAAAGCTCAATTTTGATTGGCATCCTGCCATTCAGCCATGGAATATGTAATCTTTCATTTTAATTTTGGTTGTTAAATAAATTTGTCAAATGTTGTTGGAAACTTATTTGTTCGGAATCATTTCACAACTTAAATTAATTAAGGTTTTTCCCTATATATTATATTGGTGATAAAAATGGTAGCCATTAAAAGAAAGCTATGGGCCATATTGGCAATAGGAGCAACTATAGCGATTGCAATTAATGCAATAGCTGGGGAAAAAATGCAAGGAAAAGAAAAAATAGAAGCGAAGCTTTCTGATGGAAATTTGCTAATAATGAAAAATGGGAAGATAATCAAAAATATTTCTTTGGACAATATAGCATTACTATCGAAGGAAGAATTAAAGTTTGTAACGAGGGGAGAATATATAGTAATTAAGGGAGAAGGAAATGAAACGATTGATGTAACATTGTCTGGTAAACCATTATTAAAAATCAATATTAGTGTGATTAAAAAAGGAATTAATATAGATTTAGATGTGCCAACAAAAGAAGAAATAGAGGAGGAGAAAAGAAAATATGAGTTGGCGGTAGAAAAAGCTATAGAGGTAATAAAAAATCAAAAAGAAATTCCTATTGAAGATGCAAAAGGAAAAATAGAAGGGGAAGGAATTGATCTCTGGTTTGAATCGAATGGAAGTACATATCATGCAATAATAAATCTGGAAAATGAACGAATAACTCTATTTGAAAAAATCGAAGAGAAGGCTGAAGAGAAAGAAGATGGACTGGATGAAATGGTAAAGATAGCCTTAAGAAATCAAACGATTCAGGGGCTAATCAACGGAAGCAAATACATGATATACTATGAAGGAATAGAAGGGAGCTTGGGAATATTGACTTTAAAAGTTTTAACTGGAGAATACAGAATAGTAGTAGACTTGGCTAATAAAACAGTAAAATCCAT
>CAZDCH010000034.1:0-11692 GCA_964503915.1 uncultured Thermoplasmatales archaeon
ATCATGCATCACCAGTATTAAGAATTGGAGAAATGGGAAGAGCATATCATTGGGCTGATGCTTTTGCAACTTATGATGAATACTTGGGAGACTATTATCATGGCTGCTTATCTACAGGGCATATGGCAAAAGCAAGGAAACCAATTATTGATTATATAAAGGAGGGAGAAATTCCACCGATTGGATTAGATCAACATTTGAGATGGAATAAAAGAATGGTTGAGCCATTTCAAAATTATATAAAGAATCTTGGTTTGGATAGGGAAGGAAAAGAATTTGTTGGAATTGTTGCTCCTCGCCATGACATCAGAATGCCTTTCGTGAGAGCAATAACAGGAAATGAATCTACAGCTGGTCAATTTATTGCAACAACGCCTGCAGCAATGGCTGCTTATATAGCTAGAAGCATTTTATATCCAGCATTGATTTTTGCAAATCCACATAAAGAAAGAACAACATCTACTTTGATGAATTTTGCAGATGGATTAATGGTTACAACAAATGATGGAGTAAGACACTATGCATACAATGCAAGGCATATGAAAGGTTTATTTTCTTTGTATGGAAGAGAGTATAGAGGACATTGTATTTGGGAAAATACATTATATGAATTTAATGGTGGGGCATCAGCATATTATTATGTTGGGCATGGAACTGGAGGAAGCGGTGTAAGTCAGCATCCTCTTGGAAAAGGAATTGGAATAGATGGATGGCATGGATATGAATATTGGCATGGAGAAACGCCTCGCTCTCCAGGAGGAGCCTGGTATGACCCTGAGCCTCCTGCCGAATACGATATAATTCATTTCAAATGGTGCGACATGCTATGGGAAAATTTGCACAGCATGTGGGTTCACTTTAGCTCTTGTACAACTGCTTGGCATTTTGGACCTAACATATATCTTGACCATGGTGCAGTAGCATACTATGGAAATTGTGGAGCAGGAATACTTGGATGGAATGATTTGTGGGATGAATTTGTTGAAGAAGATATCATGAAAAATGGTTTACCATTAGGAGAAGCAATTTCTCAAGATTTATGGAGATTTGATAGAGACTTTACAACAATGGACCCAACTAGCATTTATGGCATTCTTTCATATAACATGCTATCACTAACTGTTCTTTATGGAGACCCAATGCTTATAATATACAGTCCAGCTCATTGGACTGAGCCTACGCCAGTTGATTCAACCCTCTAGCTTTTTTAATTTTTTGCAATACTTTTTTATAATGCCATAATGAAATGTGTTTTATGCATCCCTCACAAGCTTTATTTATTCCTTTTTTATTTAAAATAAAATTTTTGGGGAGGAAAGATGAAAGATATATTCCATAATTTGCTCGCATCTAATGCAATATTCAAAAATAAAGAAGTTTTAAGACCATCATATGTTCCAGATATATTGCCGCATAGAGAAAAGCAAATTAATGAATTAGCTTCAATTTTAGCTCCAGCTTTAAAAGGGGAGACGCCATCAAATGTTTTTATATATGGAAAGACTGGGACAGGAAAAACTGCTGTTGCAAAATTTATTGGAAAACAATTAATAGAAAAAGGAAAGCAATTAAGAGTAAATACAAATTTTGTGTATATTAATTGCGAAATAGTTGACACACAATATAGGGTTTTACAAAATGTTGCAAACCATTTTATAAAAGCATGGGAAGAAAGAATACCTTTTACAGGTTGGCCAACTGACGAAGTATATAGCAGGCTTATTCGTTCAATAGAAAGGATAAAAGGAATTGTTGTTATTGTATTGGATGAAGTTGATAAATTAAAAGGTGATGAAGTTTTATATAATCTATCTCGCATGAATTATGATTTGGATAAAGCTAGAGCTTCAATTATTGGAATATCAAATGATTTGAAATTTACAGAATTTTTGGATCCAAGAGTAAAATCTTCTTTAGGAGAAGAAAACTTAGTTTTCCCACCCTATTCTGCAGATGAATTGTGCGATATATTGGGGGAGAGAGCAAAAATTGCATTTAATGAAGGAGTAGTTGATGAAAATGTAATTCCATTGTGTGCTGCTTTGGCTGCACAAGAACATGGAGATGCAAGACGAGCATTGGATTTACTCCGTGTTTCTGCAGAAATAGCAGAAAGAATGGGGGATAAAAAAGTTACAGAAAAGCATGTTAGAATGGCAGAAAATAAAATTGAATTGGATAGAGTAGCTGAAATTGTTAAATCTTTGCCAATTCAAACTAAACTAGTTTTGATGGCAGCAATTATTGGAACACAATTTTATGATAGCTTAACGACTGGAGAATTATATTTAATATATAAAGACCTATGTAAAAGAGCTGGAATAAATATTTTGACTCAGAGAAGGGTAGCTGATTTAATTTCAGAATTAGATATGCTGGGCATTATAAATGCAAGAATTATTTCAAAAGGTAGATATGGAAGAACAAGAGAAATTGATGTTTCTTCTATAACTAAATTAAAGGATGTTTTAGAAAAGGATGATGCATTACCAGATTTAAAAGATTATAAGCCAAAATTACAATCTAAGCTTCCTTGATCTCCAATTTTTATATAAATTATATATATCCCAAGCTGTTGGAATACCAACTATAATCAATAATGCTATTCCTAAGCAAATCCATTCATCTTTTGGAGCAACTGCTCTTCCTATCCTAACTGCATCTTTTCCATTATATCCATTTCCATTTCCAAAAAATATCAATTTAATTAGACCAAACCATGGTATTTCCCCCCTCGCTTTTCCAATAATCCATTCTGGCTTAACTGGAGTAGAAAGATATCCATTGGCTCTCTGGTCTGCAACTTTGTTATGGTCTCCTTTCGTTATAAAACCACTATGAGGAGGCTTATAATTGTATATTCCCAACTCTGCTATAGTTATTGAAGAAACATTCGTTAAATTATATTCTTTTACAGTATAACTTCCGTCTGGATTCTTTTCTACCCAACAAATTGCTCTATGTATTATTGGAGTAGCATATTTATCAGCTCTTCCATCTCCATCTCTATCTGGAACATATATTATTACATCTCCATAATCTCCATATGTTTTATGTCTTGTTGCGGGAGCATAGCTCGGGCCTCTTGTTATAACATCATCCTTTCCTCTTATTTTTTTAACTAAAACCAAATCCCCGGGATCAATTGTTCCTATTCTCCCAAATGGAGAATTTTCATGCATCATTGAGCCTGATGTAACAACAACCATTGGAGAATGTGGAAATTGTCCAGTATATGCCCATAAGGCAGCGAGTATTATACAAACTACTGCAATTGATAAAATTATGTCTCTTATAAACAATATTGTTTTTTCTTTCATTGCACCTCTAATTTTCTCACCTTTATATTACTTTCCCTTAAAATTTTTTTAGCTAACTCATCTGGATAATCATTTAAATACACAATTTCTTTAATTTCTGCATTTACAATCATTTTGGCACACACGCTGCATGGAAAATGAGTAGTATATATTTTTGCTCCTTTTATCGATACTCCAAATACTGCTGCTTGTATTATTGCATTTTGCTCAGCATGCAATCCTCTACACAATTCATGTCTTTGTCCTTCTGCAATACCTAACTTTTCTCTTACACATCCAACCTCATCGCAATGCTTAAATCCTTTCGGCGCCCCATTATATCCAGTTGATAAAATATGATTATCTTTTACAATAATTGCCCCAACTTTTCTCCTTAAACAAGTCGACCTTTTTGAAACAACTTTTGCAATCTCCATGAAATATTCATCAAAGGAGGGCCTTTTCATGGCAATAATATTTGAAGCATATAAAATGTTGGCGAAACATTTTTATACTATTATAAATTATTTATTAGCAAAAGGATGATAAAATGATAGCAAAAAGATGTCCAGAATGTGGGGGAGAAATGATAGGGCATAGATATAATGGTAGATTATATTATATTTGTAAAAATTGTAATAAAGAATTGATTATACCTGAAATTGCTTATTCTAAAGATATATTGTAAATTTTTTCTGGATTGTCTTTATTTATAATTGCTACTTCTTCCTCGCCAATAACATTTTCTTTCATCAACTTTTTTATTTTTCTAGGAATTGTTTTAAGAGATAGCACTGCTCCTGGCCTTTGTAAATCGTCTAAATAATCCGTTTCAAGCATAAATCTTAGCCCCTTTTTTAATGCTTCTTTAATGTTTTCCTCAGTAGATATTATAGAAGGAAATATACCATGATTTTCCTCCTCCTTTATTAATGGAGGAGAATAATGCTTTATTATTTTGTTAGTATCTAAACCAATTTTTCTAGCTCTTTCGGCTATTTCTTTCATATTAGATGGATTTGCTTTTTCCATATGCAAAATAATTGGTGAATTTGCTTCTTTTGCCAACAACATGCCATATTCCATTATTTTATTGCTATCTTCCCAAGTTTGTTTATCAACCTTAAAATGGGGTCTCCCAATTTCTCCAATTGCGATTGCTTTTCCCTCTAGAAAAAATTTTTGAGCTTCTTCCATGCCTTTCATCATCAATTCAATTGCTTTTTCTCTCCCAACTATCTCTTTTAATTTTATATAATCTATTGGATAAGGTCCAACTGTAAGATATATTTTGATATTTGTTTTTTCCATTGCTTTCTTAGCCAATTTTAGTCCATCTTCATAGCATTTTATATATCCTTTTTTAATGATTTTTTCTACATTTGTATAAGGACAAAAATTAAGATGAGTTCCACCATATTTTTTAAATTCCTTTATCGCTTCAATATATCTCCCCTTCTCGCTTAAATGCATATGATTATCAAAAATTATCATATTATGAAATAATCCATTTATATTAATAGCTTAATATTTCTGCTTTCATTATTTCTCTCAATAGGGAAGTTGCATAACATCCTTTTGGAAGGGAAAAATGGATATATAAGTTCTTTTCTTTAATTTCCCATTTTATATTTCTTAATGGAACCATTAATATTCTTCTCATAGCTTTACAAGCAAATTCTGGCATATGAGGCATTTTAAACTCTTCTTCTTTTATTTTTTCTTCTTCAATAACTTTTCTTTCTATTTCCCCCATTTTTCCTTTAGCCAAAATTAAATCATATCCGACTATTGCTCCTGAAGGAAAACATTTCTTTTTTTTTATTTGTTTATTTATTTTTTCAATATTTCTTTCATTTACCAATATTCCTTCATATGCCTGATTTTCTAAAATAACAATATCTCCTTCAACTGCTTCATTGATAGGCAAACTTTCTTTAATCCTATATGAAAGAATTTTATTAAATATATACGATTGGTAAGCATGTAAAAAGATTCTAACCAAATTTTTCGGCAATTTTAATAATGCTTCTTTCCATTTATTTGGATTTTTGCATAAATAGCTTATAATTCTCCTCTCAAACAAAAGTTTTTTTGGATATAATTTTAAGGCTTCTTCAAAATCCATTGTTTCTTCTAAAAATTTTCTTGCTTTATAACTTTCTTCATCTTCATATTTTTGGGGGCTTGCTATATATGTCATTACTGCCTTTTTATATTCTCCTTTTATTATATACTTTCCAACTATATGAGTAATTGGTCTGGTTATTCCGAATCTCTGTATACCAAAAAAATTTGGAAATCCTCCCAATTTTTTTATTTCATTTATAATTTTCTCAACATTTTCTCCATCTTCTATATCCCTTATAACAATATGGAATCTATTTCCAATGAGTTTTCCCGAATAAACTGGCTTAAAAGACTTATATAAAACTTCTATTTTAACATTAGGAATTTCAATATTTTCTAATTTTTCAATTTCAACTGGAAAAGACATTAATTGAATTTTAATTGCCCTCTTATCTTTAATTCCTGCATATCCAATTGAATTTGAAGGAACTTTTAGCTCATTAGCTAGCTTTTCAATTAGCCTGTTTGTTTCCCAATTTCTTGAGATAACTCTTGCTATAACATATTTTCCATTACCTGGCTTAGGATAATCTGGAACCTCTTCTACAATAAAATCTTCTGGATTTTTCTTGATTTTTCCTTTTATACCCTTACATTTAGTTATGTATGTATATATGCCAACAATATCTTCCATTAATCCTCCAATTGGTTATACAAATCTTTAAATTCTTTCTTTAATTCCTCTATCGCTCTTTTAACAACTTCTTTTACATTTCCATTGCTTACTCTTACATAAAATTCAGGATTTGATATCAATGGATGCTTTACTTCCCATTCTGCATATTCAACTTCATCATATTCCAGCAATTTTTGTTTCAATGGATTTAAAAGAGTTTTTTCACCTATTACTTCAAACTCAATTTCTTTTTCACTTTCTTTTTTAATTTTAACCTCCATTTTCATTTAACCACCCTATCCAAATTTCCCTCGCCATAATCATCTGCTATTTTCCTTTCCTCAACATTACCACATACCGGACATTCTAGCAAATCATTTTTTCTTATAAGAGAATTTCTACAATTTATGCAAAATGCTTTTATTACTCCAAATTCCTTTCCTTTTGTTGACAATTGAACGGCTGGCTCAACTTTTATGATTTTTGCCCTTACAATATCTCCTATTCTAAATTTTTTTCCTATATCGTCAACAAATTCATTACATATATTAGATATATGAATTGCAGCATCTTTTTCTCCCGCAATCTGTCTTTCCTTTCCAGCTATATGGATTATTTTAACAATAACTAAAGATTCTGCCATTTGTTTAATTTCACATATTGCTGTATCTCCTTCTTTTAAAGTTAGAGGTGTATTAGTAATTGGCATAATGATTGCTTTCATTCTTTTCCTATCAACAAAAAATTTTCCAATAATACTTGCAATTATTTCACCATTATCTTCAAATGTCCCCTCCCCAGGCATTAATTCCTCCATTGTTGCAATTTTGTCTCCAGGCAACACAATTACGCCTTCTTTAATCATGCAATGTAAATTCATCCCCATTTAAATATATTGCATTTAAATGCGTTGGGGATGCATCTATTATTTTAATTTTTATAAATTCTCCTATTTTTCCATTTCTAACAAATACTGATTTATAAGCATCTGTTTTTCCTATTTTAAAATTTTTATAATTTTCTAAAATAAGTGCATTATATTTTTTTCCTATCAATTTTTTATTGTTTTCATGGGCAATTCTTGTAGCAATGCATGATAATATCCTTGACCTTTCTTTTGCAACTTGAGTTGGCAACTTTTTCATTTTCCATGCCTCCGTATAGGGGCGAGGAGAAAAACGAGTTATGTTTGTAACATCAGGTGAGATTTCTTCTAATGCATTTATTGTTAATTGAAAATCTTCTTCAGTTTCTCCTGGGAAAGCAACAATTATATCTGTTGCAAAAGTTGAATCTTTAAATTTCTTTCTGTATTCTTTCACTATTTCTTCAAACAATTCAAAATCATATCCTCTTTTCATTTCTTTTAAAATTTTTGGAGATGCTGATTGTAAAGGAAGATGCAAAAATTTGTAAATTTTTTCATTCTTATATGCATTTAATAGCTCATCCAATATTTTATACGCCGATAATGGGTGCATCATTCCTATTCTAACTCTAAATTCTCCTTCAATATCAACAATTTCGTTAATGAGTTCTGGTAAACTTTTTCCGATATCTCTTCCATAAGATGCTGTATCTTGAGAAGTGAGTCTTATTTCTTTACATCCTTCTTCAATTGCTTTTTTAACATCTTTTACTATCTCTTTTAAATTGTAAGAAGTTAGATTCCCTCTTGCCCTCTTTGTGATGCAATAGGAACAATTATATAAACATCCATCTGAAATTGGTATATTTAACCTAATATCAATTTTTCTTGGTAAGCCAACTTTTTGCACATTGTAATATCTCGTCTTTCCGTTCAACAAATCTGAAATACAATGTATATATCTTGGTGGTAAAAGTAAAGCATTTTTTGCAATTTTTTTTACTAAATCTTTTTGAGCTGATGCCATACATCCTGCAACAATTAATGTTTTTCCTTCTTTATTTAATTCTCTTATTCTATTAATCATCCTTTGTTGGGTTGTCTCAATAACAGTACAAGTTACAATTACAATTGCATCTGCATCTTTCACATTTTCAACTAATCTATGTCCCTTTTCCATTAATATACCTTGCATTATTGAAGCATCTCCTTGATTTGCTGCACATCCATAAACTTCCATATATACCTTCACATTTCTTATAAAACAGTTTATTTATATTTTTTATCACTTATTTATAACTTTGCTTAGGTTGTGAATTAGCAGGATAGGAAGTAAATTTTGCTATTTAGCAGTATGAATAGGAGATATACTTAATCAAATTATAATTCTTCCCCGATACACTATTGCCATTCACGCTTACAAAAAAATTAAAAACTTATGAAAGCTTTTTTTCATGTGCATTGGGCAGATGTAGTTGCCAACAAACTATTAGAAAAAACAAAAAAACATGTTTTAGCAACAGCTATTACTCCATCTGGTCCTATCCATGTTGGAAATTTAAGAGAAATTTTAACAGCTGATGCAGTCTATAGAGCTATTAAGGAAAAGGGAGGAGAAGCCCAACTTATTTATATTGGTGATACATTTGACCCATTAAGAAAAGTATATCCATTTCTTCCATCTTATTACGAAAAATATGTTGGTATGGCATTAGTAGATATACCATGTCCATGTGGGAGTCATAAAAATTATGCTTTTCATTTTTTGGAGCCTTTTTTAAAGAGTTTAGACGAACTTGGAGTAAAGCCAAAGATTTATTATGCTCACGAACTATATAAAAAAGGTTTCTATAATGATGCAATAAAAATAGCATTAGATAATGCGAATGAGATTAGAAATATAATGGTAAAAATTGCTAAAAGGGATTTAACACCAAATTGGATGCCTTTTAATATAAAATGTGAAAATTGCCATAGATTATATGGAGAGGTTTTAAAATATGAATATCCGATAGTATATTATAAATGTAAATGTGGCTATGAAGGAATTATAGATATAAGAAAAGGAGGGGTTGGAAAGCTTCCATGGAGAATAGATTGGCCTGCAAGATGGAAAATTTTTGGAGTAACTTTTGAAGCATTTGGAAAAGACCACGCTGCCTCGGGAGGCTCGTGGGATACGGGAAAAGAAATTTCAAGAAATGTTTATAAATATGAACCACCTATGCCATTAGTTTATGAATTTATTCATTTGAAAGGAAAGGGGGCAATGCATGCTTCAACTGGTGTTGCAATATCTGCTAATGAGGTTCTAAAAATTTTGTCTCCAGAAATTTTGCGCTTCCTGTTCATGAAATATGAGCCATATCGTCATATTGAATTTGATACTGGATATGGAATACTTGATTTAGTTGATGAATATGATAAATATGAAAGAATTTATTTTGGATTGGAAGAAGAAACTGCAAAAAATGCAAGGAGAATATATGAACTCTCTCAACCATATAAAATAAAAAAAATTCCAATTAATATTCCATTTAGACATCTTGTAATTGTTGCACAAATAGGAAAAGATTTCAAAGAATTTATTGAAATTTTGAAAAGGAAATATGAAATTAAAAACTTGGAAGAAATTAAAAAAAGATATGAAAAGATAATATATTGGCTAAAAAATTATGCACCTGAAGAAATAAAATTTGAATTACAATATAGCAAGCCAAAAATAGAAATAGGAGAGGAAGAAATAAAGTTTTTATCTACCTTAAAAGAAAAATTCCAATATATTGAATGGGAAGCAGAAAGAATACATTCAACTATTCATGAAGTTGCAAAGGAAAAAAATTTTTCAGCAAGGAAAGCTTTTCAAGCCATATATAAAATTTTTTTAGCAAAAGAAAAAGGACCAAGAGCGGGTTATTTTCTGCAATCTTTAGGGAAAGAATTTGTTATAAAAAGAATAGAAGAGTTTATCTAAAAATTGCATATGGTATTTCAATGCATTTATCATTGATTAATCTAAAAGCTTTCATATCTTTAGTGATAGGATCTAAAACAATGGCAGCATGGAATGGTTTATTAAAGTATTTCTTTTGAGTTTCTAAATCAATACTTGACATAAAACTTGAATATCCAACATGGGAATGATACCATCCAACTAAAACATATTCATAATCGATTTCATCGAGTATATCAAATAAATTTTCAAAGGATTCTTTATTGAATCTTACATAAAAAGGCGAGGCATCTAATAAAGTAGTTGCAACATCATATACTATAGAGTATTCCCTATTCCAATATTTAATATCTCCTATTAAAAATCCCATAGCCTCCTTTTTTTCTAAAGCCATCTTATAGCAATGTAACAGCATTTTTTTAAATGCTTCTTCCTTTATATAAAAATCTAATTTCTCTATTAATGGACTTTTTATTTCCCCTTCCATACTATCTATTCCATTTACAATATCATCTAATTCCATTTCTTTATAATTTTTCTTTATAAACTCCTCTATATTTTCTTTTGGATATTCAAAAATTATTTTTGATGGGGGCTTCTGACGGAGGAGCTCCTTTTTTTCTTCTCCATTAATTTTAATCATATCTCACCTATTATTTTCGGTTTTTTATCAACTTTTGGAATAATGTAAGGATTTTTATTAAAATATTCAGCCGCTCTAGTACATGTATCTGTTCCAAAAGGATTTTTTGGATTTGGATTTGCAAGTAAAGTTTCAATTCCTTTAATAAATGTAACTAAATTTGACCTAAATTTCCATTCTTCGAGCAATTTTGTGCATACATATCCTCCTTCTTCTGGTGGCATAATATTTGGATGGAATATGTTACTTTTCCACCTAACAATTGGTGTTCGATATGGATATTCTTCAGTAATGATTATCTTTAACTTATGTGTATATTTATGTAAAACTTTTCCATTAACAAAAACTGGGCCAGGGGTATTTACTAATGTAACATTTATTTCTATAGGTAATTTCTTAAATTGTTCATCTGAAACATTGAAACGGTGCTTGAAGCTCCTTTTACAATCTATTAGCTCATTTTTTATTCTTTTTATCAATAAATCTTTTGGAAGAATCATCTAACCTCCTTCCGGATCTGGTATAAGCTCGATTATATCTCCTTCTTGAAGCATTGCTTCTTTTACTGTTGCTCCTCCTCTTAATATTTTTTTACCAAGCCTTATTACATATGCTCCAGGATTTTTTTTCCAATAGTTTGCAGCTTCTTCAATTATTTCTCCTATAGTATTATCTTCTTCAACTTCCATACTAATTCTATTTCCCGTTTCCGCATCTTTAACAGCGATTTTCATCTTTTAAAAATAAATTATCCATTTAAAAATTTAATTTCAAAATAAGCCGGCGAAGGGATTTGAACCCTTGACCTGCTGATTACAAGTCAGCCGCTCTACCGGGCTAAGCTACGCCGGCTTCACAAAGATAATAAAATGAATTAAAAAATTTTATGCTAATCACAGTATCTCCGCATGTTGGCTAAAAATTGCTGTTAGCATGGTTTATTTTTGCTAAACAGCAAT
Source organism: uncultured Thermoplasmatales archaeon (assembly GCA_964503915.1). Taxonomy (GTDB): domain Archaea; phylum Thermoplasmatota; class E2; order UBA202; family JdFR-43; genus JAPDJP01. The sequence goes on from CAZDCH010000034.1 coordinate 11,469, forward strand.
ACAGAAAAGAGGTTGTTTGTCTCCTTTTATCTTTATCAGTCTAAATTACAAAAATTCTGGTTTCTCTGTAAAATAATAAACAAAAGATAGTGCTGTAACTGAGAAAGAAAGGTTAATTAAAAATTTCATTGTTTTAAGATACATTAAACAATCTCTCAGCAATCTTTCAATTTCTCCTTCCTTTCTCATTTCATCTTCAATAAAATCTTTCCATCTTTCAGCTA
>CAZDCH010000035.1:0-11367 GCA_964503915.1 uncultured Thermoplasmatales archaeon
TTGTTGTTGCAAGATGTAGAAAACTTGTTAAAAGCCGGTATAGATATAAGATTGGCGGAATCTATTATAATATGAAATTGAGTATTTTGGAATTAAGTAGTAGTGCAACAGTAAGAAACATTAGAGATATTTATAAAATACTCGGAATTAAGGAAAAGCTAGTAGAGAAAGCCGAAGATAAAATTATTTTATTAGGAAATGGAGAAAATGATGATAAAATAATTGCAATAATTTTGCACCATTTAAATGGAAAAAATGTTGTTGGCTTAGCTAAACCTATTGAAAAAAGATGGAAAATAATAGATGTTGTTCCTTCGGTGATACGTCATAGAAAAGTTAAGAAAATCTTGATATTAATGGATCAAGAAAATGACAAAATTGCCCATATTTATAAAAATGTTGAAGGATTAATGAGGAATAACTTTACCAGTTTTAAGGAAAAAATTTCAGAATACAGAGTCAAGGTATATGAATGTAAATATGGCGGATATAAATTTGATTTGTTAGTAGTTATAAATGGAATTGATGAAATAGAATCAGAATATCATACAATAGAAGACCATTTGATTATGGCTGGCAATATTCAAATTGAAAAGGGAAAGAATTCAAAAGATGCATGGAAAAAATTAAATAAAGAAGAGAAGAAGAAAATTTACATCAAAGTAAGTAAAAATTTAAAAAAGTATGTACCACAACAATATTATGCTTGTAGCTTGTTAGAAAATTATTAGTAAATCTCTTTAATCTTTTTTCATGAGATATATTGCTTAATGACATAGTTATCGATTATTATATCGCCCAAAAATTTATATTTCAGCATCCATTATATGGATGTGAGAAGGATTTTAATAGTAGGTATAATATTCCTTTTTCTTATCGCTTTGCCATCAGAAACTTTTACTTATGAAAATAAGATTAATGGAAAAACATTGTATGTGGGCGGAGATGGCCCAGGAAATTATACCCATATACAAGATGCTATTGATAATGCAAGTGATGGAGACACAATTTTTGTATATGATGATTCTTCACCTTATTATGAAAGCATTATTATAAACAAATCAATAAAGCTTATAGGAGAAAATAGAGAAACAACAATAATAGAATCGCCACCTGACAAATGGAAAGCTGTAGATATTATTGCAGCTAATGTAACAATAAGTGGATTCACAATTAGAGGAATGTATGATGGATGGATTGGCATAAATATTTATTCTAACGGAAATAAAATAATAAATAATAAAATAGAAGGAAATACATATGGAATTGTTATCAAAAATTCAAATAACCTAATTGCGTTTAATATTATTGCCAAGCAGCGCCGCCATGGAATAAATATTGAAAACGGAAGCAATAATAAGATAGTCAATAACATTTTTTTTGATAACCATATTGGTATCTATCTTTCATCATCTGGAAACACCATTTCCAACAATTCTTTTGTAGAGGGAGCCATTCTTGTTTTTTCTTTTCCCAATAGAATAGTTAATAATACGGTCAATAAATTACCTCTTTTATATTTGGAAAATGCAACAAATATCATCATAGATGAGAAAGCGGGGCAAATAATTCTTGCAAATTGCAATAATATAACAGTTCGAAATCAGAACATATCGCATACCTTTTGCGGAATCCAGCTATTTAAAACAAAAAATTGTAAAATATGCAACAATAATTTATGGTTATGTGATTATGGCATTTATTTACAAAATTCATCTACGAATAATATTACTAAAAATTCAATTTATACAAAAATTTCAGGCATATACATGAAAAACACGAGATTCAATACAATCTTTGATAATGATATTTCATCACCATATAAAATCAATGCTTATCTTACATCTGGAATAGAATTTTATGGTTTTTCATCAAACAATTCCATTATAAAAAATCGCATAAGAGAAAATTATGATGGAGTAATAAGTTTCTCTGTAAATTTTGAGTACAATAGATTCCTTAATAATATTATAGAAAATAATGAAAATGGATTGGGAATTGGAGGCAGTGGCAATATTATTTCAAATAACATTTTAAAGAATGATTTTATAGATATTTCTGTTGGAGGCAATAACAACAAAATTTTGAATAATACTTTTTTGGGTGGGGGAATAGATGTATGGGAGGGAATACACATCATAAAAAACAATACTTTAAAAGGTAAACCTATTCTTGCTTTTTCTAATGAAAAAAATAAAAATATCAGAGGGGATGCTGGACAGGTAATATTGATGGGCTGCCAGAATTTTCTAATTGAAAACATAACGTTTCTACATGCTAATCGTCCAATACAACTTTTATACACTTCTTTTACAACTATTAGGAATTGTAAATTTTGCATACCTGGTGCATACACCTCCATTTCTGTATACAAATCAACAAATAATACCCTGTTAAATAATGAAATTTTTGGCTGGAATTATGCGGGAATATATTTAAAAAGCTCAAATGACAATTTGGTAGCTTACAATCTGTTAGAAAACATTGGCAATGGGATAGTTATAGAATCCTCTAAAAAGAATAAGATAGTATCTAATGAGATAAATGATACTACTTGGGATGGAATTGCAATAGGAAGAGGAGCATTTAACGTTTTATCTGGAAATGTAATAAGTAATAGCAAAGAAAGCGGAATAATAATGGAGGAAGCGGTCTTTAATGTTATATCTGGAAATAATATAGTTTCAAACAAAATTGGAATTGAAATGGACTTAATTGCTTTATTTAACGTAATCTTAAATAACAATTTTATTGATAATGAAAGAAATGCATTTTTCATTGATGCATATTTTACAATATGGTTAAGGAATTATTGGGATAATTGGCGATTGCCATTGCCAAAACCCATTTTTGGATTTCATGGAATACCTCCTGGAAGTTTATTGGGCTATCCATGGCTTAATTTCGATTTAATGCCAAGGATGTTTCCTTATAAAAGCTAAAAATTTTATTTTTGTTTTTTATATACTTGTAGATGAAGAGGATAGCATCGTTTTCACTGGCATTTCTTATCATTTTTGTAAATGTTACAGGAATGGAAAGAAATGATGATAAAGCAATGGATTTTGAGGATTATTCCTTATTCAATAAGATTTGGAATACAACAAATAAAAAATTTGATAAAATAAAAACACTTTCCGAAAATGATCTATTTTTGAAGAGATACTTGAGAATGTTGCAAAATGATTCCCTAAATTTTATTTTTAACAACTCTTCTAAAGAATTTGAAAAGAAGTTTGAGGCATTCTACAACTCATTTAACAATGAAAGACTGGATATGCCATGGCATAATGATTTTTCTGTAGATGAAAAACTCAAGGAAATTTACAAAGATCATGAATTTTACAAAAATAGCAGGGATTATTCTTCAAAAATAAAACTAAATATCAACCTAAATAACTATACTCCTCATCCTCCAATATACATAAATGGAAACGAAGATTTTACTCCAGAAAATGGAGTTGTAGCAGGAAATGGAACAAAAGAAAATCCTTATATTATAGAAGGATGGGAAATAAGTGCAAGTACTGCAGATGGAATAAGAATAGAAAATACAACAGCCTATTTTGTGATAAAAAATTGCTACATACACGATAACAATGGTAGCGCTATATATCTGTTCAGCGTTTTAAATGGCTGCATGCTTAACAATATCTGTAGTGCTAATGCTAATTACGGTATATTTGTACACTTTTCGCATTATAACGTTATTAATAAATGCTCAATATCAAACAATGGAATAGGCGGGGTATGTCTCTACTTTTCCCTTAGTAATTCGATTCATAATTGTAATTTTTTGAACAACGGCGTCTTTATATGGGGAAGCCGTTTGTCCCATTATATTCACAATATAAGAGATAACAAAATTAACGATAAGGAGCTATTTTATATAATAAATGGAAGTAATATTGAGTTGAGGAATCTTTCAGCTGGTCAACTCTTTCTGGTGGGATGTAATAATGTAATAATAAAGAACATGGTTATTAATAATGTTGAAATAGGAATAGAAATTATCTTTTGTAAGAATATTTTATTGGAAGGCAATAGTTTCCTAAAAATAGGAATTGGAATTTTAATATCTAGGTCAAAAATTATTAGCATTATTAACAGCAGTTTCTCTGAGAACAATTTATTTGGAATATACGTGGGAGATAGTTCAAAGGTGGAAATAAATGGATGCAAAATTTATAGAAGTTATTATTCGGTAACTTTAGGATCAGTTAACATATCAATCATTAAAAATTGTTCTCTTTTTAACAATTATTATGGTATTTTATTGTATAATACGCATGACTCAATAATAACCTACTGTAAAATGGACTCAAATAATCTTTTTGGATTGATGCTTTGGTACTCTAGGCGGTCGAGAATATCATATAATCTCTGTCTTAATAATCGAATAGATGGATTGAGTGTATATTCATCATCAAATAATACCCTAGAAAATAATTTTTGTATGAATAATTTTAAAGGCATTGCTATCAGAGATGCTTATTATAATGTTCTTCTACTAAATAATTGCTCTGAAAATAGGCAAGGCATTTTATTAACTAACACTTATTTAAATATCATTGTATCTAACAGATGCTATCGCAATGATATTGGTATATACCTATATAATTCAAGTAATAATTCTATAGAGAATAATTCCATTTCTCGCAATTCCTACAATGGTATAGCATTGCAAAAATCTCATAATAATTTCATTTATAAAAATAACATATCCGATTATAATTGCATAGGAATAGTGATCGAAGAATCTTATGGAAACAAGATAATAGGAAATGATATAATAAACAATGAATGGATTGGTATAGGATTGATCAAAACAAGAAGAAATAAAATTCATTATAACAACATATATGAAAACCAGATTTATGGAATAGGTGGCTTTCTTTGTTTTGATAATGCCCGCTACAATTACTGGGGTTCTTGGAAAGGACCAGGATTATTCTTAAATTATAAATTCTGGAAGAAATATGGATTTGGAAATTCTATAATAGCATGGATTGGATGGATAAGATATTTTCCATGGAAAGTTGAACACCTAAGTTAACCCATAATTAATTATCCATACCTTTTGCGTAACAGCCATGAAATTTTTGCAGTAATCATGTGCAATTACTTTTATTTCATGTGTCCCAATTGCTTTTTCATTCCAAGTCCATTTATATGGTTCGTCTTTATCAACATATTTTAATGTATTATCGATATAGAAAGAGATTGTAGCTATACCTGATAATTTATCAACAGCATCTACTATAACCGATATTTTTCCAAATATAATGGCAATGGTTTTAGGTGTATTGAATATTTTTTTATTAAAAAGGTACAATCCATTTGTTGGGCTAATTAATGTTATTTGTGGTGTTTCACCATCAATTATAACTTTAAAAAAGGTTGTGTTTATGGCTTCATAAAAATCAATTGCTTTTACAGTTAACGTATAAATTCCAGATGTAGCCCATTTATGCGTTAATTTTAACTTTTCTCCGGGTGAATAAAAATCGGTAGAATTGATTGTTCCATCTCCCCAATCTATAATGTATCTAATTGCATCACCTTCCAAATCTGTTCCCCATATTGTATATTCATAGGAAATATTTGGAATACCATACTGAGAACCAACTATATGTGGAGTAGGAGGGGCATTTATTGCTTTAAATGTTTCTTCTCGAAAATTATTTTCCCACAACCAGTATATTTCTCCAGTTGTATCTACTTCTACGCCCACTACATGGTAGTGAAGGTCATTTGGCCATCTAAAAGGCATTTTTATTGTAAGGCTCTTTCCTGCTGCTATCCAAGGCAGATAAAACCTGGCAATTGGAAATACATCGAAATAAATAACACCCTGACGAGGAGGAGCATTCTCAAAGCCAAGATTTGTTATTAATATGCATATTGTTACATTTTCTTTTCTATGAAATTGTTCAGGATCTATCCATATATCCCATACACAGATATCAAAGAATTGTAAATTGTATCCTTTACTTTCTCTAAAATTTAATATACTAATATTGTAGGATAAGAACAAAAAAACAATCATAACAACGATTTTTTTCATGTGTAAAAATATTGTCATGTTATATAAATTTTTTATTGAAGAAGAAGTAGCGAAAGAACTGTAATTTTTAGATTTAATTAATTGGTAAATCATTTATTTTTTCTTAATATTTTAGATGTGAATCAAAAGATAAGAATAGAGGATGCCATACCTTTAATTATTTTTTCTATGGGATATGTTGCATTAATAATATGGTTATCGATTATTATTCATAAATATGTGCCTAACTTGCCATTTATTTTTGTTTTATTTTTACTTCCCTTAATCTTGATATTAACTTTATGGAAATATAAATTAAAGCTAAGACTTCCAGAAATGGAAATTTATCTTTCACCTGTAGAAAATTTTATGGAAAAAGCTTATACTATAGATGAAGAAAAAACAGGAAAAGATGCCGAAGAATTAATGGAAAAGAATAAAGTAGATTTTATCAATATTGTTGATGGAAAAGGAAATTTTAAAGGAATTTTTACAAAAGGAGATGCTTTAATGGCTAGGAGGAAAAGAAAAATAGGAAGGAAAATAAAAAATTTAATGACTCCTCGCGATAAAGTAATTTGCGCATATAAAGGTGAAAAATTATTGGATACAATAGAAAAAATAGGAAGAACAAAGCATTCAAGATTGCCAGTTATAGATGGGGAAAAAGTTATAGGGCTAATAAGTAGCATTATAATACACCAGCTTTTATCAAGGTTATTACAAAAAAAGGAAATTATAAAAGTTGCCATATGCACTTCCCAATCAAGATGGCATAAAAAAATTGTTAAAGCTTTAGAAATGCCCGAAAATAATTATAAATTTGATGTTAAAGTTTTAAATATTGGAGAAATTATTAAAACAAATCTTAGAAATTATGATGTTTTAATTGTTCCAGGATGCAACTATCCATTTATTGCTGGCTATTTATCCGAGAAATGGAAAGATGCTATAAGAAAATTCGTTGAAGATGGAGGAGGATATATAGGAATATGCGCTGGAGCTATGGCAGCTACACTCGGTTTTGAAAATGCTGATACGGAAAGAAAAAAAGAAATAAATAAGGCTGTTTTGAAAATAGCCAACTTATATGTTAATTTGGATGAAGATGAAGAAATGAAATATGATACAAAAGAGCCACCCTTTATTGATTTAACAGGTATTCCTTTAATTGTAAATATAGAAAATCTGGAGCATTTCATTTTTAAAAAATTTAAAGGAAAACAAAGAAGCATGCAATGGCATTGTGGGCCAGGATTATATAAAGGAAATTCAAAAGATAAAAAGATGGGAAAAATAGATGTTTTAGCAACATTTGATGAGGATAATGGGGAACCATGTAAAGTCGCTCCAATACATGAATGGAAGCTGTTGAAATGGGAAAGGAAAAGAATAAAAACGGATATAGGAGGGCAGTATGCTATTATAGCGACAACATATGGAAAGGGGCGTATAGTATTATTTTCTCCTCATCCAGAAAATGCAACATGGTATGATGGACATGTAAAAGAAAGATTTGGATGGTATTGGTGGAAGGGAAGAAAAACTCCTCGCAATTATAACTGGTGGATGTTAAGAAGAGCTGTGATATGGGCAGGAGGAAAATGAATGTTAAACTTTTTGCAATTCAAAAGTGTATCCGGTAACATCCATTGGCTTTATTTCTGGTAATCTTTTGTAGATGCTTTTATATCCTTCTGCCTGAATGGTTAGATCGTATATTCCAGGTGGCATAAATTGGCGCCATCCTCTTACAATATACCAGCCTGGATTATCTTTTAATGGTTGAGCATAAAATTTAACATTTGTGATGCTGCCTATTGCAGTCAGAGTAATGTTTGCATTTAATATGGGCTGTTTTGTTTCATTATCTATTATGTAAAAAAGAAGGATAGGTGAAAACCAAAAAGCAACCTGTAAATCCCACCATATTCCAACACCTGTTACGGTGGATAATGTAATGGTTGGTGTAACCAAAAATATGAAAGTAAGTCTAGGTAAAATACCAAATACTAGCCAGAATAATATTGTATAGGCAGGGATAGCAAAAATTAAACCCAAAGATAAACCCACAGTTAAACCAACAAAAAACTCCCAATAATTTTTTATGCATGGGAACAATATTTTAAAGAATTTGAACATGATAATTAATGGCATGGTATGCAAACGATAAAAATAAAACCAAAAGAATTATTAAATTTGCCATTAAAAATTCGGGGTTGCTTCGGCTGTAAAAATTGAAAATTTGAGCTTATTTTGATACTCTTTGAACACACCAACGGATATAGACTGTTTATAGAAAACAATAAAAAAATTATTATAAAAGTATATACAATATGCCTCCTCAAATTCTCACCTCCTATAAGGTATCAACAAACTAAATTTTAAGTTTTCGGTATAAGATAAGTAGATATGAGGATTTACAAAATTCCATTAAAAAAGATGTTGGTAAAAATTTTATTTTTGTTTTTTATATATCATTGGAGGCGATAAAATGAGGAAAACCATAATATTCCCAATAATCATTTTATTCTTGCTAAGTAATAGCTTACCAGCATTTGTAGAAAAAGTTGAAAATATAGCAAAAAGTCCAGCAAAAGAAATTAAAGTTAAAATAAGTTTTTTAGAACCAACTATAAAAAATGAAGGAAAATATGTTACAGTTGAAATGGAAAATTGTTCTTATTTTTATTTAGTGGGAGAACCACTGGTCCCATGCTATAACAAAATATTATACTTTCCTTTAAAAACAAAAATAAAAAATGTATGCATAGAAATTCCTGAAATAAAAGAAATAAAATTAAGTAAAAAAATAAAACCATCTTTCAAACCATTTCCTTTAAATGGAAAAGAACATAAAATAAAAATTTTTGAAAAAGAAGAAATTTATGAATCAGATAAGCCGTATCCAGAAAAGTGGATAGAATGGCATGTTGGAAGCGGATTGCATAATGATGAGCATGTTGCCATCCTTTCCATTCATGTTTTTCCTATAAAATATATTCCTAAGGAAAATAAAATAATATGTATAAAAAATGCAACATTAAAAATAGAATATATGCTGCCAGAAAAACCATTTGTAACGGGAAATCAATATGATTTGTTAATTATATGTCCTTTTAAATTTAAAAGGGAGCTGGAAAGATTAAAAGCTCATAAAGAAAAATATGGAATAAGGACAATTATTGAAACAACAGAGGAAATATATTTAAATTATAATGGAAAGGATAAGGCGGAAAAAATAAAATATGCTATAAAAGATTGCATTGAAAATTATGGAATAAAATATGTTTTGCTTGTGGGAGGACTAAAAGCAAGAAAAAGCCTTTTTGGAAATGTAAATAACCAAGAAAACTGGTAGGTTCCAGCAAGATATAGTCATTTAGATTTAGATGGATATCCTGAGCCGAAATATCTATGTGATTTATATTTTGCAGATATATATTACAATGGAACAAATGAATTTTGTTCATGGGATACCGATTGGAACGGCGAGGGAGATGGAATTTTTGGAGAATGGACATGGAGAGCTGGATATGAAGAAAAAGATGAACGAGATTTATACCCAGATGTTTATGTCGGGAGATTGCCATGTAGAAGCTTAACGGAAGTAAAAATAATGGTTGATAAAATTATAAAGTATGAAAGTGAAGATCAAACAAAAAAATCATGGTTTAAAAGATTTTTGGCATTGGGAGGAGATTCTTATGATGATACACAATACGAGTCAATAATAGAAGGGAAATATGCAAATGAAATGGCATATAAATGGGCTTGTAAAAGGTATAACTTTACTTGCATTGGACTATGGCCAGATGGAAAAAATAAAACAAAAACAAACTTAACAATAGAAAAATTTATAGAAGAGCAGAATAAAGGAAGTGGATTTACTTTCTTTTCTGGACATGGAGACTGGGGGACATGGTATAACCATCATATTATGAGGATTTCGTAAAATGGATATGGATAAGAAGATTGAACTTATTCAAATTAAACAATAAAGATATGTATCCTATAGTTGTTATAGGTGGCTGTCATACTGCTGGCTTTGATAAAAATTTATGGGAAGGAATAAATTACTTTACCATAGAATGTCTAAGCTGGGTTTATGCTCGTAAAATAAATGGAGGAGGAATAGCAACAATAGGAAATACGGCATTAGAATATGGAATAGGAGGAAAAGATTTTATAAATGCTTATGGAGGATTTTTAGAAGCAAGATTTTTCGAAGTGTATGGAAATGGAACAGATACATTAGGAGAGATATGGGCAGAAGAAATAAAAATGTACGTTGATGCATTGCCAGCAAGAAATGATATGCTCCATTGCAAAGCAGTAGAAAACTGGATTTTATTGGGAGATCCATCATTAAAAATAGGAGGTTACGGAAAATGAGAAGGGAGATAGTTCTTGTTATATCGTTGCTTTTATTTCTTCCAAGTTTTTCTATAGGAAATGAAAATAAAAGATATGAAAAAATATTGCACGATTTTTTTTACGAGCCATTTGAAGAAATAGAAAATAATTCATTTTTTGAATTATGGAAGAAAAAGAAAATACTCCATGATTTATATGAAAACATTATAAATAAAAGTAAAATGATACATATTTCCTCACCTCTCCTAACCAGTTATTCGTCTTTAAAAATAAAATATTTGGAGATGTTATTACATCATGATCATTTAAGTTTTATTTATAATGAATCATTTAAAAAATTCGAGAATATAATAAATAAAACCAAAATAATGCCTACTTTCGATTACACATATTTAAAAGAATTTGAAGCGATGTACAATTTATTTAAAAATAAAGTAAATGAAAAATTAGAAATGTTTCGCAATAAATTCTCTGTTAAGAAAACTGTTTTCCAAAAAAAAGTATTGAATAACAATCTAAATAATTATCTCCCTCATTCTCCTATATATATAAATGGAAATTGGATGTTTAAATTATGGCGGATTGTAGGCGTAACAGGAGGAGACGGAACAAAAGAGAACCCATATATAATAGAGGGATGGAAAATAAATGCAAGAAATAAAGATGGAATAAGAATAGAAAATACAACAGCGTATTTTGTGATAAGGAATTGTTATATATATGGAGGGAAGGAAAATTATAGCGGAATTGTTTTGAAAAATGTAAAAAATGGAAGAATAGAAAATACCGATACCAATGATAATCTGCTTGGCGTACATATTTATTTATCTTCAAATAACATCATTTCCCATTGCAATATAACAGGGAATGATATGGATGCCATCTCTCTTGAGGACTCCTCAAATAACATCATTTCCCATTGCAATATAACAGGGAATGATATG
>CAZDCH010000036.1:0-11207 GCA_964503915.1 uncultured Thermoplasmatales archaeon
CTCCAAAATCTATAACATTCCCTATTATAGCCAATTTAGTAGCCATAAGCAATGGGTCCTTTGCTTCTTCCACCATCTCTTCCAAATGGGGATACAATTCTTTTGCCATTTCATTAGATTTTTTCTTAACTTCCTTATATGGGTCTTTGCAATGAAGCATATTTCTAACAATTTCATGAACTTCTTTGGATAATTCTGGGGGAGGATTATCAAAAGATGATATTGCTTGCAAATATCTCATTACTTTTTTTAATACAATTTCATGATGGACTTCATCAGAAGTTACCATTCGGGATGCTTCCAATGATTGTCTAAGAAAGCAGGGTATACAATCTAAGTATGTTCTCATATTATTTCATGCCAGTGATGCATATCTCCAAATGCACGCTCTTTGCAAGCATTTTCTACAGTAGCTTTCTTCAATAAGCCTTTTTTGAAAGCATCTAAAGCATCTTTTACTTTAACCACATCTCCTATATACACATCTATACCAAAATCTTGAAACATGTTTATTGCTCTCCTTCCCAGTCCTTTACATATTAAAACTTTTACTTTTTCCTTGGCAAGCAATTCTGGAGGATAGGCTATACCACCCATATGATGACTTGTATTTGGTATTATTTTAACTTCATTTTTTTCTAAATCTACAATGGTATATGTTGGCACTCTTCCAAAATGTTCCCCAATTTCTTCTTCCATTCCTTTATTGCCCAAAGTAGGGAAAGCTATTTTCATGCCCTCACCATAGGCATTCCACATCTTGGACATTGCATTTGACGGCATGGAATGCCTGGTTGATGCGGCATTCTATAGCCACAACCCAGGCATATGCATTCTCCTACAGGGCCTGCCCTTCTTGGGCCGCCTGCTCCTCTACCTCTTCCTGCTCCCATTCCCATCTATTCACCTCCTATTCTTTCAATTTCTTCTTTCATGCTTAGCAATGCACTTTCTATCATTTTTAGTTGATCCATAATCATCATTAGCTCTATTTCTTTTGGCATTTGTGGTGGTGATGGATATAATGGTTGTAATGACTTCTTTTTTTCTCCAACCAATTCAATAGCATGCTGAGGGCATACATTAACACATAGCCCGCAACCAATGCATCTTTCTTCTATAATTCTTGCTTTCATTTTTTTAACTCCTTAAGCCTTTTTTTAATGGTAGATAGCAAATCCTCTATTCTTCGAAGCTCTTCTTCAATTAATTTTATTTCATCTTCTTTACTTATCTGATATGGGTAGGAATAAAATGGATAACGTGGATATGGATATGAAAAAGGTTGCATGGATGGAGTAAAGCTTGGTGTAAAGCCAGTAAAGCCAGTAAATCCAGGATATCCAGTAAAGCCAGTAAAGGTAGGACCACCCTTTAACTCTCCCTTCAAATATCTTTCTACGACATCTTTTACATTTCCTTGCGCAGTAATCATTTCTATCCCAGCTTGTTGTAGAACTGCTGTAACATTTGGTCCAAAATTTCCTGCTATAACTGCTTTTGCTCCTTGGCTCACAACCCATTGCCCAGTTTGCACGCCAGCTCCATGTATAGCTGATGAAAACTGATTAGGCAAAACTTCAACATTTTTTATTTCGTTTCCTTCTGCTTCTATTATAGTAAAAGTTTGGCACCTCCCAAATACTGGAGAGACATCATCTTCTAAACCACCTCTATTAGTTGCTACAATAATTTTCATTTTATCCCACCTTTTAATTGCTCAAGCCTTTTATTTATTTCTGCTAACCTTGCCTCTAACATTGCTTTTTCCTGCTCAAGCATAGCTATTTCTATTTCTGGAGGTATTGGAGTTGTGAAAGGCATCCAAGGCATGAAATATGGCCAATACATTTTTTTTCACCTCAAATAATTATAGGGAAGAAGGGTGCTCGTAGTTACCATGGATAGTAGTAATATGGATACCAGTAACTATATGGATACCAGCCATACCATGGCATGTAGCTATAGTATGGATAGTAATACATCCATGTGTAAATCCATGGCATTATATATGGCATCATTAGCCAGCCATAGGGTCCCATACCAAAGGGCATTTACCACCACCTCCATATATACGGCATTCTCCACCATCCTCTAGGCAACCATGGATACCATCTGCAGAATGGATATGGGTTGCCACGCCATCCTGGCCATGCTGCCCAAGGCCATGCTGTCCATCCAAGCCATCCTCTTCCAAACCAACCTCTACCTCTTCCCCATGGCATAAGGAATATATAGTAAGAAATATATAAAATTTTCTGCAAAATTTTTTAAAAATTTTTCTATATAAGGATAATGTCTGGAAGGAGGAGATGCAGAAGATGGATTGAAATGCTTCCAATGGCAAACTATTTTATGCCAAATATACCATATAATGGTATAGTTATTCTAAAGCTTGAAGAATTTGAAGCATTTAGGCTTGTAGATTATCTCGGCTTAACTCAACATGAAGCTGCAGCTAGAATGGGCATCTCACAAAAAGCTTTATGGATTGATTTAAAAAATGCACGCTACAAAATAGCTGATGCTATAATAAACGGAAAAGCAATAAGAATAGAAGGAGGAAATTATGCTTTAAGAAGATAGTTATTTAACTTTTTCTATAATTTTTTCCACTATTTTCATAAAAGCTTTTGATGCTTCACCTTCCTCTTTTATAAATGGTATGCCAACATCTCCATCTATAACAATTTTTTCATCAATTGGTATCCTTCCAAGAAAATCTACCTTTAATTCTTTTGCAGCTTCTTCTCCACCTCCTATCTTAAATAAATTTATCTCTTTTTTGCAATATGGGCATTTAAATCCACTCATATTTTCTATTATTCCTATTATATTCATGCCGAGACGGCGGGCAAAATTAACTGCTCTTCTACTATCTAATAAAGCAACATCTTGAGGAGTTGTAACAATAATAGCATTTCCTTTTATAAGCTGGGCAATGCTCAATGGCTCGTCTCCTGTTCCTGGAGGCAAATCAACAACAAGATATTCTAAATTTCCCCATTTTACATCGCCTAAAAATTGTTTTATTGCCGTCATTTTTAGGGGGCCACGCCATATCACTGGCATATCTTTTTCAAGCATAAAAGCTAAAGAAATTACTTTTAAATGAGGAATTGCTTTTATTGGCAGTATTCCTTTATCATCTCCATATACTTTTTCTTGCTCTATACCAAGCATTTTTGGGACATTTGGACCATGTATGTCCGCATCTAGCAATCCAGTTTCAAATCCTTTCATGGCAAGAGCATATGCTAAATTTACTGCTACAGTTGTTTTTCCAACTCCTCCTTTTCCACTTAAAATAGATATCCTATGTTTTATATTTTTCAAATTTTCTTCTATTTTTTTATTTAATTCCCTTAACTTTTCCATGCAAATACTATGCAAATTGAATAATAAAGCTTACTCAAGAAATTTTAAATAAGAGAATATATACAAATATGGAAAGGATTTTCATTGGAGTTGCATGGCCTTATGCAAATGGCTCCCTTCATTTAGGAACTCTAGCTGGTTGTTTATTGCCTGGCGATATTTTTGGAAGGTATCATAGAATGATAGGGAATTCAGTTTTAATGGTTTCTGGTAGCGATGAACATGGCACACCAATAACTTTAACTGCTGAAAAAGAGGGCGTGACACCAAAAGAAATTGTAGATAGGTATCATAAGGAACATAGGAAAAACTTGAAAGAACTTGGAATAAAATTTGAAAATTTTACGAGAACAAGCAATCAATTTCATAAGAGAATAGTAAAGGATTTTTTCATCCAATTATATGAAAATGGTTACATATATTCAAAAAAAATAAAGGCATTTTATTGTGAAAATTGTAAAAGATTTTTACCAGACAGATATATTGAAGGAATATGTCCATATTGTCATGGAAAGGCAAGAGGGGACCAATGCGAGGATTGCGGAAGAACTTTAGAGATAAATGAAATTTTAGAACCAAAATGTAAGATATGTGGAAGAAAGCCAATTTTAAAAGAAACAGAACATTTGTTCTTTAAATTATCTGCCTTTGAAAAGAAACTTTTAGAATGGCTAAAAAACAAAAATTTTTGGAGAGATAATGTTTTAAATTTTACCCTCAATTTTATAAAATCTGGATTAAAAGATAGAGCAATAACAAGAGATATTGAATGGGGGGTGGAAGTGCCGATTCCAAGATTTGAAAATAAAAGAATATATGTATGGTTTGATGCATTGATTGGATATTTATCTGCTTCAATGGAATGGGCAGAGAAAATTGGTAAGCCAGACGAATGGAAAAAATGGTGGATTGAGGAAGCAAAGCATTATTATTTTTTAGCAAAAGACAATATACCTTTTCATACAGTTATATGGCCGGCGATGCTTATGGCTTATGGTGGGCTAAATTTACCCTATGATGTTCCTGCAAATGAATATTTAACATTATCGGGAGAGCAATTTTCAAAATCAAGAGGAATAGGAATATGGATACCAGATATTATATCAAAGTTTAATGTAGATGCAATTAGATACTATCTTTCAATAAATATGCCAGAAAAGCATGATACAGATTGGAAATGGGAGGATTTTGTAGCAAAAAATAATAACGAATTAGTTGCAATATACGGTAATTTCATCCATAGGGTTCTTACTTTTACATATAAAAATTTTGGTAAAATACCTCCATATTTAAAAAGAGATGATAGAGATGATGAAATAATGGAAAAAATCTTAAAAATTTTTGATGAAATAGGAAAATCGATTGAAAGATGCCAATTTAAGGAAGGAATAAAAAAGATAATGAAAATTGCACAAATTGGAAACCAATATATAAACTTAGTCCAGCCTTGGAAATTAATTAAGGAAGATATTGAAAGGTGCAAAAGCGTAATGCATGTTTGTTTAAGAATAGTTAAAATACTTGCAATAGCCTCAACACCTTATATGCCAAAAACTGCAAACAAAATATGGAAGTTTCTTGGATATAAAGATGATATATACAACCATCAATGGAAAGAAGCTATTGAAAAATTAGAGGAAAATGAAATTCTTAAACCAATCCCACTTTTTGAAAAAATAAAAATTTTTGATCCATTTTCAAATCTTGATTTGAGGGTAGCAAAGATAATAGATGTTGAAGACCATCCAAATGCGGACAGGCTATATATAATTGAAATAGATGTTGGTGAACTAGGAAAAAGAAAAATAGTTGCAGGAATAAAACCGTGGTATAATAAAGAAGAGTTGATTGGAAAGAAAATCGTAATTTTAGCCAATTTAAAACCAGCAAACATAAGGGGAATAGTATCTGAAGGAATGTTGCTTGCTGCAGATGATAATGGAAAAGCTGTTTTATTAGTTGCAAATGGAAAAGAAGGAAGTAGAGTATATGCTGAAGGAATAGAAGCAAGAGCAAAAGATATAATAAGTTATGATGATTTCAAAAAAATAAAAATTGTTTGTATAGAAGGAAATATTGAATATAATGGAAAAATTTTAAGAGATGAAAAAGGAAAAATAAGAACAGATAGGCCAGTAAAGCATGCGATAGTTAAATAAGCAAAATTGTTGGTAGAAAGCAATAAAATTTAAATATAATTACATGTTATCCATATTTAATGATAAAGTATAGTACAATTTCATTACCTAAGGAATTGTATGACAAATTGCAAAAATTTATTGAAGAAAAGCCTGAAATGGGATATAGCAGTGTCGCTGATTTTTGTAAGGAAGCTATAAGGCTTCATGTTGAAGAAATAAAGAGAGAGTTGAGAGAAGATTTTATAAGAAAATTGGATATTCCTTATATATTAAAGAAAATAGAAAAATTTTCAACTATAGATGCTGGGATTTATGGAGAAGCATTTGAAAAGCTCTCGGATATGGCTTTCCTCTTATCAAAAGATTTTAAAATAAAAGATTGTAATGCTGAATTTGTTAGCAAATTAGGATATTTAAATAAGGAAGAAGTTATAGGAAGAAGTATTGAAGATTTTTTTGAAAATGTTAAGATTAAGGAAAATATAAAAGGTTTTCAAGATTTTAAAGATTTTGAAACAAAAGCTAAAATGAGAAATGGGAAAAAAATAGATGTTCTTTTAAGTATAAAGAAATTGAGTGGTAAAATAAAATATGTTGGAATTGCAAAAGATATTTCTGTTAGAAAGTATGTTGAAGAAAAGGAAAGGAAGAAAAGAGAATTATATGAACATTTAATAAATGAATTGTGCGATACAATCATTGTTGCACAAGATGGAAAAATAAAATTTGTTAATAAAGAAGTAACGAGGGGAGGATATAGTGAAAAAGAAGTTATTGGTAAAAGTATCGATAAATTTATAGCTGAGGAAGATAGAAAAAGATTATTAGATATGTATAAAAAGGTAATTAATGGAAAAGCTGAAAGCAAGCCAAGAAGATACAAAATAATTTGTAAGGATGGAAAAATTAGGGAAGTTGAAATATTATCTAGAAAAATTGAATTTGATGGGCGCCCAGCTGTTTTAGCAACGCTAAGATTTTTGGAATTCTAATTTTCGAAAGTTGTTAATATAATATTGATATAACATTATGTTTGATTTGCACGTCCATACTATCTATTCAATGGATGGAAACGAAGAACCAAAAAAAATTATAAAGTATCTGAAAAAAATGGGATTCAAAGGAATGGCTGTTGTTGACCATTCAACATTAAAAGGAGCTTTTGAAGCAAAAAAGCATGCAAACGATTTTATAATAATCCCTGGCATGGAAATAAAAACTGATAAGGGCCATATACTGGCAATTGGAATAGAAGAAGAAGTAAAAAGTAATAGAGCAGATGAAGTGGTGGAAGAAATAAGAGAGAAAGGAGGAATATCAATACTTGCTCATCCTTTTCGCTTTTCTAAGCCTTGTATAAAAACAGATGCAATAGAAGCAATGAATGGGAGAAATTTTCCATGGCAAAATAAAAAGGCAATAAAATATGCAAAAGAAAAAAACATGCCTACAACTGCTGGAAGCGATGGACACTATTTATGGGAAATGGGAAGAATATATATGAAAATAAATGCGGGAGATGCAGAAGAGGCTATACATGAAATTTTAAATAAAAATGTTGAAATAGGTGGAAAAGAAAATTTTATTCATCCTATTAAATGTAGAATATATTCATTTTTTTCTTCTGCAAAAAGAGGATTTAAAAGGGTAAGATAAAATCAGGATTCTTTCTCCTTTTCTCTTTTTAATTTTTCCATATAATCATAGATGTATTTTCTTAGAATAGAAAATAAAATTCCAGCTACAAAAAGAATTGGTATTAATAGCAAGACAAAATAAAATAGCATATTCAATTGCTCATTTGAAATAAATGTTTTTTCTTTTCCAATAACGTGCAATCTTTCCCCAAATTTTGTAGGCATACCGGGAATTTCTATACCATAAAAAGGTATTTTAACAACGGCTTCAGTTTCATACCATCCTTCTTCCATATCTGGAGGAATGTGGCAAGTAATAATGATGCTTACTGGTTTTTCTTTTTCTCCTTGGGTTTTTAATAGTAATGTTTTTTTCCCTATTGTCACTCTTTCCTGAAAAACGCCCAATCCAACTGCAGAAGGTTTTACAAGCCTTACTTCTACTGAAGCATTATCTATATCTAGTCCACAAGTATTCTTGATTTTAATTGTTGCATTTATAGAATCACCTGCTCTAACCTCTAATTTTCCGTCTCTCTTCTTAAGCGAAAAATTTGTTATCGTTATTCTCGCTAATTCATCTACAGGATTATGAATATTTACCTCAGCATATTCACAAACATATCTATTTAACCAGTATCTAATCACATCCCATTTTAAATCTGCTGGATGAAGAAATTCACAAAACATTATCATTGCTCCTATATAGCCTCTAACTCCCACAGATTGTATTGGACCCGCTCGGCATTCTATTTCTATTTCTCGATTTTCCCCTGGCTTTAATTTTATATATTCTTTTGTTATTCCAATAATTTTTGTATATGCTGCCTTAAAAAGCCAAGGAGTTGGCTTGGAAGGAGATACAAAAACGACAATTTTAAATGAGATAGGAGGAAGCCAATTATTCGTAATATTAACTTTTACCTTAAAGGGAAGAGCATAGAATACATCGCTTTGACATTCTATCTTAATATTAACAGGAGGAAATTTTTCACTCTTTTCTTTTTTCGAGAATGCATCAATAGTAGGATTGTTTGAAAAGAGCATAAAAACGAGTATGATAAGTAATATTTTTATTATCCTCATCTAACATCCTCCCTATAAACCCATATCTCGCATCCATTATTTATATTTAAAGTTCCAGCAATAAGCGAGTTATTATATACTTTCATTACTCTTATTCCAATATTATATTCATCTCCAAAGCCATTTGGAGGATTTGCTGGATTAAGGAAATGGACTTCATCCCCAACAACTTGCTTCCATTTGCCATCATATCTCCATATCTCGCCAGCTCCCTTATTTTTCTCAGCATATATTCTCCATTTTAATCCATTTGCCTTTATTTTTACAATAGCAGGCTCTGGATGCATTGTACCAGCATATATAAAACTGTTATAAACAGCTATTGACCATACCTCAATATTCTTATTATCTCCAAATCCATTACTTTCATTTCCCTTTCCAAATCCTCCCAACACAATTTGCCACTTGCTTGTATTATATTTCCAAATCTGAGCTCCTATAGGGGGAATTGATAAAATTGGGACATTTTCAATATAAAATTTTCCATATGCTGGTCTTGTCAAGCTTAAATATAACTCGTTTTTATAAACAATCATCCTTCTTATCCCATCAATTAAAAAGCCTTTTCTAAATCCTCTTGAAAAGTCTGTTCCAAGTAGCTTTGCCTTTATTTTTCCATAAGCAACTATTGGATTCCAATTCATTCCATCTCTTGTTACCCATAATTCGCTTCCGAGAGAATTTGCTGTTCCAACATATAAGCAATCATTATAAACTTCCATCGACCATGCATAAAAATTGTTTTTGCTTCCAAATCCACTTTTTATTTTAGCGTTTTTTCCTATAACCTGTTGCCATTTAATTCCATTTTTCGTTCTAAAAATTTCGCAACCATTCTTAAAGTTCATTGTCCCTACATATAAATAATCTTGAAATTTTTTTGCTACCCATACAGCAGTATTGTTTTTATTTCCAAAGCCTTTATCTACAACTTTTTCCCATTTTTTTAAATCTTTTGTTCGCCAAATCTGGCATCCTTCTTTATGATTCCATAATCCAGCATATAAATATCCATTAAATTCTATTAAAACTGAGCAATCTAAATTATTTTTATTTCCAAATCCTTTCTTTACCAACGGATTCCATTCTCCATTATATGCCCATATTTCGCATCCATCACTTTCAAGCTTGCTATATATTAAATCTGCAATTGTTATTTTACCTGCTAGCAAATTTTTTATGGTAGGATGATCTAATTCTAAGGAGAAATTTTCTAAATTGTTGATATTTGTTGTTCCCACTATTAAGCTATCATTAAAAATTTCTATTCCTCTTATTGCAATGTTATGTTTATTTCCAAAACCATCTTCATTTATTTGATGCCATTCGTTCAAATTTTTTCCATGGCATGAATGAAGTATTAAAAAAATCAGGATGATAAGTATAATGTTTATTTTTATTTTCTTTATTTTCTTCATCTTTCACTCCTTTCCTTCAACCATTTATATATTACAGGATAAACTTCTTCTTTAACTTTTTCCCCTAAATTTATATCGAAATGTCCATAATTAGATGTGCCAGCAGCTTTTGAAAATTCAATATATTTTTTATCTTTACTACCTACATTTTCAAAAACATACCATATGGCAGATGGCAATGCTTGTTTATCAGCTATTCCAGCTAACAAAAGAATCGGTGAGGAAAATTTCTTTAAATTTTTTGTATAGCTATAGGGATAAAATATCTTTCCTACTGGCCATTTATAAAAGATGTCGCAGAGCCAGGGCCATTTTGGATAACTGCAAAATTCCTTAAATTTTATAAACCAAACAAAATGTAGAAATACTTTAAAGGAAATGGTATTGTCGCATCCTATTTTTATATATTTATTTAATACATCTTCATTTACATTTTCCAAATTTGCAACATTTTCTTTTAATTTATCTAATAAACCAAAAGCTTCCAATACTTTTATCCATCTTATTGGAAATGATAGCCTTCGAGGATGAAATATTTTTATCATTTCTATAAGCCATTCCCATTCATTCATCAAATTTTCAAATTTTGCTGGAGATGCAATTGCAACCACTCCTTTCCAAGAACCCCAGTAATTGTAGCGGGCATTATCAAAACAAAGAAAGCCACCTATTCCATAAATCTGGTTTTCATATATGTTGTTATAATGGATTCTATTTCCTGCTGTTTTAATTAATCCTATACCAATCCATTCATTATTTATTATGTCATTTCCTATTATTCTATTTCCACGTGATTCTTCAATCATTATTCCTATGCAATTATAATCAGATATGTTATTTTTATAAATAGAGTTATTATGGGATTTTTGTAGTGCTACACCGTTGTAAGAGTTATAGAAAATGATGTTATTTTTAATTGAGTTGTTACTACTATTATAAAGGTAAATACCTAAATCGTTGGAAGAACAATCATTATGAGATATAACATTAAAAAAGGCACTATTTAAAAGAATGCCATCTGTATTTCTCCAGCATTTATTAAAAATTACTTTATTAAAGGAGCATCTCCTCAACGAAATTCCTTTAAAATTATTGTAACAATTATTGCTCCATATGATGTTATAAAAAGAAAGGCTGATCGAAATGCCGTCCACTTTATTAGCATAAATATTACAACACAAAATAGTGGTATTATTCGAGTAATAATGTACGTAGAGACCATAATAACTATTCCTTGTTATATTGCAATAGGAAATAGTGTTATTTGATGACTCTTCAAGAGAGGCACCGTACCAATTCTTACTCAAGTTGCAATGGGAGATAGTGTTATTTGAAGAATTCCAAAACAATAAAAGGGCAGCTCCATTATTACATATATTACAATGGAAAATAATGTTGTTGGAAGAATTTTCAAATAAAATGCCATCCCAATTGTTGCTTATGTTGGAATAAGAAATGATGCTTGAAAAAATACGTGATGCATAAATACCACGCCAATTGTTACTTATATTACAGTTATAAATGGTTATGTTATTACAATATGCAAT
>CAZDCH010000037.1:0-11198 GCA_964503915.1 uncultured Thermoplasmatales archaeon
TTTTATTTTCCCATCTTTTGTAAGAAGCCTTATCTCATATTTTCCTGTTTTCCCTTTTTTCCTATTTTTAACTTCTTTTTCCAATTTTTCTTTATCCTCCCTATAAACTAAATCAAAAATATTTTTTCCGATCAATTCTTCTTTTTTATATCCTAAAGAATTTGAAAAAGCTTCATTTGCAAAAATAATATTTTCATCCACATCATCAATGCAAATTCCTTCCTGACTCATTTCAACAAGCATCCTATATTTTTCTTCGCTTTCCTTCAATGCTTTTTCCATTTTCTTTCTTTCTGTAATATCTCTAACAATTGAAACAACATATTTTTCTCCGCCAAAATTTACTAAGTTAGAAGATACTTCAACAGGTATTATTCTCCCATTTTTTCTAACATTTTCTGCTTCAATATTTCCTCCCCTAATCATTTCTGGCAACTTTTTCTTTGGAACAATATCTTCAACTTTTTTTCCAATTAGCTCTTCCTTTTTATATCCAAGCATTTTACAACCAGCTTCATTAACATCAACTATTTCTCCATCCAATTTTTCTATAAAAATTCCATCTTTTGCATTTTCAAATATTGTCTTAAATTTAGTTTCAATTCTCTTAATTTCTGTAATATCAATGCCACTAATTAAAATACCTATTGGCTTACCTTTTTCAAATACTCTTACACTTCCTTCTCCAAAAAGAACTGTTCTAACTCCATCTTTTCCAATCAAATCAACTTCTATTGATGATGTTTTTATTCCTTTAAAATCTTTTTCAAGTTGTTCAATAACTTTTTTTCTTTGATAATCAGCAACAAAATTTATTGCATTTTTTCCCAATACTTCTTCTTTCTTATATCCTATCAATTTTAAAAAAGAATCATTTATATCTATAATTTTTCCATCAAAACCAATTACAACATTTATTGCTGGACTATATTTATATAAAAATTCAAATTTTTTTCTACTTTCTAAATTTTCTTCTTCGGCTAATTTTTTATCAGTTATATCCATTGCTGTAGCCAATCCAGCTGGCTTTCCCTTATAAATAATATTTGTAAATGAGCATAGTACCCATCTTAACTTTCCATCTTTTGTGTAATATGGAATTTCATAAATTGATGGTTCAGCTATTTCTCCTCTTTGCCTCCCTCTTTCCTTTACAGTCTCTTTATAATTTTCATGAACTAATTCCCAAAAATGCATTTTTAACAATTCTTCTTTTTTGTATCCTGTTAACCTTTCAACGGCAGGATTTACATAAACAAACTTATCATCTTGATAAATAAAAACAGCTAATAATGATGATTCAACGATTCTTTTAAATATTTCTTCCATTTCCCTTTCTGACGTAATATCTATCTTACAAGATATTATTTTATTTCCTGGTAATTTTATAACTTTTGTTTTGATAATCCTTACTTTCCCATCTTTCCTTAAGCATTTATATTCATATTCTTCTGGCGTTTTCTCTCCTTTAATTCTTTTATAATGGTATTCTTCTAACCTTTTTCTGTCGTCTGGAAAAACAAAATTTGAAAAATGTTTTCCAATTATTTCTTTTCTTTCATATCCAACCAATTCTTCAAATTTTTTATTTGCATAACTTATTTTTCCATCCTCTTCCACAATAGTTAATGCAATGGGAAACTCTTCAAAAATCGCTTCTTTATCTGACGGAGAAAAAAGAATTGGGAATATGTAAAAATTTAACATGGTTTTTAATTTAATTTAATTTTTTAATTTTTTTAAATTTTTTCTATTATGTAATCAATACCATCTTTTGTTATCTTAATATAATTATTATTTCTTATTTCAACAAATTTATTTTCTTTCAAAACATCTATTGCTTTATTTAAAATTTCCTTATCACAATTAATTTTCAATTTCAATAAATCTATCCACATCCATTTATTTTTATTATTTACATTATAAATTAATAAGGAAAGTAAAATATCCTCAATAATTTCATCTATTTCCACATAAATGAATTTTTAAGCTTATATATCTTTTTCGATAGAACTTATTTTTCCACTTAACCACCCACTTGTAGCTCTATAACAATCAAATTCTGGAATATAAGGCTTTATATCCAATAATGGGGTTTCATTTAAAATATCAACATTCCTAACATGTAACTCAATTCCTTCAATTTTTTCAAGTTTGACAACGGATATTCCAATAGGATTTGGGCGGTTTGGACTTCTTATAGCAAATATTCCCTTAGGCTTATCATCTAAATATGGTTTAGCAAGCAACTTATATGGCTTTGATAAATGGAAATGGTATATCAAAATTATATGGCTAAATCCATCTAAATCCTTTAATCCATCTTTATATTTTTTGTAAATTTTGACTATTCCTTTTGCACTTGAAAAGATTGGTTGGATGGGGGCTTTTTCTTTAAATGGAGTATAAATTATTCCAATTGGCTTGTAAGTAATATTCATAATAAAGGATATATTCTTTTTTTATTATTTTTATTATGAAAGTTTATGTAATAGATAATGGAGGACAATGGACGCATCGCGAGTGGAGAATGTTAAAATATTTAGGAGTTAATGCAGAAATTGTAGCTAATACTACTCCATTAGAAAAATTAGAAGATGCTGATGCATTGGTTTTATCTGGTGGAAGTCCAAGAGTAGGTTTGAAAAATAAATTGGGGAATTGTGATGAATATTTGGCAAATGCAAATGTGCCAATATTGGGTATATGTGCTGGCCACCAATATATGGCAAAGTTTTTTGGAGGAGAAGTCAAAGAAGCAAAATTGCCTGAATATGGAAAAGTTGAAATTGATATCATTGAAGAAGATGTTTTATTTAAAAATTTGCCAAAGAAAATGATCGTGTGGGAGAGTCATAATGATGAAGTAATAAAGCTTCCAAAAGATTTCATTTTGTTAGCCTCTTCCATTAATTGCAAAATACAAGCAATGTGCCACAAAAGAAAGCCTTTATATGGCTTACAGTTTCATCCTGAAGTAGAACATACTCAATATGGAAAAGAAATTTTTATAAATTTCTTGGGATTATTATGAAGAAAATAATTGCATATTTTCCAAAACCAAATTTTATGCCAATTGCTATTTCTAATTGTAAATTAAATTGTAAGCATTGTATGGGAAAATATTTAAAGCAAATGATAAAGATTAATTCTCCAAGTCATTTAATCGAATTTTTAAAAAAATTTGAGGGAAAAGGAGTTTTAATAAGCGGCGGATTTGATAAAAAAGGGCAATTAATAAATTTAGGAAAGATTTTGCCAGCAATTAAAAAATTTAAGGATTTAAAAAATTTATATGTTGCCATTCATCCTGGCTTTATTAATAAAAGAATGGCAGAAGAAATTGCTGAAGCATGCGATATAGCTTTCATTGATTTGCCATCCAATAATGCAATAAAAAATGTTATTGGCTTAAATGCTACTATAGAAGATTATTTTAAAAATATGGATTTATTATTGGAGGAAGAAATGAAGGTTAGTCCTCATATTACATTAGGACTAAATTATGGAAAAATAGAAGAATATGAAATTTTAGATGAGCTAAAAAATTATAAGCTTGAAAAATTGATTTTGAATATTGTTTTGCCCACAAAAAAAACAAAATTTGAAAAGGTGAAGGTAAAAAAAGAGGAAGCCATCGAATTCATAAAAGAAGCTAAGAAAAAATTTAGAATAACAATAGGTTGTATGCGCCCACGCACTTATGATGAGGAATTGATTAAAATTGTAAGAGAAATTGCTTTGCCAAAAATTGGTTTATTAAAAATTTTTCCTGTTGAAATAAGAAATTATTGTTGCGGTATAAAAAATTATAAATTACAATAAGGAAAAATAAATTGTTGATATAATAATTACAGAAATAGTTGGAAATAGGAGAATTTTATAAACATCAATAAATCTTGGCTTAAAATATTCATATGTTAAGACAACACAAGGATGCATTGGAGAAATTAAGTATCCCATAAATGATGAAATGTACAGCAAGCTAACTAAATTTATATTATTTAAGAAAGGCGCCAATATTGGAAATAAAATTCCTACCGCCGCCAAATTATGGGCTGTTAGTATTCCAATTATAAAAGAAAGGCATGAAATTGTTAATATTGCTGGAAATTCTGTTAAATAAGTTGAAATAATATTTGGAATATTGGCAGAAAATATAACATTTTTCAATAAAAAAATGCCAAATATTGCAACAGCTAAACTAATTGATATGCTCTTCTTTATAATCTTAATATCAATTTTTTTTCCCAATAAAATTGCTGCTATTATACCAAATGGAAGAGAAATTAAGAAGGATAGATATGTAGAAAAAAGGAAAGAGAAGGGAGTTGCTATTGTTACAGGAATTAAAATGGGTATTAATCCTTTTAAATTTCCATTTTCATTTTCAATTTCCTTATTTTCGATATTCCTTATAAAAACATAACCAATAAAAAAAGTTAAAAGAAAAATGGGAATCTGTATCAAAATTAAGCTAAATATATTTTTGCCAGATAAATCGGCTAATAAAACTAAAGCAGTTGCTAATGGAAATATAATAAACCAAATATGGCGATACCATAAATTTATAAAAAACATTTTTTCTTTGCTAATTACTTCTTTTCCATGCTCTTCAAGCAAGGGAGCAGATAATAATGCTCCACCTGGCACAGGAAGCAATCCTAGTAAAGATGGGATAGCAATAAGCATGCTTTTAAAGGAAAGTCTTTTTTGCAAAGCATGTATTGCTTCTTGAAGCAATCCATTTTCTTGCAGAATAACAGCTAACATTTTTATCATCAAAACTATAATTATTAAAGAAATTGTTCTGAAATCTTTTATAGTTTCAAATAAAATATTGGGAATTTTTTCTGGAATTGAAAGAGCTAAAATTAAAGAGCCAGCAATCATTGCAACAGCAAAATTTTTTTTAGAAGCAACTAAATAAATTATTACTCCAAATGAAATAAACAACAAAATCAATTCCTTCATTTTATTTTCCTTTCCTTTCCTCTTCCTAACAAAACAACTCTTGAATCTTTTCTTTCTGCTTCTATTTTATATCCCAACAATTTGCTAAGATTTTCTCCAAATTTTTTTATTTCTTCATGTGATGGCATATTTTCCATGCTCATTCTTTTTCGAGAATAACCAACATACATATATCCTTTTGGTTCAATAAACCATGGATTTGCTTTTTCATCTAACTTCGCATATTCCTTCTCATATCCCAAATTCCATCCTTTTACCAAAGTATGTCTTATTACTGTTCTAGTATCCAAACTTTGTAACAATTCTAAAGTTTCATTGATTTTTTCCCATGCATTTGGTATTAAAGGACAGCATAGCTTTTTATAAATCTCTTTATTTGGAGCTGCTATCGTTACATACAATTGCTTTGGCAAAACATCCATTTTTTCTAATGCCTCCGGCATGGTTCCATTTGTTACTAAAAAAGTAGTCATTCCTCTTCTATGACATTCTTCAAAGAATTGGCTTAGATAAGGATATAAGGTTGGCTCTCCCGTCAAAGAACATGCAATGTGTTTTGGTTGCATAGCTTCCTTCCATTTTTCTAAATCAACTCTTTCATCCCCTTTATAACCAGTTAGCAAACGTTGCTGTTCTTCTATACATTTTTCTAAAATAAAAGCAGGCTCATCTATATCCTTCATTTCTGTTAAAGTAAATCCTTGAAATCTCCAACAATACAGACATTTCTGAGTACAATGAAAAGCAGATGGAGTCATTTGGAGACAGCGGTGGCTTTCAATTCCATAAAAAGTGTGCTTATAGCATTGAATATTCTCAAGTAAAGATTTTCTAAGCCAGTGACAAAGTTTAACTGCAGAATGTTTCCCTACTATTGCATATCCTTGATTTTCTAGTATTTTTTTTAAATCTTGAAGCATGTTCAGATAACAATTTATGTTTAAAAAATTATGTGAAACTTTATTTATTATTTCTTTAATTTTAAAAAATGCTTTACATAATAATAGTAACTCCAATATGTAATATTAATTGTATCTATTGTGGAGGAAGCATTAAAGGAATGCCAAAAGATATTCAATATAGCATAAATGAACTTGTGGATTTAATAAAA
Organism: uncultured Thermoplasmatales archaeon; assembly: GCA_964503915.1. Classification (GTDB taxonomy): domain Archaea; phylum Thermoplasmatota; class E2; order UBA202; family JdFR-43; genus JAPDJP01. The sequence goes on from CAZDCH010000037.1 coordinate 6,086, forward strand.
AAAGATAAGGAAGCAATTATTGCTTTTTATGGAGGAGAACCTTTGTTAAAAATAGAAAAGGTTATAGAAATGTTGGAAACTCTACCAGCAAAAAAATTTGTTTTGCAAACAAACGGCTTCTTTATTCAAAAATTAGGGAAATATATACATAAATTTGATACCATTTTATTATCAATAGATGGAAGAAAGGAAATAACAGATTTTTATAGGGGAAAAGGATGTTATGATAAAGTAATGCAAGCTTTAAATTTTTTAAAAGAAAATAGATATAAAGGAGAAATAATTGCAAGAATGACTGTTTCATATAAAACAGATATATATGAAGATGTTACTCATCTATTAAAATTTTTTCCCTATGTTCACTGGCAATTAGATGTTGTATGGAGTAACTTATGGAATTGGGAAAAATTCAGGAAATGGGCTAATGAATCATATAAGCCAGGTATAAAAAAATTAATTGAAATCTGGATAAAGGAAATTGAAAAAGGAAATGTTCTTGGTATTGTGCCTTTTTTAGGTATAATGAAAAGAATTTTATATGGAGGAAAAGGACTTCCGTGTCAAGCTGGCAAAGAAGCATTTGCCATATCTACAGATGGAAAAATTATGGCTTGTCCAATTGCTTACGATTTTGAATGGAATTTATTAGGTAATATAAAAAAGTTTAAAAAAATAGAAATTGGAGGGAAATGTTTAAAATGTGATGTTTATGAAATATGTGGGGGAAGATGTTTGTTTTTTAATAGAGAGAAATTGTGGGGGGAAGAAGGATTTAATGAAGTATGTAAAGTAACCAAATTTTTGATTTACGAATTAAAAAAATATGAAAGGAAAATTAGAGAATTAAAAATTGATATTGATTATCCAAAATATAACAATACTACAGAAATCATTCCATAAATTTTAAAATCATAACATAATTAACAAATATGAAGAGCTTAGCAATATTAGTTGTTTTTATTTTCATATGCAATGCAATTGCTGTTGGAGTAAATGAAATAAATAAAGATATAAAGGATGAAGCAAAAATTAAAAGTACAAATAAAATTAAAAATAAAATTAAAACTGATACAAAAAAATATGATTTACTTATTTTATGTCCATCAATATTTTATGAACCATTATATGCACTAAAATTGCACAAAGAAAAATATGGTATAAAAACAATAATTGTTACTTTGGATGAAATTTATCATAGTAAATATTTTCCATGCAAAGGAAGAGATAATGCCGAAATGGTAAAATATTTCATTAAAAATGCTTATGATAATTGGCATATCAAATATGTATTGCTTGTTGGAGGAAGGAAGCCGGGCAAGGCAGAAAGATGGTATATGCCAGTAAGATATGTATATAATCAAGATGTTGATGGTTTTTGGAGTGAGCCTAGGTTTTTGAGTGATTTATATTTTGCAGATATATATGATAGTGATGGAAAATTTTCTTCATGGGATACTAATGGAAATGGAATATATGGAGAATGGATTGGAGAAAAGGCTCAGGATATTATAGATTTATATCCTGATGTCTATGTTGGCAGGTGGCCAGCAAGAAATGCTTTTGAAGTAGAAATAATGGTTGAAAAAACAATAGAATATGAAAAAAATGCTTATGGAAAAGAATGGTTTAAAAGGATAGTTGTTGCAGCAGGAGATACTTATCCAGAATATCCTGGATATGAAGGAGAAGAAACAACTAGCCAAGCTATGCAATATATGCAAGGATTTGAAATAATTAGATTATATACTTCGGAAGGAACATTAAATAGCTGGAAAGATATAGTGGCAGAGGTAAATAAAGGATGTGGATTTCTTTATCTAGATGGTCATGGAAATCCAATGAGTTGGACAACGCATTTACCAAGAAATGAAGAATGGATCGATGATTTTGATGTTTTCAAAATGATTCATTTAAAAAATAAAGGAAAGTATCCTATATGTATAGTTGGAGGATGCCATAATAGTCAATTTAATGTAACTATTTTCAACTCATTTAGTTGGAAACATATATATAAAGGAGAAAATTCGCCTGAATGCTGGAGCTGGTGGATAACAAGGAAAATAAATGGAGGAGCTATAGCTACGATAGGATGTACTGCATTAGGATATACAAAAGAAGATAAATCAACATGGGATGGCGCAACAACATGGCTTGAGCCTCGCTTCTTTTGGGAATATGGCATAAATGGAACAGATGTATTAGGAGAAGTATGGGGAAAGGCAATAATTGCATATTTAAATAAATATAAAATTGATTGGAATACACCAGCTGGATGGGATTATTCTATAGATGCAAAGACGGTTCAAGAATGGTGTTTATTTGGAGACCCAAGCTTAAAAATTGGAGGATATAGCTAAATTTATATTTATTTTCCTTTTAATTTTTATGGCATATAAAGACATAATCAATTTAGAAACAAAAGGAGAAATGGATATTGTAGATATAACAAATGATGTGCAAAGAATAGTTGAAAAAAGCGGTATAAAGGATGGTATTGTATGCATTTTTTGCCCTGGCTCTACAGGAGCAATAACAACAATTGAATATGAAAGCGGGCTATTACATGACTTACCAAATGCTTTAGAAAAGATTATACCAAAAAATGCCTATTATAGGCATGCTGGCAACGGACATAGCCATATTAGAGCAAGTATAATAGGCCCAAGCTTAACATTGCCAATAGAAAATGGAAGAACTTTATTGGGAACATGGCAACAAATTGTTTTTATAGAATGCGATATTAGGCCGAGAAAAAGAAAAATTATTGTTTATATTCTGGAATAAGATTTACTAAAAAACCATCTCCTAATTTTTCTATCTTTTTTATTTTAAGTTTTATTATTTCTTCTTTACTTTTTGCTCCCTTCCCTCCTGCAATACTTGGTGCATTTCCTCCTATAATCATTGGAGCAAAGAATATAAAAATCTCATCTACTAGTTTTTCATTTAAAAATTCCCATATGACGGTTGAGCCGCCTTCAACCAATAATTTTCTTATTCCTTTTTCATATAAAATTTTCATTAACTTTTTCAAATCCACTTTTTCATCTCCACATTTTATTACTTCAACATTTTTTTCTTTACAATCTTTACATGTTGTTACAATCAAAGTTTTAGCATTTGGCTTCATTACTTCCGCATTTTTAGGCACTCTAAAATTGCTATCTAAAACAATTCTTAAGGGTTGTTTTGCCTTGCTAACATACTTTTCTTTTACAGTTAGCTTTGGATTATCTGCCAAAACTGTTTCTATTCCTACCAATATTGCATCACATTCATTTCTGAGCTTATGCACTCTTGCCATATCTTCTTCATTAGATATTTTTAATTGTTTTTTTCCAACCAAAGCTATTTTTCCATCTATAGAGGAAGCACAATTTATTATAACATATGGTTTCATATATGATTCACATTATTATAAAGTATAAAAAAATTTTTAAGTAAAATTTTTTTAAGCTGAACAACTATTATTTTTCTTTGCCATTGCCTGTTGTTTATATAGATGGTGGTATGTAGCAACAAATATAAATTTAAAGGAAATGTGAAAATAGAGATGTAAATAATATTTCAATAAGCATTGTAGGATATTGACTTGGTGATTCAAAGATATGAATAAATCTAACAATAAAAACAATGAAGATAAGATATATGTGGGCATCTAAGAGTTTATATTACAGAATCTAGATGGAATAATCAATATGGAATGGAAAAAATGCGTATATGGGCAAAATTTTGTGTTAAAAAAGGAAATATTTAGATGAGTGCTTCTATATCCCACATGCATGGGGCAATAAATTTATTGCACAATTTGTAGACAATACAGATTATAATGTAAAGCTTGATGCCATTTCCTTCAAAACTTTTTCTTTATCTTTTGCTTTAACTATTCCACTAGCCACCAATATTCCATCTGTTCCCAACTCAATTGCTTTTTTAACATCCTTTCCATTTTTTATTCCAGCACCACACAATACTTTTATTTTTTTATCAATTTTTTTTACTTCTTCAACTGCCTTTTTTACAATGCTTGGCTTTGCTTTTGTTACTGATACATCTCCTCCTATTAGTTCCGGAGGCTCGATAGCAACATAATCTGGACTTAAACATGCTATTGCTTTTGTTATTGCAATATTGCTTGCACATGCAACTGTTTTTAATCCAATATTTCTTGCTCTATTAATTATCTTTTCAACTTCTTCAATTTTCATTGTATGTTCTGAATGATTAATTAGTGTTCCACTTGCTCCAGCCTCCTTTATTGCCTCTGGCAAAATCCATCCTGTATGACTGCCAAATTCTATTGCATCGATATGTTGAGCAAAAACTTTTATACTAACATGATTTGAAATGTATATATCAGATGGTTGAACTGCAATTGCCATTTCAACTCCATATTCATTTTCTATATTTTCCATAATTTTTGCAAGCTTAATTGCATTTCTTCCTATCCCTTCCTTATATGCCTTTGTATTTACTATTATCATGATTTGAAAACAAAAATAAATTAAAGCATTTTTGCAAGCAATTTTTTTATAACAAAAATTTATTTAAAATTAGTCGGGGTGGCTCAGCTTGGTTAGAGCGCCTGACTCATAAGCAAAGCTAAAGGGTTCGCTGAGAAATCAGGAGGTCGCGGGTTCGAATCCCGCCCCCGACATTATAAACAAATTAATCCAAATTTTTTGGCCATTTCCTTTATTTCTTCATGTTGCCCATGAAAATATGCTTTCTTACAATTTGGTGTTGCATTTATCATTTGAATTAACATTTTTTCATTTAAATAAGGTAAGGCATATTTAGCGGCGATATGCCCAAATGCAATATTTTTTTCAAAAGCAATTTCTGTAAATCTGGGGGCATAATGACCCCCTCCAATTCCTATTGCCACATCATATTTTTTATATTCCATCTGCAATATTGCTTCTGCAACCATTTTACAAGCTTTTTCATCTTTCCATTCTCTTTCCGTGCTTCCAACTTCGATAAAAAAACAAGGTTTGTTTAAATATGGCCCATGATGAGTTGCTTCGTAACAAATTTCATATTCCTCAATATTTTTTTCTTTAAGTAATTCTAAAGCGTTTCTCATTAAAAATGGATTGCATGGAATAAG